>JBPOHN010000060.1:0-7104 GCA_052035525.1 Armatimonadota bacterium
CGACATTGACGCCGCTTCCGGCGAGCCGGAACGGCCTGATCTTTGATAACCCGTTGATATTGAAGGTTTTCGGTTAACAGCGGGAGAAAGAGAACGGTTATGAAGAGGGTTGCACATGGGGAGCCAATTTTGTCTATAGATAGAACTCGCGGCCCACGTGGTTTACACGCGGGCCGTTGTGGCATCAAATAGGCGATATCCACCTTCTTGTCCGTGACCGTGACGCCTTTGATGAACGACCGCAGGAACGTCTTCTGGTCCGCAATGGAGCCGGTCTTGAGCAGCGCGTTAAGATCGGCAACCATCGACTCTATCACCGAGTTCTCGACCGCAGTCGGCGACGACACTGAAGACAGTGAGGTCAGTTCATCGCGCTTCGACTCCAACAACGCGATGTCGGCGCGTAGCTCCTTGATTCTCGGTGCAAGATCGTCAAGACTGAGTTTCGTCGTCTCTAGGGCGTCATACAGGGATCGAAGGCGTTTCTCCCGATCCTGCAAGTTTCCCCCGATTACTGCGAGTTCGTCCCCGATAGCAGCCTGAGATTCATTCATCTCCGCGTTTACTAGGGTAGTCAGACGCCGAAGGTTGTTGCGGGTTAGAACTTGCTCGCTGATGTGCTCAACTATCTGTGCTTCCAACCTCTCCTTCGAGATGGACTTCGCATCGCAGGCGGTCTTGCCGCGCTTGGCGAAGTTTTGGCAGGTGTAGTACCGGTACCGCCCCGACTTGGCCGCGCTACCGATCATTTTCTGCCCACACTTGCCGCAGACGACCCTCCCACTCAAGAGGTACTCGCTGCTGACCTCACGAGGATGCCGATGGGTCTTGCCGCGCTCCTGTATCAGCGACTGCACTTTGCGAAAAACAGCCGCGTCTACTAACGCTGGGTGACTGTTCTCCACGCGGATACACTCATCGTCCGAGTTATCGCGGCTTCCGGTTCCGCTGTTCGGCTTTCTGTTCCAAACTATGGTCCCCAGGTAGACCTCATTCCGCAGGATGTGCAGGATCGTCGTCTTGCTCCAGCGTTTTCCGCGAGGCGTGCGAAGTCCGTCCGCGTTCAATGAGTTCGCGATCTCCTTCGCTCCCGTGCCCTCGGCGCACATTTGGAACACTCGCTTCACCACCGGAGCGTACTCATCATCCGGCACAAGCCGAGTCCGCTCCGCAGTGCCGACCGACACTCGTGCTGCGCGGTATCCGGTAGGTGTGCCGCCGCCGTTGTAGTATCCAGCCTCGGCATTCATCCGCATTCCCCTCAGAGTATCCTCAGCCAGGTTCAGGCTGTAGAACTCGTCAATGACCTCAATTATGCCTTCCTGCAACTTGCCTGCTGGGGAATCGTCAATCGGCTCGTTAATCGAGACAACATCAACCCCGCGCCTCCGAAGCAGGCTCTTGAGCACGATTGAGTCCTCGCGGTTCCGCGAAAATCGGCTGAACTTCCAGACCAGGATCGCAACAAAAGTGTGCCTGCCCTCTCGTGCCAACGAGATCACCTCGGCAAACGCCGTGCGGTGATCCGTAGTCCTGCCGCTTTTCCCGCCGTCGCTGTACTCGCCTACGATCTCGTAGCCGTGCGCATGGGCGTACTTGCGCAGAGCCTCAAGCTGTCCTGGTATAGACAAATCCTTCTGCATCTGCTTCGCGTCTGATGCTCTAGCATACAAGATAGCTCGTCTCTTCATCATTCTTGCTCCTTGCTCACCTACGCCGCCTCCTTCAGATTCGCCACCGGCAGGCGTGTCTCGCCGATTGCAACTTCCTCGTTCTCGGCATCTGCTTGCAGATTTCTGGCGATGATCCGCGCCAGCACGGTCAGTCCTTCCCGAAGCTGTTCATCGCGTTCGGCAGAGTTCTCGGAATCCTTGTGCTTGCTTCCTGTAGTATACACCCCGCACCGTCCAACATAAAGTCTCGAAGGACGGTCGGGGACAACGACTTGGGAAAGCCGCACGAAGACCTGTGTGGAGTCGGCGTTGTTGAGCCGACCGTCACTTCCAGACTCAAATCGCGGGGTAAGCCGTAGCGGTCGCTACAAATGCCGTAGCGAGAGGAAAACTAGCCGACTCTCCAGGTGATCGCGGGTTCGGGTTGATAGCGGCAGGAGTGGCCGAGGTAAACGGTGTTGTCTATGTGACGCGCAAGGGCAGGCAACTTCTTGCTGATGGATTCCTTTGCCCGTATGACAGCGGCGGAAACGGATTTCCTTATGCGCTCTGTGTCCTGCCATAGACGTTGAGAGTTGTCTTCGGTAATGCCGTCAGTCATGCTGGCAAGACTTTGCAGCCGCCCGTAATCATCCCTGAACCTCTCGTCCACAGATAGGCTTCCTGCTGCTTGCGCCAGCGCGACTGCGGTAATGTCTTTGTGCGGGGTGCTGAATAGGATCGATAGATACTCAAATCCGCGATGATCCTCCAGTAGTCTGCACTGCCCATCGTACTTGATCACCCAGAAGTCACCGCAGGGATAGAATGCAAACTGAACGTCCCTTGTTAGTAGGGTAGCAATCACTTCCTCGGGAGGACGAGGACTCAGGAATGAGTCAAGTGGGGCCAAGTTCGCTGGTGTAGGCGGCCTGTTAGCAGCCGGTTCCATTGTTGGGATGTAATGCTGGTAGGCAGGTTGGAAATAGTCGCAAAGCTGATTCCTGTAGGTGGACCAATGGGCTACATAGTCGTTGCGCAGGAAGCAGAACGTATCGCAGGCACAGTCAGCTTCGCTCTCTCTTCCGCAGCCGATGGCCTGGTAGAGATTCAGCACTCGGAGCCGTGGCCGGTCGCGGAAACGGCGGTCGATCAGGTCGCCCAACGCAGTGGCTGTACGGTCGAATATGCCAACTGATCTCTCCTCTGTGCAATGCCCGACGATCTCAAGTAGGTCGGTAAGCCCACCGGCGAACGGGAGACTACGGTCGTCAGCACTCAGGCCAGTGAACACATCGTAGCCGGTCATGGTTCGGTCTATGGCGAGAAGTAGCCCTGCATCATCCGTTGATAGTCCGGTCCTGATCATGTCGAGGCACTCATCTTGAAGCGCGGCTCCATCTCTCGACTCGGATGCCCCGTTGCACAAGCGTTCGATGACCGGCAGTATGAGCGAGGCGAAAGCGTCTCCGGCGGCGCGAGCACGATCCTTGAGGGTATTCGGTATACTGGGAGCCTTTGAAGGGTAGGGGCCGTAGGCCCGAGGATTGGTGTAACCGCGATAGAAGAGGCGGCCATATTCACTCGTCCAGTTGGCGAGCACAGGGCTGTGGATCGACTGCGAGATCGGGACGTGCTGTCTGAGTCTCTTTGCGAGACGGTTCAGGCATAGCCACAGATCAGCCTTTGTATGCGCGGCCTCCGTCGTCTTCAGACGTTTCAGCAGTAGCTCGCGCCAAGCAAGCTCCGAGGGATCGTGGGATTCAAACAGCGTGACGGCATCGTCTGAGGACATGTGATCGATGGCCGTCCGCAAACTCGGAACGAATACTACTCTGGAGGAGCGAGGCGAGAGAGCCACGCGTGCTGTTGCCGAAACAACTGGCCGGAGCCGCTCCGCTGGGACTCGTGTCAGAACGGCTAGATCATCGAGTTCCTTCTCGACGGTCTTCTGGTATAGATCGTGCCCGCCTGTGGATTTGCCGCCCATGTCCGCCACCACCCGTTTGCCTTGGGCCGTAGTTGAGGAGCCTAACCTGCACAAGGCACAAGCATATGTTACCGTACAAGCCCAGCAGTATCAACGGCAAGATGTCCCACCGAGTATTGGGAATGTGATCGAACTCCGCTTGCGATCACAGCTTTCCCAGAAGGTTCCTGCGGACTGCCGGAGGAAGATCATTACTGCTGAGCAGTCACAGCAGTTTTCATGCGCGGAGACGGAGCCGGAAGGGACACAGGCCAATCGTGAGCAGACGTTCGTTGGGCGACAATGGAGAGACTACCGACACTTCGGGCGCGTCCACGACACGTGACGCATCTTTCCTGCGCATATGGTATCGTTTCCAGAACTCGACACCCCGCAGCTACCCGCGCATGAGCATGCGTGTCTGTACAGCCATCCACGGCCCCGACTTCCCCTCGAAAGCGTTTCACAATCTTGACGCCCTCATAGATTGGTACTCCACGATCCTTGGCTGTTGGCTCATCGATGCTCTTCTCATCACAAGCCTGTGGCGTGGGAAGCTGCCGTGCCCAGAGAACGAGTTGGGACTGATCCGGCTGGCCCTGGAGGCACGTGCCACTGGACTGCGGAGGCTTCATTACCGCGTCTTTCGGCAGGACGACGGCATACCACGGCAGTTGCCCATCAACAGCTACGAAGAACTCAGCAGATGCTGCGATTTCTTCTTTCAGTTGCTGGATGATGATGAGGCGAACATAGAGCGCGAACGTCAGACGTTGACGATCCGCTACGACAAAGGTGTAGCGTATCGGCTGGGGGAAGAGCGTAGGCAGGCTATTGCCAGCGGGGCCGACGAATGGGCTGTTTCGATGACCTACAACCTGCTTGGTGCTTTGAGCAGAGGTGAGAGCCGGAAAATGGAGTCTGACGACGATTGGGTGCTAACAGTCTGGAGTGGACTAGCAGATGCCGAGCGGACGATCCTTGATGTAGTAACGTGCTTGTTTGTTGATGCACACCCGCAGCCCAAGCAGCCGCATCGGAGGTTGTACGAAGAGATGGTGGCGATGGTATGGCGAGTGATGAGGCGACTCGGGCCTGTATGCCACGAAGAGCCGCAGGTCAGCAACGCTCGGCAGGTGCGCAAGCAACTGGATTTGGTGAAGCTGTTCTGTTCGCAGAATGTATCTCCACTGCCTCAGCCGTTTATTGAGCGAGCAAATGAGCAGGATGCGACGCCGGACAATCAGGCAGCGGAGCAGATTCTGACTGGATACGTGCAGGTGATCTGTGGGGAAGCAAACCAGATATATCGTGACCTTACGAAGTTCGACAACGGCATTGACGGTGAGATCGAGTTCAAGGATGCAAACGGAAACCCTACTGGAAAGAAGATATACCTCCAACTAAAGAACGGCGCGTCCTATCTGCGACACCGCAAGTCTGATGGTAATATCATTTTCGACGTACGTAACAGACATCATCTGATACGCTGGAGAAGTCAACCAGTGGATGTCTATCTAGTCGTCCGAGACAGCGGAAGCGTGATCCGTTGGATGAACGTAACCCGCTATCTGAACAACCGACAAGACAAAGACAGTCGCCAGGTCATATTCAACAGCGAAGTGCTGGATACACCAGCGGTAATGCGACTTCGTGATAGAATCCTGGCTCAGACCAAGCCACGCTGAGTCTGCTGCTCGGCGTCGATTGTTGAGGGACGAGGGACGAGGGACGCGGCGGCAGTTTGATTGTACGTGGAAAGACCCAAAGTCTCGGCTCTACATCCTGAAATTAGTCGCTGTATGGGCCGCGATCCGTGAGTTCCTTGGTCACATGTGAAGGCTGCTGCAACGGCGGCAGTAACCGGTACGCAACTGGCGTGACCGGCGGTGAACACCGACTCGATACTAGCTCGGCTGCAAATCTGCTCCAGAAACGGCCTGCCATGGTTTGGATGACCCAAGACCTGTCTCGAAACCCAAACGCGTCAGAATCGCAGATCAGTGGCCGTCGTCGCGGTTTTCTCGGGCAGGCTGCGCCGTGCGGTTTTGCGGTGGTATCTTGAAGCCCGCGTTTGGACCTGCGCCAGGGTCACTCCGGCGGCTCTCTCAGTTCGGGGAGCAGATTAAGGTATGACCTGCACGTGCCGTCATAGTCCGCACGCCGTAAGTCTTCCGCCATAGCCCTAGCACGGTGAGTATTGGCCGAGTGGACCACAAACCTGGTAGCTCTAAGATGCTCCGGCTGGTGCTCAAGGATGTGGAGCACCACCAGACGGCCACAGTCTTCTCGGCCACCTTCAAGTAGATTGCCGCCGAGATCGTGATCCAGATAGACTACATCCCATTCGCTGTCCAACCGCTCGATGCATGCCGGAGCCGTCGCTACGATCACCGCGTCGGGATACCGCCGCCGGAACTGCGCCTGCCGGTCTGGATTGTCTTCGAGAACGAGGACTCTCATCTGAACTCCTGGCCGAATCAATAAGAGAGCTATCGACTTTGCGCAACGATGGTTCGGTGCCCACGCCACAATGGCGGTGAACGCTGCCAATGCGAGCGGGTCAAGGTTAGGGGCATATAAGGGCGCACATCGGCTGCCTCAGGAATCCTGCACCTTTGTCTCGCGCCTCGAACTCAGTTGGGATATTGCCGCAGCAGTCTCTTGGAGCGCACGTGCCGAAGTCTCTTGCTCGTGGCGGATCGCATCGCGTTGGCTCGCCCACTGCTGCTCATGTCTCTTCATAGCTGCCTCTGCCGCCCGCCTGCTTTGTCCGTTGTGTGCCGCAAGCGCACGGTCCCGTCTGCGGCACAAGATGAAGAAGATGACCACTGGGATAATGGGAACGAGCATGATAACAGAAAGAAGACTCCAGTCGGACCCAAGTAGATCGACAACGGACAGTTTCCATATCGTGAGTAGCTCCAAAATCACTGCCAGTGCGGGTATTAGGACGATTTGCAGATCGTCAGCACTGTGGAACATCGCCGGAAGCTCCTCCGGCACCCAACTAGGCCGATGCATTTGCCCGCCTTTGGCTTCTATTTCTTCGAGGTTCTCAGCTATACGCTGGGCGTCCGCCTCCAGTTCGTCGTGACGCCCTTCGATGGCGGCGAGAGCGTCTTTGAGGATAGCCTCGCACAACTCACTGCATTGACGCTGTAGCGCGAGTGCGCACATGTAGTCTGGATCAGACTTCTGGCTAAACAACTCCTGCGCTTCGTCGGCCCGTTCATCATCCATCAACGGTACCGATAGCTGCTGCTCCAGGCTGCCAACGAGCTTCACCGCTATCGCCAGCTTGTCGGCCTGGGCCACGGCACGCTCACGGGCTTCGGCGGTCTTGCGGTCAGCGATGGCGATCAACTGTCAACCGGCACTGAAAACTGACCCACCATCGGCGTCGAATATTGACCCACCTCTTTGGGTCATTTTTGGGTAGTGTTTCTGGTCTTTATCCTCCAGCTATCGTTGCCGGTTTCT
>JBPOHN010000066.1:0-5189 GCA_052035525.1 Armatimonadota bacterium
AGTTCAGATTTCGAGTGCTGGTCCATTCAGTGCCCCTCCTCACAGAGAAGCACATCGGCCATTTCGGTAACATTTCCAAATGAGGCATCGATTCAGTTTCGGTGACATCTATCGTGAGGCAACGCGTTCTGTTGACAGCGAAAATGGCCTGATGCTATAATATCCGAGCCAGCAACGTGCCGAAGTGGCGGAATGGCAGACGCGCATGGTTCAGGACCATGTGTGCTAACGCACGTGAGGGTTCAACTCCCTCCTTCGGCACCATACCAGGCTTCCTCGCCGGGCGTGATGCGGCTGGCCGCACAGTAATCCTCGTCTAGATCGCGAGATCGGTTCCGGGTTTCGCTATCCCTCTACGGTTTCGGCAGGGCTTTGATCGGTTTCGGCTTCAGTAGAAGCTGGATCGGTTACGGCTTCAGTAGGACTTTGATGGATTCCCTTGCTTCGTGGACCATTTTGAGTGCTTTCTCGTACTGGTCGAGCGGGAGTTCGTGGGTCACTATCTGCGAGACGTCGATCAGGCCGCGGCTGATGTAGTCGATTGCCAGCGGGAATGTGTATGGAGCGAGGTGCGCGCCGAGCACGTTTAGCTCCTTCTTGTCGCCGATGATTGTCCAGTCGATCGTCGCGGGCTCTCTGAACACTCCATACTCAACGAACGTGCCCAGCTTGCGCAGCATGAGCAGGCCCGGCAGGACGGATGATGGATAGCCGGTGGCGTCGATGTAGACGTCACAACCGTAGCCGTCGGTTAGCTCCTGCACTCGGGAAACAACATCTTCCTTCTCCGGGTTCAGCGTCAGGTCGGCGCCCAGGCTCTTTGCGACCTCAAGGCGATAGTCTCTGGGGTCGATCGCTATCAGGACTGAGGGACTGAGCAGCTTTGCCACCGCCACCATCCCAAGACCGAGGGTGCCCGCTCCCGCTATAGCCACTACATCTCCCAGTTGTATCTGCGCGCGCTGGACGGCGTGGATCGAGCATGCCAGCGGTTCGACCACCGCCGCGTGGTTGCGAGGCATTCCCTCCGGCAGTCGGTAGCAGCGAGCGTTCGCGGGGAACTTCATATACTCGGCCCACGAGCCGGGAACTCCCTGGCGGAACCCGTAGATGTCATGCTTCCTGCACAACCAGTAGCGGCCCGTGAGGCAGTAGCGGCACTCGTTGCACGGAATGATCTGCTCGGAGACAGCCATGTCGCCGATACTCAATCCGTGCAATTCGCCCGCCCCTTCTCCGAGTTGGACCACCTCTCCGGCGAACTCGTGGCCCGTGGTGATCGGAGGTTGGGCGAAGCCGGGAACAGCGCCGTCGCCCCAGAAGTGATGAGCGCCCGTGTAGCACTTGACGTCGCTCGCGCAGACTCCAGCATGGTCTACCCGAATCACCACCTCTCCGGGCCCTGCCTGCGGGACCGGGAGTTCCTCCATCCGGTAATCCTCGGGGCCGTAGACCACGACGGCCTTCATAGTCTTGGGCAATTGCGCTCCGGCAGCAGACATCCGATGTTCCCCTTTCACGTAATGGATGATCGACCCAATGATATCATGACGGGCGGGCTAATCCAATCAGCGGAGCAGACGCATTCGTCTTTCGTGGAAAAGCAGACTCGACACGGAACCACGGAAGGATAGGAACCACTGAATGAGACTACTGCAGTTTGGAATGGCCGTCCTCACGGCTTCGCCTTTTCAGCAGAAGGATTTGCGCCGCTTTCCGTGGTTCACCGATTCCGTGGTTCCGTGTTTCTTCTTGGTCCGCTTGCCCTGGAGCAGCAGCGTCGGCTGTTATCGTTTTTGCACGCCGGATGGCTGGCAGGTTAGGGTTGCCGGATCGGCAAATGGGTTCCAGATGCCGCGGGCTGTGACGAAATCGCCGGTTTCGAGTCCGTGCCCCGGGCAGCAGACGCGGACGGGATGAGATGAGCCATCGGAGAACGTGAAGTAATCCCCGTCTACACCGGTCACGCAGCCCCACGCCTTGACCAGATGCTGGCCTACTACCAGCGCCAGAGCGTTGTCGCTGTGAAGCGATCTGTTCGTGACACCGACCACCGCGGCAGTCAGGTAGCCCGCCTGCGCGGTTTCACTGAGGTTCCCGAAAGCGTCTCTGGCAACGACGGTTACGGTGTGCGGTCCGAGCGCTAGATTCGCCGGGATGCTGCCCGTCCAGATGTCCCCGGTACTCTTTTGGAGCGATATCGCGTCGTTGACGGTCACACTCTCCACCGCAACATTGTCCTCGACATCCACGGTCACGGTGATGGAATCCCCAGCCGCGACTATCGCAGGGCTTGTGCTAACGCTGTAGACCTGCGGCGGAGTGAGGTCGAGCGGCGATACATAGTCGAACTTCACAGCGTCGGCCACAAGCGACTTGCCTGTCTCACCGGTGCCGTTGCCGAGGGTCACACAGCCCGCAGTTCCGGCGTCGAAAGGCACGCCCGACGCGATACGCAGCCACTGGCCTCCGTCGGCGTTCTGATCCACGTGTACCGTAGTGGTGCCTCCACGGTGCTGGATGGTGAAGGGCGCTGCCGCTGATCTATTGGCTGCCACTGGATACCAGATGAAGACGTCGTAGCAGCCTGGTGTTTTGATGCTTGGCCGCCAAGTGGCGGTTGCATTCTGGTTCGATGTCGTTCCCGTAAGCCTGTAGTTGCCGTTATAGGCAGTGGCAGTGGATGCCGGCCACCAGTTACCGGTGCTCGTGAAGCCTGGCTCGTCATTATCTATGATTATGTCGGCCACGCCGTTGGGATACGCCGCGTCGACTTGAGCAGCAGCCTCATAGGCGCGTCGATAGTCGCCGGCCGCGAAGTAGTGCTCGGCGGTCTCCAATCCGGGCAGGCCTTTGGCGCGGAGGTCGGCGAGGAGTGTCTGCGCGTCGGCCCTCCAGCAGATCATCAGGCTCTGGATGCGTTCCCTCGCCGAGTCCGCATAGGCCGAGTGCACGATTCTGCCGTCCGGGTTGGTGAGGATGGTGAACACCTCGTTGCCGCTGCGAGTGATCACGACACACGGGTTGGGCCATCCATCGAGCGGCACGCAGTTCGGGAGGTGAAAGCGCACCAGCCCGGCGGCGGGCACAGTCTTCGTCCGGTAGGCGAGAAGACGGCTCATGGACACATTGTCATAGACCCGCAGTATGTATTCACCCGGGGTGCCCAGCGTAAGCTCGATCTCGTTGAAGTATCCTGCGCTCGGGATTGCGTTTATGGACACCTGACGGAGATCGCCCGAAAGCATTCCGGCGCCCGGCATGGCGGTTTGCTGGGCGACCAGAGTGCGTGATGACTGGGCACAGAACTGGCGAACGTAGTTGATCCAGGCGTTGTCCGAGTTGATGCGCTGCCAGTTGTAGAAGTTGTAGAACCGTGCCCCGAAAGCGTGGCATACGCGAAGCGCGCGGAGGTGTATGTCGGTCGAAAGGCCGTTGTTTTCCTCATAGTTCACCTGTGCCCATCGTCCCCATTCGCGCGCCTTTTCGAGGTAGAGAACGGCAGGGTTGGCAACGTCCTCAAGCCCCGGCCGACAGCCCTTAAGGCGGTTCCACTCCAGCCCGGGATGATAGGTTGTCACCTGGTCCATCGGGTAGACCGGCGACGGGAACGCGTGCGAGTAGATCTCTTGCCAGAACGAGTCCGTGGACGAGTTGATGAACGGCATGTTGAGGTTTCTCAGCGCCGTTCCGTAGGCATCGTACGTCTGCTGCTGGTACCTGGCGACATTGGTGTGCAGCCACATGCGTTCCTCATAGCTGAGGCCGTCTACTGGATCGAGCACCACGCCGTCTGCCGCGGCATCGGCGACCGTCATCGGGTTGAAGTCGCCCCAGAGGCTGTAGCGGAAAATAGGGTAGTCCTGATCGGGGCAATGATAGTCCCAATAGCGCGGCTCGTTTTCCATAGTGATGGCGAGCAGATAGCTGGCGCAGCTCGAATACCTGGGGTCACTGAGCACGGACTTCAGGACGGACATCTTGCTTGCTATGGCGGTGGCGCGCGCGTTGTTGAGTACAGTCGAATTCATCGTAAGCCAGGGCGTGTTGGACCACATATTCGGAACGGTCCAGCCGTAGTGCATGTCCCACTTGCTGCCGAGCAGGTCCCTGAGGGCCTGGCCTTCGTCGTGGAAGTCGGTTATCGACCAACAGACCTGCTGGTATTTCGGGTCCCCAAACGTGCCTCCGAGTCCGTCGGGAACACCCAGCGGCGTCCCGGCCCACCAACTCACCATGAGGGGCGAGTAGGGCATGTCGTACTTCCTCGCCAGATCGAGCAGCCAGGTGAACTGCTGCTGCGACTGGTAGGCGGTCTTGTGCATGTAGTAGTGCTCCTGAGCGCAGCCGAGCCGCACGCTCGGGTTCACGATCGGAGCTACGTTGTTCTTCAGGTAGGCAAATTCCGCTTCCAGCCCCGACTTGGTGCTGTGGCTGTCGAGAAGCGGGTTCAGGTAGAAGGGAACATCGAAATTCGACGATTGGCAGTAACCTGCGAAATCCGAGAACAGCCAGACCCCCGATATGCGAAACGGCTCGTAGCCCCGCGTGTTCGTGAACGTGAGGGAGATCTCACTCGACGGCAGGAACTCGGGGTCGTCGATGTTTATGAAGTAGCTCACAGTGCCGACCATCAGGCCCACATAGTCTCTGATGTAGACAAGCTTGCCATCGATTCTGACCTCATAGCGGTAGCGGACTCCAGGCGACTCCGGCGGATAGACCTCCTGTATTTGCAGGGTGAATAGCTGCCCCGGTTGCTTGCGGAGACGGAACTGGAACGAGGAGCCAAACGCCGGCGTGCTCGCTCTGCATGTGGTGGACTCGTGCACTGTGCCGACGAGGGCGGAAACGGCCCCGGCCAAACCGCCTTGCAGACCATGCGCGGCCTCGGCCCTCGTGTTGCCGAAGATCAGGCTATCGGAAAGCTCGCCTGCCGCGAGCGGGCAGGCGCAGATCAGCAGAAGGACACTTATCAGTATGACACGCGATTTCATCAGATACTCCAATTGCAGGTTAGCATGCAAAGATCAGGCGGTCAACCAGCTTCCAGCGCGGCCAAACGCCCGGGCAGATAGTCCAACCCCAGCCATGACGCCCGTAGACATTTGTCTCCCATAATTATAAGACGGCGAGAAGGCCATTTCTGTACATCGAAAGATTGAAACTTCAGCTAAATGTTGTTCACA
>JBPOHN010000019.1:0-3177 GCA_052035525.1 Armatimonadota bacterium
CACGCGGGCGACTACGGAACGCTTGTTTGATGGGGGCGAATGCGGTATAATAAAAGTGCCACGATTTCCCGATGATAACGTCACATGCAACTGTAATTGGTGATGTGGGGGCGATTGGTGTCGACAGGGAAGCGGTTGGCAGAAGTTGCGAGTCGAGGTTGGTCGGTTGGCCTCGTAAAAAGCCGTCCAAAACACAAACGCGAATACCAATTACGCACTCGCGGCCTAAGAGCCGCGCATCCGCCCGTTCTCAGTCGGTGTGAACGGATCCGGGTGTAACCTTAACCGACTTGCTCGCTGAACTAAGTCCGGCAGCCAGCGAGGACCCCCTTACGGACTGGGGCCGATGTATCCCGCCTGTAGGAGCCTGAGGCCCGAGATCCAAAATGCAGGATATGCTCGTAGACGCTTCTGTGCACCCTTTTTTGGACGGGGGTTCGAGTCCCCCCGCCTCCACCAATGTAACTCGAACAAGGATTCTCTCTGCTGAGAGCGCCGGTGATGTATGATCCGGTGCTTTCGGCGTTTTACGCGTGGGAATCGTGCCTGGCGGCGGTGTTCGGACCCACTCCAACAAGCCCATCTTTTGGACTGGCTTCCGGGCCAAAATCACACATTAAGGCCCAATTTTCTCTTCTTCGGCAGGTTTTCTCTTTTTCCTTTGGACTTCCGCATTTAAGTCCAAAAGAGGTTTTGAGCACGAAGTTGTAACTTTTCGCAACTATTCCGCGTTTGCGAGACTGGAGTAGCGGGTGTTACAATATGTCTGCTGATTAGGCAGTTGGTGGGTATGTGTCGAAATACCACGCAAGTGTGGCAGGTGGCAATCGGGATGGCGGATACACGCGCGCAACTTCAGGTAGAGGAATGGATTCGGCAGGAGTGGATGCCTGTCGAGTTTGGCCAAGTGTTCCGTGCTCAACGGTTTCGGCTTACCTCCGGTGGCTTTTTCGACTTCGACGCTGTGAGTTCAGATGGCTCAGTCGTGGCATCGATATCTACAAGCGGAGCAGTCACGGCGAGCGGAAAGAACGGTGTTGGGAAACTACAGAAGATCAGATCGGACGTTCTGTTTTTGACGCTTGCCGAAGCTGATAGAAGGATCATCATACTTACGGAAAGAGACATGTACGACCGATGCATGCAGGAGAGCCTTGCTGGCAGGCTGCCAAAATGCGTCGAGTTTTGCCTCGTTGAAGTGCCAGAGCATCTGATTGCAGCACTGAAGCAGTCGCGGGCTCAGGCCTCGCGTGAGGTATCGCCCCCGGCGTCGAGTATGGGTCCAGTTTCCGCCGTCGGAGGAAACGAGGAATGAGCAACGTGGCAGAAACAGCCAACACCCTGGAAGCGATGCTAAACTACTGGCAGGCAAAGCACCAAGCTGATCTCGAAAACGTCGGATATGCGGAAGACCCACAGGCAGACAAGCTAGTGCGCGAAGACCTATTCGCCTTTCTGCTTGCGTGCTCCATAGATCGGACCGGCAAGTCCACTTTAATCTGGAACATTCCCTATAAGCTGAGCCTGGACTGGGGACATCTCGATCCGTGTACGATCAGCGCGATGTCTTCCGAGGAGTTGGCATCGAATCCGATCATCTCTCGTGCTCATGGACAAGTGAGCCGAGAGCAGATTGCCAAGACCATCATATCGCTTGCGCAAGTCGTAACGGACGATTACGACGGACATCCCGAGAGAATGCTCGATGGCAGCATATCGGACATAATGGACAACCTCCAGCTAGTATCGGGAATCGGGCCAAACATCGCCCGAATGATCATCATCCTCCGCGTTCTCTACTTCGGGCTGAAGCCTGCAAGGACTGGACGTCTGCTCCCGAAGATCGATGTTCACGTCACTCGTGTCATGACTCGTACAGGGGCTGTTCAGGACGGATCCGAGCATTCTTTGCTCAAGGCATTGCGACATTATCCAATAGAGGACATTGCAGCCATAGATCAGGTCTGTTGGGAGATCGGTCAGACCTACTGCCGACCGCACGGGCCTGATTGCCGGGTTTGTCCACTCGACGGCTGTTGTGCAAAGGTCGGTGTGGGCGAGTAGGGTGATGGTGATGCACTTGAACGCATGCAGGACCAATGAGGAACTAAGGCAGACCTACAAGCCGACTGACGTGCGCGTGCTGTTCATTGGGGAATCGCCGCCAGCGAATGGCACGTTCTTCTATTTGGGTAACTCGAACCTGTGGCAATATACGTACCAGGCTTTCAGAAACGTTTACGGCAGTGATCTCGACGACAGTAGTTTCTGCGAGTTCTTCACGTCTACGGGGTGCTTTCTGGAGGACCTGTGCCTTGACGCCGTCAACCGCATGAACAAGGCCGAGCGTAAGCGAGCATGCGAGGTTTCAGCAGCACTGTTGGCCAAAAGAATATCGCTCTTGTCTCCAAAGGCCGTGATCTGCGTGAAGATGTCGATAGTGCGCCAAGTCAGATCGGCAATGGCCAAGGCTGGGCTGCAAGCAGTGCCCATGTACAGTCTGCCGTTCCCCTCTTGTGGGCACCAGCGTGAATACGTTGAAGGGCTTACAAGGCTTGTAGCGGAGCTCAAGATAAGCGGAGCCACCATCTGAAACCGCTAAGCAAGGAATCCCAACTCTTTCCTCTGCTCTTCCCACGTCACCGGCAAATGCTTCGTCAGCATGGTCAATGACAGCCCACTCGGTTCCTCGCCCATCAGGATTGCCTCGATGATATCCGGCGCAAGCAGTGTGAGCCGCAGCAATCTGGCGGCGAACGAGACATCCAACCCTATCTCTCGTGCGAGTTCGGAAACCGATGCGAACTTGCCGTCTTCCAATAATGCCTGCCATCTGTGCGCCCGAGCCAGTGCCAGAACGAGCGCCTCTTGATGGGATTGGTGCATCGGTTTATCCGACGCGAACGCTTGCGGCAGGATTACTTCCCTGCGGCCGCCGCGCTTCTTCATACGAAGTGGAACATTGACCACTATCCCCTGGTTATCGCTTTGCACAGTTGTTCCAAATGTCATTGCTCATCAGTCCTTTCTTGTAGCGTCGTCTTATCACGAATCTCACTGACCAGCGAGTGCAGGCCATTGCCTCGGATGCGAATATTCATGCCGTTGGGATTCACTACTACATGCTCTATCAGTAGATGGACAATTCGCGACTGCTCCAGAGGGACGAGCTCGTCC
>JBPOHN010000106.1:0-1552 GCA_052035525.1 Armatimonadota bacterium
GGATGCCAGCGGCGATCATGGTGGCAAGCTGCCTAGATACGAGGTAGAGCTGGGTAACGGTCATCCTGGTCGCGGCCTGCGTCTTCTTGGCCCCGCCTATGGGCGTGTCGAGCGCAGCCGATACCCCACGTTTAGCAGGGGTTATCATTGTCGGTATGTAACCCTGCTGCCGCAGGCGTTCGGCCACGGCGCCGGCCGTCTCGGCGTCCATGGACCCTTCCACGGTCTTGCCGGACATATCGCGCCCGCGATAGGTCCAACTGAGGCTGGCCATCCCTCTTCCCCCCTTGCTAGAAGTGCGCTGACTGCTGCGAGAGGCGCCTTAGTTCCTCTGGGTCAGTCGCGTATGTCAGCGCGTCCTCCCACGTGATAGTGCCCTTCTGCGCAAGCTCCCGAAGATGCGAGTCGCGGCTCTGCATTCCGAACCTGGAGCCGGTCTGCAGCACCGAGTAGAGCTGATGCGTCTTGCCCTCGCGAATCAGGTTGCGCACTGCGGGCGTGGCCACCATCACCTCGATGGCAGCAACTCGACCGGCGCCGTCTGCCCTCTGCAGAAGCGCCTGCGAGACGATCCCAAGCAGCACCCCGGAGAACTGCACGCGGATCTGCTGCTGTTGGTGCGGCGGAAATTGGTCTATTACCCTATCGACAGTCTGCACAGAATCGTTAGTGTGCAAAGTCGCAAAAACCAAGTGGCCAGTTTCAGCGGCGGTCAGCGCGATAGACGTAGTCTCCAGGTCACGCATCTCGCCTACGAGTATGACGTCGGGGTCTTCACGCAGCGCGGCTCTGAGCGCCGCAGCGAAAGACATAGTGTCGGAGCCGATCTCTCTCTGGTTGATCATGCTCTGGTTGTGCTTGTGGAGGTATTCGATGGGGTCCTCCAGCGTGATTATGTGGCAGGCGCGCTCCCGGTTGATTATGTCGATCATGGCGGCCAGCGTTGTGGACTTGCCGCTGCCTGTAGGCCCTGTCACCAGCAGCATGCCGCGGGTCTTCTCGACGAACGCGCGCACTACCGGCGGCAGGCCCAGCTGCTCCAGGGTACGTATCTCTGTCGGGATGACGCGCAATGCCGCGCCAACCGAACCGCGCTGATGGTATGCGTTTACCCTGAACCGGGCCACCCGAGGAATGCCGTAGGAGAAGTCGACCTCGCCGGCCTCTTCGAATCTGTGACGCACTTCATCCTTCATGATGCTGTTCACTAAGCCTTCGGTATCCGGCGGCATCAGCCTGGGCCGGTCGGGAAGCGGCCTGAGCACCCCGTGTATCCTCACCATCGGCGGTAGGCCGGTAGTGAGGTGCAAGTCGGAAGCATCCAGTTTCACCGCCTCGAGCAGCAGTTCTTCCATATTGAGCGACACAGGTACCGTCACACTCCATCCATGGGCCGTCGGAATGCCAAGCAACTACTCATCGCCTGCCGACACTCTCAGCACTTCGTCTATGGTGGTTATGCCGGCCAGCACCTTCTCCGCCCCATCTTCAATCAGCCTCTTCATGCCGTGTCGACGGGCGGTTGAGGCTATTTCATCGCTCGGCGCATTGC
>JBPOHN010000133.1:0-1975 GCA_052035525.1 Armatimonadota bacterium
CAGAACGGCTCGACATAGCACCGATGCGCCGGGAAGTGAGCAATGATCTTTCGAGCTGCTCGCCATTTGCCACCGTGGTATCGTAGTACGGGTCGTTTGACCGCCGCTTCAGCCATCGAGCTGCACCCCCGCCTTCTCGAGAACTAGCAGGCCTGTCTGTGTCTCACCGCATCGGCTCCAGCCGGCTCTCTTGAAGCAGCATCCAGGATTGATGCTCCGGATCCTGCCGGCGTTGACGAACGTGAACAGTCGTTCGCCAGGCCAGCGCTCCCAGGCAATCCGCTCCGCCTCGATGATAAGATCACTCGACAGTACGTCTCCCTCATTGCGGAAGACTGCGCAGTTGACTCCGTCCTGTCCGTCCATCCGATAAAGCTCGCGGCGCCACACGAACAGAGCATCTTCATCGGCCGTGATGAGGACGACGCGCTCGCCGGGTCCCACGATGGAATGAGACAGGTCGTATCTGCCGTGCCTGCAGCTGTAGTGACGTCGGAACAGCGCGATCGCGCCTTGGTAACTCTGCTTGCATCGATACCAGTGGGCGCTCGCCTGAACCATTCCAGCCTCGCCGGCTTTGAACATGGTGGCGGTGGTATTCATCAAGTAAGCACCCCCGCCTCAACCAATCTTCGCTCCAGCCACCCGAACAAAGCGTCGTGTTGATGCTCACGCCAAGATAGCGGGCAGCTTCGGTGATTCTCAACGTGGAGCCTCACAGTAGCACCAGTCCCCATTACCGTCGCCATTCCAGCAACGACTACAGGGGAACGCATCAATAGCCAACTCCTCGTAAGCGCACCCACCGCATTCAGCCGAAGGTCTTCCGCATGAGTTGGGACAATGCGGTGTCTGCGGATATTCGCGCTCAGGCTGTTCCCATTCTGGCGGTATTGGCAGACCTCTTGCAGACAATCGCATTGTTAGTCCTCCCATCCGACACATGACTTGAACCTGTCCACATCATCATCTGTCCACAGCAATCTGTTGAGGCAATCTACGTCCCCGTATTTCACGCGTTTAGATAGCTTGCATTCATCATCCCAGTCAAATTGACACTCAATAGATACGCCGCCAACGTTCGACATTCTGGCTATGGCGTCACAGTGAGTACACACGATATAAAACTCGCGGCGGCGAACATCCAGGAAGATCAAGCTGTGATCCCAGTCGTGCACACCATCGCACTCCATCTCCAGGTCGTCTTCAACACTGGAGTAAGCGCATTCAAACAGCACGTCACAAAGAGACTCAATGGCCTCGTTCTGCCGGACCGTCTCCTCGGTCAGTTCAAGAAGTTCTTTGTCCTTGTTGTCGAGCTGGCGCACGTAGCATGAAGATTCACCTAAGCCGCCTCGAAGATAGCTGCCGTCCTTGTTCTTGCGGGTCCCGCAGGCCCATGCTGATTGCACTCCCTGGTCTGCCCATCCTAACGGCCAGCAGTCTGGTGCCACCGGGCCAGCGCCGCAAAACAAACAATTACCAAGTTGCTGTTTCAGTGCATTTACTTTCATTGCTCATTCCTCCAGTTCGATTTTGTTGGGCTAGTCATCGCTCCGTTCGGCGAATTAATCAAGTGATCCTGGCGGATTCTAACCGAAATTGTTGGGTTTTCAGTAGCAGTTGCTACCGTGCGCGCTTCAGCCATCGAGCTGCACCCCCGCCTCGATCAACCTGCGGTCCAGCCAGCCGCGCAGAGCGCAGGGGCGGAAGAGGCTAGTCATCAGATGAACCTCCCGACCAGTATCGCAAAAGCAAACGCGACAGTAAGAGGCACGACGCTGTTTCCCAGCTCTCTAAGTTGATCCGTTCGGCTGAAACCCAGCCATTCGGCAAGCCCATCAGCCACTCCACAAATCGCGGGTTCAAGCGTCGGCGCGATTGCGAGGACTTCTGCCCAGCGATCCCGCTCCGCGGGGCCTGGCGGGAAAGCAGGGATCTCGTAGGTAGTGAGCAGTTCGGCCCGTCCTTGTTG
>JBPOHN010000057.1:0-48804 GCA_052035525.1 Armatimonadota bacterium
TCCGCTCCGCTGCGCCAGTTTCACCGCCTCTTCCTTGAACTCGTCGCTGTACTTCCGTCGTCCCATCGTATACCTCACTCAGATTATACTATTAACTGAGTGTCCGCTGGATGGGGTACAGTCCAGCCCGTTGAGGCTCATTTTCGGGGAATTGCGGTCAGCTATAGGTCGTTTGACAGAATTATCACCACATGTCACAGACTCTCGGCCATCTGAGCGTGCCGACCGACCGCTCGTTCACAAATCCGCGAGAACCCAAACCCACCCTCCACGCTCAAACCCTGCACAGTATATGTCGGACCGCGTAATTCGCAACCCGCGATTCCTTCCGTTCTCGGCCAGTTGGTTTCAGCCTGTTCCGCCCCCTCCGCGCATCCGGATTCAGCATCTCAGGGGCAGACCATCAACTCGACCCTAGCCTTCATACGCCAGCAGGACCACGCCTAGCTCGCGTTCGGCATCCTGCAGCGCTTTCAACTGCTCATCGGTAAGGTTAGCACAGCGGCAATCCTGGTCCACCGCCAGCATGTGCGTCCCGATCTCCTCCTCCAACTCCATCAGCCGCCTGACCTTCGACTCATCAAGCCTCGCAATACCCAGGCAAGTACTCATACTCCACCTCCGAGATAGCAAACTGCGCATCCGTAGATCGCAAATCGGCTATACCTCCCGGCAAGCCGAGTCCAAACGCGCCCGCTCAATATCCAATGGCGTCAGTCGAACTCGATTGCCAGCAGGTACACGAGGAAACCGTACGCCGATGAGCCCGGTCTGTTCCCTCGGCCTAACGGCCGGAGAGCATCTCCAGCGAGGAGAGCGCCGCGTCTCTGAGGAGTCCGCCCGCCATAGCCGCCTTGTGCAGCGCGGAGGTGGTCGCGCGGTCGTTCGTGCCGATCAGGCCCAGCAGCTTCGCCGCCGCCACGCGGTCCTTGTCGGCGTTCGTGCCGGCCCTTCCGAGCCTGGCGAGCAGCGCCGTGCGAGCCTGAGCCGCCTGAGCGGCCCTCACAGGAGCCGAAAGCTCGCCGACGATCCTGTTCAGGGCCAGTTCCGCGGTGTGGCACTCGGACGATCCCCCGCGCGCCAGCATGTCCAGCAGCACGTCGATCATCGGCCCGCCAAGCTTGATCGCGGCGCTATAGGCAGACCGCCGCACCTGGGCGTCCTTGGAAGCAAGCCCTCTGGCGACGAAGTTGGGGTCCTGATCGAGGTCCTTGATCTCGATGTTGCGGAACCTCACCCATTCGCCGGGGCCGGTGTGGGAGTCCTGCATGCCGACGTAGCCGGACAGGGCCATGCGCTCCATCCCCGGCACCTTATCGTAGTCGGCGGCACTGGTCCTGACGCCGTCGATGTACGCCTCGACGTGCTTATACTCGGCCCTGATCTCTGCCTTGCGCCAGCGCAGCGTGGTCTCGTCCGGTCGGGGATTGGCGGGAACGTAACCATACATGGAGCCGGTGCAGTGCAGGTCGTCCCGGTAGGGCGTCCAGGGCGCAAGGAGCTGGACCTCGAAGCCGCCGCCGGGCGTGCCCCCGCGGACCATCAGCCCGCTGTTGCCGGTCTTGGAGAGCATCCACTCGGTGCGGAAGATGTAGTTGGCGTAGGGCCGCGCGGTCAGGATCATATTGCCGCCCTTGCCGCCCTCGCTCATGAGGCAGCCGTCAACTACGGTGAAGCCGGCGGGATCGCCGGTCACTACCCAGCCGGTCAGGTCCTTTCCGTTGAAGAGCGGCACGAAACCGTCCGAGCTGTCGGCGGCGACGGCAGCGGCGGTCAGCAGCAGCACGGCAATGATCAGTATCGTTCTCATACAGTACCTCCGGGATAGCATCATTTCGGCAGCCTCCAGGGCGACCTATACGGGCGGTGGCGGAGGCGGTTGGCGGCATCGTCACCTACGAATTCTCCGCGCGCCGCGTCCCACTCAAGCTTCCTGCCGAGGCGGTGAGCAATGGTCGCCAGGTGCATCGGCAGGGTCAGCTTAACAGCGTAGTCGATATTGCTCTCGGGCTCGGCCCCGGACTTGACGCAGTCCAGGAAGTTGCGGTGGTGGCCGGGAGAGCGGGGGATGGACCTAGGCACGTCGGGCAGGTCGTCGAGCACTTTGCCGTCCATGTAGATGGCCCGGGTGGCATAGTCGACGACCATTTTGCCGTTGGTCCCCACGAACTGCACGCCGAGGTGCTTGCCCTCAGCGCCCTCGAAGCCGGGGATATGGCTGCTCCAGGTCATCTTGAGACGGTCGAACTCGAATTCGGCATCGAGGAAACCGGGAGTGGAAGTCATGTGCTCCAGAGGGTCATCGCCGGTCGCCTTGACGCTGAGGGGTGCGCCGAGATCGAGCGCCCACATCGGAAGGTCGGCTACGTGGCACCAGAAGTCCCCGAATACGCCCGCGCCGTAGTCCGAATGGAAGCGCCAGTTGGCGGGGCAGAGGGCGGGATTGTAGGCCCTTTTCGGCGCGGGACCCAGCCACATGTCCCAGTCTAGGGTGGGCGGCGGGTCGGAATCCGGCGGAAAGCCCGTGGCGACGTCGGCGCCGCGCCTCCAGAGGCGAACGGTGTGGACTCTGCCGAGCGCGCCGGACCTGACGATCTCCACCGCACGGTGGTAGTTGTCTCCGGCGTGAATCTGGGTGCCGAGCTGGAAGATGCGCTTGTATCGGCGGCAGGCCTTGAGCATGGCCCGTCCCTCCGTCAGATCATAGGAGAGGGGCTTTTCGCCGTAGACGTGCTTGCCGGCCTGGAATGCCAGGATCGCTATGAGCGCGTGCCAGTGGTCGGGCGTGGCGCAGGTGATAGCGTCGATGTCCTTACGCTCGAGGATGCGGCGGAAGTCGGTCTCGGCGACGGCTCGCGTGTCCGGGTGGATCTCTTTGAGCTTCGCTAGGGCTGCTGCCGCGCGGGCGGAGTCCACATCGCACACGGCGGCTATCTCGACATCGGGCTCGTTTGCGAACCAGGAGATGTGTCCCATCCCCATTCCGCCGACGCCGACATGGGCGACCACTATCTTATCGTTCGCAGGAACAGCCCTGGCGGCGGTGGACAGCAGCGGCAGTCCGAATGCCGCGCCCGCGATTCCAGCAGCCGTTGACGCGATGAATTGCCGACGGGTCAGTGTCACGTGCCTGCCTTTCGCACTTGAACTGCCTCAATGGTATCACGCCTGCGGGCAAGCGACAAGGAGGGGGGAGGGGGCGAAGGCGGGGTAGGAGGAATCCCTGCTTAGGCACCTGCCTCCGCCGGCGGTTACCAGTTCTGCCGTTGCAGTGCCGTGCGTAGGTAACGTTCGATGTTATCGGTAACCCGCTGGAATCCAAGGCTCCTTGCTACTTCTTCAACCAGTACCGGCCGCGTCAACCCCGGTGCAACGTCGGCTATCTGTCTGGCAGCAGCCAGAACCTCCTCCGGAGCAATCCGCTCAACATCCACGTGGCTGTCCTGCCTGCTGCGGACAAGCGGCTCCTTCATCGCTGGATCCCACAGAAAGTCGCCCCTCGTCAGGATTCTGCCTTGTGCTTCCGCCCTTCGCTTTGCGCTATCCACAGCCTCTTGGATACGGCTACTCGTCCGCTGCAGTCCAAATGCTTCGCGAACACGTCTACAAAGATCGTCGGCATGTATGGGGGACTCAGCCAAGACTATCTCCGCAACCACATCCACGGTCTTGTTCCAGTTGAAATCGTCTCCGGGATGCCCATAGAGGCGGGCTGATGGGACGTACTTTACATACGGCCTGGAAACCAGTTCGTGCACACGCTTGGCCTCTTTCTGTAGGTCAGAGCGCTCAATGATCGTAGGTTCTGCGCCTTTCGCTGCAGCCGGCCCACGCAGGCCTGTCGCAGACTGCAACTTGGCTGCCTCTATAGCCAGCAACAACCTGCGAATCTCCTTTTCCTTGTCCCTAAGCCAATCGAGCGACCAGATCCGGTGTATTCTCCAGCCTAAGTTCTCCAGAACCTCCTGTCGCAATCTGTCGCGATCTCGGGCCGAGCGGGCGCTGTGATACGCAGCACCGTCACATTCTATGCCCAGAAGATAATCGCCGGGATGTTCAGGGTCGAGCACGCCTAGATCAATGCGAAATCCTGCTACTCCAACCTGCGGCACTACGTCTATCGCATGCTGTCTCAGCGCCGCAGCCACGGCCTCCTCGAAAGGGGACTCAACAGCCAGGCAAGGCATGCCTGGCTGTTCGAGTTGGCGCGTCCGCACATACTCAAGATAATTGCGCAGGGCAACCCGACCCCGCAAGGAGTGGCGTTCGGCATCCGTTAGGTCAGCTACTCGAATCTCGTCGGGCCTTATGCTATAGAAGACTTCGCAGCGCGATCGGGCGCGGGTTATGAGAACGTTGAGGCGGCGCCAACCGCCTTCGCTGTTGATCGGCCCGAAGTTCATGTGGAAGTAGCCTTGAGGATCCTTACCGTAGCCAATGCTGATAAATATCACGTCTCGCTCGTCACCTTGTACGTTCTCAAGGTTCTTGACGAAAAACGGTTCGGGGCGAGCAGAATCAAAGAACCATTCGGCCTCAGTATGGCTCCGCCGCAATTCCTCGAGCTTATCGACTATCGCTTCCTGTTGATGTTTGCTGAGAGCCACAACACCGAGCGAGAGTTCCCCAGAGTTCGATGCATGATCCATTACTGCTCGTGCAACTGCTTCCGCCTCAATCAGGTTCTTACGCGACCCGCTACGCGCATAGGTGCCGTTCTGCACGTAATGGTCAACAAGACCGATAGCCGGCCCTGCGCTTGCCGGACTTGGAAACACGTGCAAGGCACTGTCATAGAATTCTTTGTTCGAGAACGCTATCAGTGATTCGTGTCTGCTACGGTAGTGCCACCCTAGCATGCGGCCTCCGCGCACCCCACCGATTGGCGATGCAGCAGCGTCGAGTATGCTCTCTATGCCTCCGATGTCATCGCCCTCATCCGTTCCATCGTCTCCTACCAACCTATCAAAGAAGGAGGAAGGAGGCAACTGCTTCGAGTCGCCGACAATCACACACTGCTTGCATCGCGCCAAGGCCCCCAACGCGTCTTCCGGCTTCATCTGGCTGGCCTCATCAATTATCAGAAGATCAAACTCAACAGCGTTTGGTGGAAGAAATTGCGCTATGGACATTGGGCTCATCATAAAGCAAGGTTTGATCTGCGTGAGAATGCTGCCGGCACGTTCCATCAGCCGCCTAATTGGGGGTAGCCGCCGGCGCTTGCGCAACGTATTCACAAGGTAGTGCATGGGACTAGCATCAGAATCCCCTACCGTCGGTTGAGGCATGCGCTCCCACAGCCTTGCCGCGAGGTATTGCCGCGTTGTTTCGATGAGCTTGCGATCCAATTCCCGGAATTGCTCGATAATGTGCGTATGCGTCTCACCGCTAAATAAGCTCAAGGCAGGTCTGTCTGTCAGTGCAGCCTCCAGGATACTGCTTGCGGATGAGAAATCGAACTGGCAGACCAACCTATCCGGCACGACACCACCAGCATCAAACCAGTCTACGAGCTCCGCCATTCCGGATGCTCTGCAAAGATCCCGGCTTTTCCGATACTCGATCCATTCGTAGACGCCTTCTACTCGTAACCCGGCAGAATCCAGCACTTGTACCCATTGTTCGAGGGGAACCGTATCGGCTTTTGCACCTGCCCCAAAGCGCTCCTCACACTTGTAGGCAAGCAACTCAATCCATCGAGATAGCTTCTTATTGGCAGACTGGGAATGGCTGAGTATGTTCTGCCTCGCCCCGCGCAATACATCATCCTCAATCTGGTCGCGATTCCGCAGCACCGTGTTCGACCTCAAGACACCGATGACCTGAGGCACCCATTCTGCGACCTTCCGTAATGCCGCCCAATCAGAATCAAGCCCCCGCCATTGCTGGCCGAACGCCTTGCGACCCAAATCATCGTTGGAGGCAAGTCGTCTCTGCACTTCGCTTATCTCACACAGGTCATCCAAGAGTTGCATCGCTTCTGTATGACTCTTTGGCCGCTTGCCTTTTCGGCAAACCCGGATGATGCGGCCACGCGCACTCCAATAGTCACGACACAGGAATCTGGTAGCCGTTTGGCCCATGCGCGCAACGATCTGGCGTGTTTCCGTGAAATCCTGACCAACTGCCTCAGTTATCACCCGACCTAAGAGACCTGCTTTCAGTGCTGCGTGTCTGGCCCCATCAGCAACCACGGTCCCTATTTCCTGAACGTGGCTTTCCCAAATAGGATTGGCGATGCCGCTCGGATCGCTATCGGGCCGACCTAGAAGCAGGCCACAGAGCACAGCCACAGAGCCACAATGAGCGAGCGCAAACGGGACCCGCAACCCCAACGGCCTCCCAACTGCTTCCAGAAAGCCCAGCAATTCGGTTAGGATGCTTGAAAGCTCTCTGGTGATTTCGCCGATCCGAGGCCCGTCAGAGGGCAGCAGTGCCTCGGCCATGACACCCCGCCAGGGATGGTGCTGAGGATCACCCACTACTCCTAGATGCTTCGCCACTAATTGGGTAATGTCGCGGTTCTGCTCTAGCTGGCTACGGGTCCATCCTGATGCAGCGGGCAGCCGGATATCATCCAGAGGCGGATTCAGCTCCTTACATCGCTCAATCGTACCTATCGCCTGATGGGGGGAGATACCTCCATCCAGCAATGGTGTGTTCATGGCAAAGGCGAAAGCATTGAGGCTGTTTCGCAAGTCGCTTAGCCTGCTGGACTCCGACTCGTGGTCCGGCTCGTTCGGGCGGCCCGCCTCCAGCGTCTCCCGCACAGCATCAATGACCTGAGTCTTCCGCGCTTTGAAGCTGTGCAACTCCAGACACGAACCGCCCAACCCAACATGGTCGAGCCAACGCTTCACGACCTCCAGTGCCGCCATCTTCTCGGCAACGAAGAGTACACTTTTCCCCTGGGCCAGCGCGTTCGCTATGATGTTCGTAATGGTCTGCGACTTTCCGGTACCGGGCGGGCCCTGAATCACGACGCTTCTCTCGTCCATTACCTCAAGCATTGACAACATCTGTGAGCTATCGGCATCTTTTACGAGAAGAAGATCGTTCACGGCTTCTTGGTTATCTATGAACTCATTGCCGTCGTACGGAGATGGCGTTTGCAAGGGTTGCGCCAACAAGATCGAGCGGACAATGTCGCTGTTTTCCGGGCCGGTGCCAGGCGCCCATACCTGGGGGTCAAGGTCCTTCCAGAGGCGCAGTTTTCCGAACGCGAAGAACCCGAGCGCTATGTCGTCGACTACTTCCCATCTGGCGTCGCCGATCGCTCGCCTAACTTGCTCACTGTATTCGGACGGAACTAGTGTCTCGGTGTCTTCGGGTAATCTCGGCAGCTGAACGCCGAACTCCTTCTGCAGTTTGACCACCAGCGACTCGTTCGTCTCAATCTCTTCTTCCGACCAGTTCAAGCAGAACTTGCTCGTTGCGGAGCGCCTGCTCAGCCGAGCCGGTATCAGGATGAGCGGTGCATATCTCGGCGCATCCGAGGAGTTGTGTTCATACCACTTGAGGAATCCGACCGCCAAGTGAAGGATGTTTATGCCCTGCTCTTCAATCGCTACCTGCGCCTCGCTATGCATCCGCAGAAGCCTGGTCTGAAGCCGCGTGCTGGTAAGCTTGGTCTGCAGCCAAGAGTCTGTGTGGCGGTCTGCGCGGCCGTTGTCATCCTCCTCGGGTTGGTCCAACACCGTGTCGGCCTCATTGTCCAGTTCGGGCAGTAAGGGTTCCTCTTCGGCCTCGGGGAGTGGAAGAAAGCGCATAGGCTTCTTATCTATTACCAGCCTTTGGCAGACCTGGTCTGGCAACTCGTCAGAAACGCGCACGACCCGCTGCCCATCTAGTCGGCAGTTCAGTAGACGGTTGCGGTTGCTCAAATCCAGCAGATTCTGCCTAGCCTCTGCGAGTAGCCGGGAAACATCCGCCATGGGATCGATCTCCTGCTGGGGTAAGGATTACTCCTTCGTATTGTTAGCCGGGCAGCCATTCAAATCCTTTCCGATCGTCAGGATCTGCCCATCCGTCCCTAGTCCGTGAGGAGGCCCTCTGACCTTGCACCACCGCTGCGCTTCCTCATTATCTGCACCAACGCAGGTTACCCCAGACTCATAGCAGCCCAGGCAAGCAGAAATGAAACACGGGCCGGGATGGGTCCCGGCCCGTTGGTTGTTGCGAAATGTTGTGGGATGGGGCTACTTGTCGTCTCCCTTGCCGGGGAGGAAGGCCCAGAAGTGCTTGGGGCGGCTGTTGACGATGCTGGGGTCGTAGCCTTTCACGTGTCCATCGAAGAAGAGGTAGTTGGCGGTGCTGCCGCTGAGGTGCACGCCCGTTTTGATCAGCCGCACGCCTATTGAGCAGTCCGCCCCGCCGAGGTTGTTCCACGCGTGCTTGCCGTCTCCGTAATAGTCCTCGTGCTTGAGCCATTCTGAAAGCAAGATGAAATGAGAGGCGCCCACCTTCATCTCTCCGGTAGTGAACGTATGTCCATACTCCTCATACTGCATATATAGCTGATCGTTGAAGCAGTAGGTGCGCGGCAGCGGTGTGCCATCGACGCCAGGGTGCGGCGGCCGCTTGTGTCCGTCCGAGGGACAGGAGAAAACCTTCGTGTTCCTCACGTACTTGAGAATGACAGCGTCCCACGACACCCAGATGGTGCTGTGTTTGGGGTGAGCGAGCGGCTCGCCCGGCAGGCGATTGCGGAAGCCGGCGGGATAGCGGCCGTTGTTGTCTTCGACATACATGGAGTAGGCTTTGCCGATTTGGCTGAGGTTGGAACTGCACCCTGCGGCTCTCGCGCTATCTTTGGCGCGAGCGAGTACAGGGAACAGAATCGCGGCTAGGATAGCGATGATCGCAATCACTACGAGAAGCTCAATGAGTGTGAAACCTTGTCGTGGTCGCATTCTGGTCCACCTTACGTATTTCTTGGCCAGGGCAGCGCGGGACTTAGTGTCCCCGTATCCAATATATCACATTTGCCAGCATTCGGGCATTGTTCTTCATGGCGGATCTGGATGCTGAAATAAGTTCAGCATGACGCGTTTGGTGGGGGATCAGTCGCTGGATGCTGAAGCAAGTTCAGCATGACGCGGGCTCGGATTCATGGGCTGTCATCCTCCCTCGCTATAGAAAAAGGCCGCCTTTCGGCGGCCTTTGGCGTTGCAGACGATACTCAACCGGGCTTACGGCGTGCGGATGATGATCGTCGCGCACTCGTTGGTGTCCAGAGCAAAGAGCTCTATGTGCAAGTCGATCTTCCTATCGAATATCCAGTTGCGGAACTCGGGACACACATGATCGAATGCCACACCCACCGTATTGTGGTCCAATAGGCCCCTGTTGAGCGCGCAGATCTTGACAACGTTATCGCCCTGCCTCAGAATGAGCGGAACGCGCTTGGGCAGCAGCAGGAGCGGAAGCTGGAAGTTGGTCAGCACCGGCACACCGTTCACGGTAACCGTGACGCGGTCGTTGTCCGGCAGCAGCCAATCGGCGATATACATGTCGATCGAGTAGGCGGCCACGCAGATGTCCGCCTTGGGCGGCAGTATCGGCGCGTTGATGATCTGATCGTCCTGCACTAACACCAGGCAGCCGTTATCGATAGCCATCTGCAGGAACAGCTTGGTGGAAACGACAGTGGACGGCGGCATGAACGAGTGCAGGATCGTATACTGCATCACCGGGCTGTAGTCGATCTCCCGATTGTGGTAGCTAACGGCGCTTGGACAGAACTCCACAAGGGGCAGTTCGGCCGGCGGCTTCGGCCCGCGCCGCACCCAGAACCGCTGTGTGTTGGCGAGGTCTATCGCAAGCAGCCCCGGAGCCAGGTTCGCGCCGAGGAATGCCGCGAGCTCGGGATCGCCGGCATCGGTGATGATCGTCTTGCGGATGTAGTTGCGCTTGGTGATGCCGTCGGAGCAGTTGACGTCGTAGGTCGGCAGGCAGATGAAGCGCTTCTTGTAGTTCAGGCGAATGGTCTGAGGAATCTTGTAGTCCGGGTTCCCGAGTGATCCGAGCACAACGATGGGATAGTCCACGACTATGCACGGGTCGGACTGGGTGACGAACAGATCGCCGGCAAGCTCTGCGGCCTGAATTTGGGCCTCGGACATCAGCGGCACGCGCGCGGCGAGGTTCGTCCACGTGACGTAGTAGATCGTCCAGATGCCGGAGTAGTTCGGGTCGCCGGGCATCGCCGAGAACACGGGCTTGGCGGTGGCGACAGGGTTGGTGGTCAGGTAGACCGGCGCGGCGACGCCACACGCGCTCTGAAGCTTGGGCGCGTAGGTGAGGCTGTGGTCCAGAGCGAACTTGAAGTCGTTGGTGTCCGTGCAGATGTACCAGGCGACTACGTCGTCTACGTAACCCTGCTGTAGATCAAAGCAGACGGTGCCGTCCGGCTTGGGAAACACGGCCAGACAGGCGCTGGCGCTGACAAAGGTCAGCAGCAGCAGAAGTGGGATCAGAATTCGATTTCGCAGCATCTCTACCTCCAGTTTTTCAGAGATTTTCGATGCCTACGGCGCCGGAACGCGCCCAATCATCCATTTCGTTTGCTCGCCTCCGTACCGGCTCCCTCTGCCGGCGAAATCCGAAGCTGGCGACCCACCCGATCGCGGTTCTGTGTTACCCTGCTAACGGCGGCATGGAAACACACAGTGCACAGCGCGGCTTACATGCGAAGGCAAAATGACTCCCGGCGACGAAGTTGATTGTATCAACGTCTGGAGGCCGCGATATGACCCGTGTCTGCATCATTCTGCTCCTAGTCCTCAGCGCGCTGCCCGCCGCCGCAGCTCCGGAGATAATAGCCCACCGAGGAGCATCCTATGCGGCGCCGGAGAACACTCTGGCTGCATTCAGGCTCGCGTGGAAGGAAGACGCCGATGCCTGCGAGCTGGATTGCTACCTGACCGCTGATAAGCAGATCGCCCTCATGCACGATGCCACCACCACCCGCACTACCGGGGTTGCGATGAGAATAGCTCTGAGCGAGATGGCGGACCTGCGGAAGCTCGACGCGGGCAAGTGGAAAGGCAAGCAGTTCACGGGCGAGAAGATACCGACACTTGCTGAAGCTCTGGCGACTATGCCCAAAGGCAAACGCTTCTTCGTTGAAGTGAAGTGCGGCGCGCAGATAGTGCCTCATATGCTGAAGGTCTTCGATGCGTCCGGAATAGACCCGAGCCAGCTTGTGGTTATCAGCTTCAATGCTGAAGTGATCCGTGACGTGGAGAAGGCTCGTCCGGAGCTTAAGACCTACTACCTGTGCTCTCCTAAGCACGCGAACATAGAGAAGCTGATCAGGTTGGCTCGCGTGATCGGGACGGACGGCATCAACGGCAGCGCAAGCAAGGAGTTCGATGAGAGCGTGATAGCCCAAATCCGCGCGGCAGGGTTGGCCGTGTATGTGTGGACTATCGATGATGAGAAGACCATCCGCCGCTACGCCGATCTCGGGGTGGACGGCATAACCACTAACAAGCCGGGCTTTGCAAAGAGTGTTCTTGCCTCCCAGCGGAAGCAGCAGTAGCCCGCTATGACCTACGCCGCGATCGGGATCCTAATCGTCTCCGCCTTCGTTCACGCCACCTGGAACCTGATCGGGAAGCGCGAGAACCCGTCTCCGATGTTCTTCCTGCAGGCGGGAGCGTGCGGCGCGCTGTGCCTGCTGCCGATCACACTGGCGCACCTGCCTATCGTGAGCCAGATTCCGGCTAAGGTGTGGCTGCTGCTGGTTGTTACGGGCATGTTCCAGGCGATCTACTACTGCGGACTGGCGGGCGCCTATAGATCGGGGCATCTGTCGGTGGCATATCCGCTGGCGCGCTCCGCGCCGGTGATATTGGTCGCTGTCGTAAGTGTGCTGATAGGCAAGCAGAAGGAGCTGACGGCGGCGGCGATGGCGGGAATGGCGCTGATTGCGGTCGGAAGCCTGGCGCTGCCGGTGGGCAGGCTATCGGAGTGGAAGCTGCGCGATTACCTGCATCCGGCCACTCTGTTTGCCATGATGGCGGCAGCCGGCACGTGCGGGTATTCGATGGTGGACGATCAAGCGCTGCGCGTGCTGCGGGCGAGCGCCGGCATCGACGCGGGCAGAGTGTGGATAACGCTCGTCTACGCGTTTTTTGAGACGGTTTCATCTGGTCTGTGGATGATCGTGTTCCTCCTGTTCGGACGGTGCTGCGGAGGCGCCAAAGGCCAGCGGTTCCGGGACGGTTTCGGCAACGCGGCGCTCGCGGGACTGGGAATAACCTCCGCCTATGCGCTTGTGCTGCTTGCGATGACGTTCGCAAGGAACGTGAGTTATGTGGTCGCCTTCAGGCAGCTCAGCATCCCGATAGGAGCGATTCTAGGCATGACCGTGCTGCACGAACCCCGGAACGCGATGAAGCTGACCGGAATGGGCGTGATGATGGCCGGGCTCCTGCTGGTGGCGATCAAGTAGCCGTTGACTGCCAGAGGGCGCGACCATATAATACCTCAAGCACTATGTCATCCCCATCCATCAAAGTAGTCATTCCGCTCGCGGAGGCGCATACCAACAAGAGGACCGGCGGCAAAGCCATCTGCCTATCCAGGCTCATCGCCGGGCGTTTTCCCGTACCCAGAGGCTTTGTGTTGAGCGCCGACGCCTATCGATCTCACCTGTGGGCCAGCGGCGTACGGGAAATCGCATCTGCTCAAGCTGACGCCGAGGAAAGAGAAGCCATCCGGGCGGCGATACTCGCTCAGCCGATTTCCGAGGATGTGTGGCAATCCGTCGCGGAGGCTTACGAGCGGCTGTCGTGGCAGATCGGTGACGCCGAGCCAAAGGTGGCGGTGCGGTCCTCGGCTCTGGAGGATAGCCAGGGCGGGGCCGGGTTCCCGGGGGCATACGAGAGCTATCTGAATGTTTCGGGGCTGGAGAACCTGGGCGCGGCGATCAAGAGGGTGTGGGGGTCGCTGTGGTCGGGCAAGGCGGCTGCCTATCGAGCGCGCTACGGCGGATCAGGGGAGCCCGCGATGGGCGTGATCGTGCAGCAGATGGTAGAGAGCAGGTGCGGCGGCAGCGCGTTCACTGCGAACCCCGTGACCGGTGATCCGAGGTCTGTCGGCGTGGTCATGCGGGCGGGCGAACAATCACATCAGTATTCGGTGAGCCTGCGAGACTTCTCCGTAGCCGGACCGGATTCGCCCGCGGAGTGCTGCGAGGCAGAGATCAAGAAGATCGCCGAGCAGGCGATTCCGGTGGAAGATGCGGTCGGTGGGCGCGCTGAGGTCGAGTGGGCGCTTGACAGGGACGAGTTGTGGATCGTTCAGGCAGGCCCAATCAGGGAATTGCCCCGGTTCTTCCCGGCAGAGGCGGATGGAGATACGACGTGGGTGAGGGCTGATTCGGCTCCGATCACGCGGATGGCGCGCGGACTGGCATCCTGCGATGCTTCGACGAGGATCATCAATGGCTATCTGTACAGCCGCGGGCCTCACGACGAGCACTCCACGAAGCATCTCTCGTTGCTCGAAAGAGACTGGGGGAAGCGATCACCCGCGGTGCGCGAGAGGGCGCTGCAGGCTGCGGTGTGCGACGGTGGATCGCTGCGGGCGGTCGCGGAGGATGCACGGACAACCTACTCCTGGATGAGACAGGCGGAGCTGTCAGCTGAAGCTTCGGTGGACTCGCTTGCGCAGGTGGTTGGCGACAGAACGCTGCCGTGGCGGCTACTGGGCGGCGTTCAGGATTCGGTCTACGAGCGCGACGTGCTGTTGCAGGAACTGAGCGAGAGGTTCTCGATCGCCGAGAAGTCCGGGAAGCTCGAAGAAGAGAAATGGTGGCGCGGTTACAGGAGCGATGTTGAGAAGTTCGCGCGGCAGTATGGCTACTCCTTCAGAGACGCGGGCGATGCCGCCGATCCGAGCAGATGGCAGAGTTGGACGGAAGATGTGGACGCGGTGTTCAGGATGATCGGAGCGATATCCAGACGCGGAGCCAAGCCGACCCTCGTAACGCTGCACAGCGCGGCGGAACTGGACGCGAAAAGCGCCGAAGACGAGGTTCTTGCCCAGTTGTCAAACGGCAAGCAGGCGAATCTGAAGCGGCTGCTGGAGTCGGCACGGAGCATTCTGTGTTTGCGGGCCGAGACGGAACAACTCCACGCGCTCTCCTGCGCTGCCTTGAGGCGACACGTGCTGGCGCTTGCGAACCGGCTGTGTGAGGCGGGCGCCATCGCCGCGCGGGAAGATGCGTTCCTGCTGGACATCGACGAGCTGGTGGGGCTGGTCGAGCAGTCGCCGGAATCGGTGCAAGCGGAACTGCGGGGGAAGATCGCCGGCCGAAAGCACGAGGGCTGGCTCGAGCGGAGGCTGAGCGCCCCGGATGCGCTGCCGCTTCCGGAGGAAACCGTTAAGCCCGAGCAGGCGGATTCCAGGCTCTGCGGGGTTGTGGCGAGTCAGGGAACCGCATCCGGGCGCGCGAGGATTGTGTCTGCGATAGAAGAGGCCTCGGAGATTGAGGATGGCGACATTCTGGTCGTCAGTTCGCCCAGCGCAGCCTGGACGCCGTTTCTTGCGATAGCGGGTGGACTGGTGTGCGAGTCCGGCGGTGAGTTCTCACCCTGTGCCATCCTCGCCCGCACTTACGGTATCCCGGCTGTAGTCGATTGCAAGGGAGCGACGGACGCGATTCGCGATGGCGGGCGGATCAGCGTCGATGGAATTGGCGGTCTGGTAGGCGGCTGAGGTTCGCCAGCTTGTTCGGTCTGCAATGGGGCATGCACTCGTCATTTGATGGGATGATGAAAACCGGCAAGATTACCTGGCTCTATGGGGTTGACTGCCTGGCTTTGGCGGTGCTATGCTACAGTTGATATTCGTAAACGGCAGGGTTAAGGGTTAAGGGTTAATGGGCTTCGGTACGGCCCCGTTGAGTTTGTCGCTGAGATCCGAGGGTGATCAGCCATCGCTCGTTGTCTGTGGTCAGGTTGACCACTCCAATGTCTATAGGTTGGTAACCGTTCTCGATTATCTGGTTGATGAACATGAGCGCTGCGTGGCGCTCAACCTCGCTGACGTCCCCAGTATCGACTCCACCGCTCTTGGATGTCTCGCCGAAAGCGCAAGCCAGCTATCCGAAAGGCAGCGGCGGCTGCGTGTGAGCGGCGCGAGCTGCGCCGTCCAGAAGTCGCTGGGCGCTCACCTGCTGGGCGATTTGGTCTGCATGGAGGCCGACTGCACCGGTCAGTGCCAGTTCGCAGTACAGAGATGCCAGGTCGATCTGTTTACACTCCCCAGCGAGGCCGCGTATTGTCGTGAGGCGCGGCACAGAGTTAAGGCAGTTGTCGAGGCAGCGGGATTAGGCGGAAACTGTCTGCGCGATGTGCTTCTGGCTGTGGGCGAGGCAGTTACCAACGCAGTAAGGCACGGCCACTCAGGGCAGCAGGACAGCTCGTTCACCGTCGGATGCTGCGCGAGTTCGGAGCGGATATCGATCTCGGTAAGCGACAGTGGCCCCGGATTCTGCCTGGCCGATATTCCTACTTTCGAGGAGGCGCTCTTCGCCGAGAGCGGCCGCGGAATCCACTGCATGAACTCGCTGATGGACGAGGTCAGCTTCACTTTTGACGGCGGCACGACGATACGCCTCGTCAAGATCGTCGCGTAAGTCCCACCATTCTCAGTTCCTCGATCGTTCTTGCTCCCGCACAGAACATGACGGTTGCGAGTTCGTCCCTCAGCCGCAGAACCAGACCCTCCAGGGCTTCGGCTGACACCGATGCCGCGCGCAGCAGAGGCAGCGCCATGCCGGCGGCCGCCGCTCCGAGGGCGATGGATTTCGCTATGTCCTCCCCGGTTCGCAATCCCCCGCTTGCAATCACGGTGTTAGCGCCAGCCTCGCGGACCGCAAGGAGGCTTTCTGCGGTCGGAATGCCCCATTCCGCAAGGGCGTAGTCGGCCCTGGTCGACCTGAAGCTCTCGACTTTCGCCCACGACGTTCCGCCCGCACCGGCCACGTCGATCACCTCGACTCCGGCCTCGACGAGCAGCCTGGCCGTGCGCAGGGAGATGCCGTGGCCGACCTCTTTCACGATCACAGGCACCTGAACGTTGTTGCAGACATCGCGGATTTTGCTCGCAAGGCCCCGGAAGTTGGTATCGCCGTGGGGCTGCACACACTCCTGCAAGGGGTTGATGTGCAGTATCAGGGCGTCGGCGTCGATCATTTCCACGGCCCGATTGCACGATTCGATGTCGCAGCCGTTGTTGAGCTGGACCGCTCCCAGGTTGGCGAAGAGCAGGATGTCCGGCGCCACGTCGCGCACCTGGAACGCTTCGGCAAGCTCGGGGTTTTCGAGCGCGATCCTCTGGCTGCCGACCCCCATCGCAAGCCCGAACTTCCGCGCGGTCTGCGCGAACACGCGGTTGTAGATGGCGCCCTCGGGGGTGCCGCCAGTCATGGACGAGATAATGAGTGGCATCGAAAGGCGTCTTCCGAGCAGCGACACGGAGGTATCGACTTCACCGCGGCTAATCTCGGGCAGGGCTTCATAGGTGAAGCCGTAACGCTCCAGGCCGGTGGTCACTCGGCGGTATTCAACATCCTCGTTCAGGGCAATCTCTATGTGATCGGCCTTGCGCCGGGCTGTCTCAGATACTCTGGCGTATGACAAAGCCTTCCCCCTCGATTGGACTCGACTTGCCCATACGCGCCAGCAGTCGCTCGACCGCGTCCAGTATCCCCTGTTTGCTGAGGCCGTGCAGCGCCCTGAGTTCCGCCGCCCTGCCGAAGCCGATGAACGAGTCCGGCAGAGCCACGACCTCCACCGGCTTGTGCGCTGCGTCGTGCCTTACCAGGCATTCCAGGACCGCCCCGGCGTAGCCACCCTGCATTGCGTTCTCTTCCGCGATAATCAGGCCATCGCAGTCTCGCGCGGCGGCGAGTATGGCGGCTTCGTCCAGCGGCTTGGCAAACCTCGCGTTGATCACCCTCGCGCCGATACCTACCTCGGCAAGCTCCGCCGCAGCGGCGGCAGCTTCCAAGGCTATAGGCCCGAGTGCGATGATGGCCAGATCAGTGCCCGTCCTCAGGACCTCAGACCTGCCGATCGGAATCGGGCGGTTCGGGACCTTGGTGGTACCCGCCGCCACGCCCCTCGGGTAACGCACCGCAACAGGCGAATCCAGCCTCAGCGCCGTGCCAAGCATGCACACCAGTTCCCCGGCGTCCTTAGGGGCCATTATGGTCAGGTTCGGGATGTGCCTGAGGTAGCTGAGGTCGAAGACACCGTGGTGCGTGGGGCCGTCCTCGCCGACGATGCCCGCTCTATCGAGCGCGAACACGACGGGCAAGTTCTGCAGGCAGACGTCATGGACGATCTGATCGTAAGCGCGCTGCAGGAAGGTGGAGTAGATGGCAACTACCGGTTTCGACCCGGCCGACGCCAGTCCCGCCGCGAACGTAACCGCGTGCTGCTCCGCTATGCCTACATTGAAGAACCTGCTCGGGAACTTCCGGGCAAACTGAGCCAGGCCGGTGCCGTCCGGCATAGCGGCGGTGATGGCCACGAGGCGCGGGTCCTTGGCAGCGAGGCGCACCATCGCGCTCCCGAAGACGTCCGTGTAGGTTCGGCCGGACTTCTCGGAGACCTTGCCGTTGTTGCTGTTGAATGGTCCGACCCCGTGGTAACGGCGCGGCTTATGCTCCGCGCGGTAGTAGCCTTTGCCTTTGGTAGTGACGACATGAAGCAGCACAGGGCCCTTTACATCGCGCGAAAGCGATATGAAGTGCTTGAGATCGCCGATGTCATGGCCGTTGATGGGGCCGTAGTAGTCGAAGCCGAGCGCCTCGAAAATGGTTCCGCTTGTGGGGGATACGACGTTAGTCAGACCGCGCCTGAGGCCCTGCCCCATGCGCCTGATAATCTCGCTCGGGATGGTGCGGAACACTCGCTCCGCGCTGTTTTCCATGCTCCTGTAGAGCGGCGCCGAACGCAGGCGGGAGATGTGGGTGGCGAGCGCGCCGATGCTGGGGGAGATGGACATTTTGTTGTCGTTCAGGATGACGAGCAAATCCGCCTTCGCGTCTCCTGCGCAGTTTACGGCCTCCCACGCCATTCCGCCGCCGAGCGCGCCGTCGCCGACGACAGCTACGACCTTGTGCTTCTTGCCGGCAAGGTCCCTGGCCATCGCCATACCAAGTGCCGCGGATATGGCGGTGCTCGCGTGGCCGGTCACGAAGCAGTCGTAGGGGCTTTCCGCAGGCCTCGGAAATCCGCTGATGCCGCCAGCCATCCGCAGGGTGCGGAACCGGTCCCGGCGGTCCGTCAGCACCTTGTACGCGTACGACTGGTGACCGACGTCCCAGATGATCTTGTCCTCCGGCACGTCCATCACGCTGAGCAGTGCTATTGTCAACTCCACTACCCCGAGGCTCGCCGCAAGGTGACCACCATTCGCGCTGACGACCTCGACGATCAAGTCCCTGACCTCCGCCGCAAGTCTCTGCGTCTGAACCAGCGATAGGTCCCTCAGGTCGCGGGGGAGATCAAGGGACTCGAGCAGTGTTCTGTGCATCCCGTACTCCTTGCCGCCTATCGCAGCGCTCACCTGAACGTGAGCAACTCCCCGTTAGCAGTCTGCTCCGATGTCTGCAGTGTCCGATCTCGTCCGCCGCACGCAATCCGGCGGCAATCGGCGGCTTCTAGCTATGTTCCCAGTGATTTGCGAGGAGCAAACCAGCCGTGCGGCAGCAGCTCGGCCGGACCGGAGGTTGTTGTTCCACAAGCCTGGGTTAGATTAGGCGCGGCCTGGCAATAATGTCGCAAGGAGACGAGGCGAAGGGCGAGGACCTGACAACGAGTTGGAGACAGGAGCATCACAGGGGGTGGGGAATGGCAACGACTCGTCAGTTGCAGGAATTCCGAACCATAGCAGACGGCTTTATGCCGCGGAGTCCGGGCGGCGAAGTTCCGGAGGCGCTGTGCGAAAAGCTGGCTCGGGCTCACTATGAAAACTTTTGGGTGGGATCAATCTTCCTGCCGCGCCGTCTGCGCAAGCACGTGTTCAACATCTATGCCTACTGCCGCGTGTGTGACGACTTGTCCGACGAGACGGGAGATGCGCAGTTGTCCATACGCCTTCTCCAGTGGTGGCGAGAGGAATTGTTTGCCTGCTACGCAGGCCGGCCGCGGCACCCGGTGTTCGTGGCGCTGAAGCCGACGATCGACGAGTTCGAGCTGCCGATTCAGCCGTTCGACGATCTCATCTCGGCGTTTCTGCAGGATCAGCGGGTGACTCGCTACAAGACCTACGAGCAGTTGCTCGGCTATTGCGAGCGCTCGGCGAACCCCGTCGGGCGGCTGTTCCTCTGCCTGATGGGCTATAAGGACGAGGCCCGGCGGCGGTTGAGTGACATGACCTGCACCGCGCTGCAGCTTGCCAACTTCTGGCAGGACGTCAGCCGGGACTATGCCGCGGGCCGCGTGTATATTCCACAGGAGGACTTGCTGCGGTTCGGGTATTCCGAAGCCGAACTCGCCAACAAGATCGTGAACGCCAGCTTCCGGCGACTGATGCGGTTTGAGGTCGATCGGACGAGGGAGCTATTCGAGGGTGGCGCGGCGCTTGGCGGGCTGATCGAGGGTGATGGAGCAGCCGATGTTCACCTGTTCACCAAGTGCGGACTGGCGCTCCTGAACGAGATCGAAAAGCGCAACTACGATGTTCTGCACAGGCGGGTCACGCTCTCGAAGCGCCGCAAGCTGATGCTGGCGCTTGCCTGGGCGTTCACACGCCTCATGCGACTGGGACGATGATAGAACGCAGCCAGCAGCTAAGGGAGTCATACCGCTATTGCCGCGAGGTAGCGAGAAAGAGGGCCCGGAACTTCTACTACTCATTTATCGTGCTGCCGCGCGAGCAGCGTGACGCCATGTGCGCCGTGTATGCGTTCATGCGGTACTGTGATGACATAGCGGACGACCCGAACCTCGTGCTTGATAGGAAGGCAATGCTGGAGAGGTGGCGCGCGTCACTCGACCGCGCCGCTCAGGGCGACTACAGCGATAGCCCCATACTTCCCGCTTTTCACGATGCTGTCAGCAGGTTCGGAATCCCGCTGGACTACTTCAGGCAGCTGATCGACGGCGCGGCGATGGACCTTTCGATAGACCGTTACCACACGTTCGACCAGCTCTACGAGTACTGCTATAAGGTAGCGTCAGTCGTTGGCCTGGTGTGCATTCACATATTCGGGTTCGAATCGCCGGAGGCTAAGCGTTACGCGGAGTACTGCGGGATAGCGTTCCAGTTGACCAATATCCTGCGCGACCTGAAGGAAGACGCCAGCAGCGGAAGGGTCTACATACCGGAGGAGGACCTGCGCGCTTTTCAGTATTCGGCATCCGAGTTGATGTCCGGAGTGCGCGATGAGAGGTTCCACAGGCTGATGCGATTTCAGGTGGCACGGGCGCGCGGCTACTATAATGCGGCGCTGCCGCTGGTGTCGATGGTGCACGGGTCGGGGCGGCCCGGACTGTGCGCTATGATCGAGATCTACTTCAGCATTCTGGAGACCATCGAGAAGAAGCATTACGATGTGTTCCGAGAGTCCATATCAGTCCCCAAACGGCGCAAGGTAGCGATTGCGGCTCGGGCGCTTGTGAGGTCGAGGCTATCCGGAGGCAAGGCATATCTTCCCGAGTTGCGGTCATAGGCGGTGGGGTCGCGGGCATCGCTTGCGCCTGCGAGTTGGTTGAAAAGGGTGTCCCAGTCACGTTGTTTGAGGCCGGAGAGAGTCTGGGCGGACGCGTAGCATCCGTACGCGACCCCGAAACGGGCGCCCCAGTCGACAACTGCACTCACGTGCTCCTTGGCTGCTGTTCGGAAGCTCAGAGATTCCTCAACCGCATCGGCTCGCTGCAGCAGGTGGAGTTTCACGACAAGCTGAACATGGTCGGGCGCGGCAGGCTGACGATCCGGTCTTCGCCACTTCCCGCGCCGCTGCATCTTCTACCGTCGATTCTGGGATCGTCGTATCTATCGCGCCGGCAGAAGGGCAACCTGGCTGAAGTGCTCTGCAGAGTGCTTATCCGCAAGCCGCTTGAGTCGCAGTCGGCAGCAAGTTATCTCAAGGCCAGGGGCTGCTGGCAGGGACTGCTGGATGATCTGGTCGATCCTGTCATCGTGTCCGCACTGAACGAGCCTGCCCCGGAGGCATCTGCGAAGTATGCCCGGATGGCGCTGGTAGAAGCGCTGCTCAAGAGCAGACGCGGGTATCGACTCGGCGTTCCCGCCACCCCTCACGCGGAGTTGATTCATGGCGCGGCTCTCAGATGGCTTGAGGAACACGGGTGCAAGGTAAGGCTGAAGTGCCGCGTCAGGCGAGTTGTGATGTCCGACGGCATGGCAAGGAGCGTTGAGCTGGCTTCAGGCGAGACCGAGAAGGCGGATGTCGTCGTCACGGCCGTGCCTCCTATGGCTTTGGAGAAGATGGGCCTGGGCTGCGGAGGGGGCGCTTCTCTGCGGTGGCGGCCCATCATCAGCGCACGCTTGTTCTACCAGGGACGAACACCTCAATTCGAGCCCGCCTGCGTGGTTGGCGAACCGTTCGGGTGGGTATTTAGCAAGCACACAGATCCTGGCTGCGTGGAGGCTGTGGCAAGCGCCGCGGAAAGCATCTGGCGCGTGGAGAAGGCCGATCTGCTCGCGCTGGCCTATCGGGCAGCGGCCGCAGTCGAGCCTATGCTCGGCTGCATCCCGTTAGCGAGAGGCATAGTAAACAGAATGCGGACGGCGACGTTCGCCACGCTCGATTGCGACGCGCATCGGCCTCAGGCGGCAGGATCGACCGCGAATCTGTTTCTGGCCGGAGACTGGACCGCTACCGGCTGGCCGGCAACTATCGAAGGCTCCGTACGCTCCGGTCTGGCGGCGGCGAGAGAAGCACTACTCATCATTTGAGGAGACGTATGAGACGATCCATCATCCTGCTGCTGGCGCTTTTCGTGCTGCCTGCCGCCTGCCCGGCGCAACAGCTCTGCCCGCAGCATATTGTAACCACTTCCTGGCACGGGCTTTCGGGCCTTTACGTCATTCCCACTGCGCGCATGCTAGGCGAGAGGCACTTCGCGGTGGGGTTCAACGAGTCGAAGCATGCCGAGAGTGTGAATGGCGGCAGATTCGTAGATCGCCAGATACGTGGCGTGGCGACCTACGGGATCACCGACAAGATAGAGATCTACGCGTCTTTCTGGAACAACATGTTCACCATCCCACCGGACCGGGAGCCGATGTTCGGCAATCAGACGTTTCATTCGTTCGGGGCAAAGTTCCTCATTATGAAGGAACACCCCCACTTTTGGTTTCCGGCCGTGGCGCTCGCCGTGCGTGATGTCACAGACGATACGGCCGATGTGGGGCCCCTGAAAAGCGTCAACAACGGCACCAAGGGCTTCATCCTCGCCAGCAAGAGGCTGCTGAAAGACGAGAGGATAGGCAGGTTCATGGACATCCACGCAGGGCTCACTTTCGACCACAACACAACCGCGGGGCTGTGCGGGTTCGAGCTTACGCTCGCTCCCAACGCCAGCCTGATTGCCGAGGGCATCTGGGACTCGCCCTACCTCAACTTCCGCCAGTTCGGCAAGGACTGCCAGATGGGGCGTTATCTGTTCAATGTGGGGATCAGGATGTATCCGGAACTCGTGCCGGGGCTGGTGCTCGATACGGGCTTCGTGGGCGATGGTGAGTTCGAATTCAGCTTCGGCGCGAGCTACGTGATGGCGCTGTAGATCGAGGAATGCAGATTCTCGACTTGAAGGTAGCCGCCGCTACTATCGCTAATCGGATGTAGGGTTAGGCATCCCTTCGCTCAACCATAAACCATCAACACTCAACCTAGAGAGGTCCATCAATGAAAGTTATCGAGATCGCGTTTGTCGGCTACCCGGTGACCGACCTGAAGCGCGCCCGGGCGTTTTACGAAGGCGTGCTGGGCCTGGAGATATCGCATACATTCGGCAACATCGAGGAGCAGGCCTGGATCGAGTATGATATCGGCCCCGGCACCCTTGCGATAGCCAACGGGGCACCGGACTGGAAACCATCGCCTCAAGGCGCCGCGGCAGCCCTCGAGGTCGAGGACTTCGACACCGCAATGGCCGACCTCAAAGTCGCCGGAGTCCAGTTCATTCAGGAGCCCTTCGACACCCCCGTCTGCCGCATGGCGATAATCGCGGACCCGGACGGGAATTCGATTACGGTGCATAAGAGGAAGGGGTAGAGACGGGCGCCTTCCCGTGTTTTCTCCCTGTACAAGGCTCAGCCCGGCTTGCCATGATCTCCCGTAAGGACAAGCCGGGCCTCCGAGGACGGTATTCAGTTGTGGGAAACAGTGCTGCTGCTCACTAAGGATCACGGATGGGACTGATGGTGTGTGGCAATCACCTCCTATGCTGTATCACAAGCTTCTAGTCCAAAGCACTGATGCTGGTCACGCGATCGAGCCAGATATCGTCAGCGTCCCCGATCAGACAACCGCCATACATAGGCACGAAGGTCACATCGTGGACGCGAGTGTCTTGCGTATGGATCTCGCCGTGGCGATCACGGTATGTCACTGTGCAATGCCTGCCAAGGTAAGTTTTCGCCTCAGGAATCTGCATTTTAGTCGCCTCCTACTTCTGCGCGATCCGGTAATGCCAAAAAGCCGAGCCACCAAGTGCAATTGCCGTTGATCAGAAACCTGCGGTCCCTTATCAAAGGCAACTCCTACTTCGGCGGCCCGGCTGACATACCGAGGCGGCTTTATGACGGGGCGCTAATCGACTCCCTGGCCTGCCCGGTTTAGTCCCGATGGCTTTGCGTCCCCCAGTTTCCCGAGGTTTGCCATTGTCGGTAGTTGCTTACATAGAGGTTATGCCGTACGCCGAAAAGGCTTGAACTGTTGCAATTACGGGTTTTTCACGAGGCCTGTGATGCGCCTCAGCGGAATCGTATACGCGCGTTTTAACCACAAGCCCTTTGGGAAAGTTGCTGTAGCAATGATTTGGGGAGGTGACCCGAATGCCAGTTGATCCTGTCTGTGGCATGGTGGTGCCGGAGGAGCACGCGGCTTCCTGCACCGATTACAAGGGCAAGCACTTCTGCTTCTGCAGCGAGGAATGCAAGGAAGAGTTTGATATGGACCCGGAGATGTACTCCACGGAGGGAGAAGTGGCACTGGAGGAAGAGGAAACCTTCTAGCCACTTCGTTCACCCGGGCACAGGACGTGCGAAACGCCTCGTTTCTTTCCGAAACGAGGCGTTTTTTCGCATAGATCCCGCCATCAAGCTGCGTTTCGGCCAATCGGCGATGACTCAGCCCTCTGCCCGGTAGATAGCGAACTCGTCCGGGCTGGTTTCGCTCTGAACAAACAGAACGCTATCGCCCCCATCACCGCCGTTGATGGCATACAGAGCCTGGCCCGTAGGCAGCTTCGGCCCTGCGGGAACCAGGTCAACCTGGTTCGACACCACGAACTTCCCCGTTGCAGACCACATCTTTCCCTGATACTCAAAGCGCGGATAGCTCTCTGCGGGCTGTTGGGGCTGCGGCGGTCTCGGCAGTTCTCTCGTGATGCTGCCTACCGGGAACATGTCCCGCACCGTTGTCTTGGGCGGTCTTGGCTTCGCCACAGGCGCCGGACTCCGCCTCACCGTCCGCGGCGTCAGCGGTGTGACGACCACTGTAGGAGCCTCAGCCGGCGGCGCCACGCCGTAGACGGGCGCGGGCGGCAGTGAGGGCCGGGCCGGAATGCGTGAAGCGTACTCCTGGTCGCGGCCTTCGTAGTCGGGAGGGTCGGCTTTGGCTTGCGGCGCATCACCCGGCGGAGACGAGGCCAACCATACGCCTCCAAAGACCAGCAGGAAAACCGCCACCGCCGCCACCCATGCGTACTTCGTCAGGTCGACTCTATTGTTATCCATAGCAGGGTACTCCCGCGATCATGCGTTGCTCTAGTGGAAGGGTACCCCTGGTGGCTAAGGCACAAACGAGCGCACGAGGTGAAGCGGACGCACTCGGGGAGAACCGGCAGGCGCTAGCGATCAGACGGGGCGGAAGTCTCCTCATCAGGAAGCACGAGTGATATCTCCCCCGGCTTCACGAAACCCTGCTTGCGGGCCTCCTGTGCGATGCCTTCCGGGGTCTTGAGGTAGCGCAGTTGCCGCTCAAGTGCCTGGTTCTGCTTCTTCAGCGCCTTGTAGTCGCTAACGATTCTGGCCATTTCGCGCTTCTCCACGCTCACCAGCCTGAGAGGACGGAGGATTCCGCACACAAACGCGGAGCCGATCCATAGCGCGACCGCAACGACTGCCGTATACAGCAGCAGACGCGAGATTCGTCTGCCGATGTAGCGCTTGCGACGCCTGCGGCGGATGACGGTTCCGGTTCTGCGGACCCTCGGAGAAGGGGAAACGCTCATCCCACCCTCGACCTCCATGTCTAGTGATGCCCAATGTTACGCCACAGTATGCCGGGTTGTCAACAGAGGAATCCTTTGCCTGGCTTGCCTGTTGCAGGCATTCGTTGTATACTGCCTCAAGGCTACAGACTCATCCTTTACACCTTTGGAGAACGTCATGCTGAAGGGAATCGCGAAAGCCGGCGACAGAGATCAGCCCGAAGATCTCCACAGAACCGTGACGGCCCTATCCAACCTCTCCGGCATCCTGAGTTCGGCTGACGGTACCAACACCTTCCCCGCAGTAGCCGAAGCCACGGCAATGCTTCTCCGGGTACCCTCAGCTATCGTGTTTCTGAACCGGCGGCCGGATGGGCTTTTTGCGGCCGGCGCGGCAGGACCCGTCAACAAACCCGAGTATCTGGCGGCCGCGCGCATGGTCGCCGACAGCGTGTTCAGAGGCAAGTCGCCCACAGTTATCACCAACGTTTCGGCCGACCAGAACTCGGCTGTACGGCACCTGGAGAAAGCCGGGGCAGCCTCCGTCATAAGCATGCCCATGCGCGTAGGACGAACCAACGTTGGCGTGATACTGGCGATATCGGATGTGCTGAGGGCGTTCTCGGCGGCCGACACTGAACTGCTGCGAGTCATAGCCAGCCAGGCTGCTCTGTCGGCATGGAAGGGCGTTGTCGAGGAGGCGGGGCCCGAGTCAGGCACTCAGACGGAACTGATCCAGCTCGCACAGCGCAAGATCCAGGAGCTCTCCCTCATCAACCAGGTCAGCGGCGCGGTCAACTCGACGCTGGACATCGACGAGCTTCTTGATATTGCGCTTGAGCAGAGCACACTCGCGGTAGGGGCTGACGCGGGATCGCTGATGCTCATCAACGAGGACACCAACCGTCTGGAGATCGTGGCATCGCGGGGGATTGACGAGAAGTGGGTGCGCAAGACCTCGCAGGAAGTGGGCACAAGCGTCGCGGGATGGGTCGCGGAGAACGGCGAGAGCGTTCTCGTCACCAACGCCCACACCGACTCGCGTTTCAAGATGAGAGTGTTCCGGGACAGCATAACCTCCGCTGCCTCGGTTCCTCTGAAGAGCAAAGGCGTTGTGATCGGGGTGTTGAACGTCAACACGACCCACCCGGAGCGGCAGTTCGATGAGCGCGACCTCGAACTGCTGGAGACGGTAGCTAATGAGCTTGCGGTAGCGATCGAAAACGCTCGCTTGTATGCTCGCGTGAACCGCAGGACGAGGCAGCTCGACACTCTCCTTCAGATATCCAAAACAGTGACGTCCACGCTGAACATCGAGGAGCTTATGCGAAGGCTCTGCAGCGAGGTGACGGCGCTGTTTTCACTCGACGCCTGTGTCCTGATGCTGTTGGACGAACTGAGCGGGAGATTCAGGCTCGGCCACACGTCCGGTTTGAAGACACGCCGCAGGCAGGCGCTCTATGACCTCGGGCTGCCGCTGGCCGTGCAGGTGGCAAAGGTGGGCAGACGAGTTTCGATCCGCGACATCAGCCACTCGAAGCTGATCTCGGGCGATATTGCAAAGCAGGAAGGGCTCAAGTCTGCCGCGTGCATGCCGCTGCGAGACGCAGGCAGACTGGTAGGCGTGTTGATCGGCTTCACGCGGGAAGCGCGGACGTTCAGGAAGTCCCAGACGGAGATCATGCGGCGGCTGGGCGATCTGGCCGGAGTGGCGATCAGGAACGCGCGAATGTACCGGCAGAAGTATCGCATGGCGGAGATACTCACCCAGCGCTTGATTCCTTCGGACACGCCCGACATTGATGGAGTGGACATCGGCCAGAAGTATCTGCCCGCACACGAGGTAGGCGGCGACTACTACGATCTGTTGCCCGTCGGTGACGGAAAGCTTGGGATTGCGATGGCGGATGTATCCGGTCACGACGTGGAGGCCGCCGAGTATACGTCCATGGGCAAGCACGTGCTCAGAGCTTACGCCAGGGAGCACAGTTCCCCGGCCAAGGTGCTGCGTAATATGAATGCTCTCATTTGCGCGGACACGCGCGCGGAGATCTTCATAAGCGCGTTCTATGGCATACTCGACATTCACGAGAGCAAGCTGCGCTACTGTAACGCCGGCTGCGAAAGGCCGGTCCATTTCAGCGCGCGGGAGAAGACGGCCAGACTTCTGGAAGGTGACGGGATGCTCCTCGGAATCCGGGGCGACGCGAAGTACCAGGAGCGAGAGATCGCGCTGAGCAAGGGGGACGTGATCGCTTTTTTCACCGACGGGCTCACCGAAGCGGGCATCGGCAAGGTGAGGTTCGGCTGTGACAGGGTGATGGAGGTTATCAGCGCGAACGCCAGGAACAGCGCCCAAGAGATAGTGAATGCCGTCTGCGACGCGCTCTTCGATTTCGGCCACGGCCGCGTCACCGACGACGTCGCATTGGTAATCATCAAGGTCCTGTAGGCAGCGGGAGTCGCCGCAGTCTTTTTCCTCTTTCCGAACCTATACAAGGATTCTGCTTCCACAACCACAGCTGCGCAATGTTTTCATCTGCTATGCAGCGCAAACCAATCCCCACCGATAATCCGTATTACCAGGTGATCGAACCAGGCTTGCAGTGCAGCAGGGAGGCTCGCCAATCTTGAGGCAAGGCCAGATAGTGGAGCTTGAGGTACCCAGCGCCCCGGAGTACGTCTCTATCGTACGCCAGGCGGTCGAGGGTATCGCCAGAAGAATGGATTTCGACGAGCTTCAGATCGACGATCTGAAACTTGCCGTCGGCGAGGCTTGCACGAACGCCGTCAAGCACGGCTGCTCGAATGACGATTTCCGGCACATCGCCATACGCTGCATGGTCATGAACGATGGGCTCTCGGTGGAAGTCCGGAACGATATTGCTGACTGCAAACGGCCTCGGGTCCCGGCTCATCCCGATATCACCCGCGAATGCGGCTACGGACTCTACCTCATCCGCAAGCTGATGGACGAAGTTGATATCGTCTGGGACCATGAAACCGCCGTCGTGAAGATGGTCAAGCGCCTCAAAGCGGCTACCGCCTGATCACCTTACTGCTTGGCTACCAGCTTCCTCCGTGCTATCATCTATGGCATGAACAGCGCAGCCCTGTTTGCGTGTCCGGTCCTCCAGATGCAGGGGATTTGCAAGCGATTTCCCGGGGTGCTGGCGCTCGACAACGTGGGCCTCACACTGCACTCGGGCGAGACACTGGGACTGATAGGCGAGAACGGGGCGGGCAAGTCCACGCTGATGCGCATCCTCGGCGGCGACTACCCGGCTGACGAAGGCGAGATCAGGTTTGACGGCAGGCCGGCCTCCATTACCAACGTCCAAGACTCCATATCGCTGGGCGTTTCGGTGATCTATCAGGAGCTTAACCTTGCCCCCAATCTCGATATTGCCTCCAACATCTTCCTGGGCCGCGAGCCGCGCCTGGCGTTTCCCGGAGTAGTGGACAGGAGCAGGCTGTACGCGAAGGCGGAAAAGCTGGCCCGGCGCGTAGGCATTGCGGCTCCGATGACCACCCTGGTCGAATCGCTCTCCCCGGGTGAACAGCAGCTTGTGGAGATAGCGAAGGCACTCTCCAAGGACGCGCGGATACTGGTCCTCGATGAACCCACCAGTTCACTCTCACCCGCGGAGGCCGGGAAGCTCTTCGACGTGATGCGCGCGCTCAAGCAGTCCGGCGTTGCGATGATCTACATCTCCCACCGGCTCGCTGAGGTCGAGGAGACGTGCGATCGCGCAATAGTGCTGCGCGATGGTCAACTGGCTGGTGAGATCGACCGCGAGCATCTTCATCCGGAGGAGATGGTCAAGCTCATGATCGGACGCGACATTTCCCGCTTTTTCCCGGAGCACCACGAGACCGACGAGACCGCACCGGTGCTGTCAGTTGAGGATATGAGCTACGTGGGCGGTAAGAGCCCTGTCACCTTCGAGCTCAAGCCCGGCGAGATCCTCGGCGTCGCGGGGCTGGTCGGTTCGGGGCGGACTGAGCTAGTGCAGGCGCTGTTCGGGATCGAGCCGAAGCTGGGTGGGATAGTCCGCATACGAGGTGAGGTGGTCGAGATACGTACTCCGGCGGATGCGATTCGAGTCGGGATGGGCCTGGTGCCGGAAGATCGAAAGGCACTCGGGGTGATTCTCGAAATGCCCGTGGTCGAGAATATCTCTCTTTCCAGCATCGGCAGCTACAGACCGCCGTTCATGGACCGAGCGCGCGAGGCGCGGGTCGCCACGGAGCTAGGTGAGAGGCTCGATATCAAGACCCCGAGCTTGACGCAGCTAGTCCAGTACCTGTCAGGAGGGAATCAGCAGAAGGTGGCGCTTGCCAAGTGGCTTGCGACAAACCCGGGGATTCTGATCCTCGATGAACCCACGAGAGGCATCGACGTCGGCAGCAAGAGCGAGATATACAAGCTGATCCGACAGCTCGCCGATGAGGGGATGGGCGTGATAATGGTCTCCTCTGAAATGGAGGAGATAATAGGCCTTGCGGACCGCGTGCTTGTGATGCACGAAGGCAGATGCACCGGCATCCTCGGTAGGCACGAGGTAGACGAACAGAGCATAATGCAGTTGGCGACCGGAGGCAACAGAGCTTGAAGAAACTGCTGGGAATGACGCTGCTGCTGGCAGCGCTGGTTGTGACGATATCGGTGTTCGAGGGGCAGGCGTTCCTATCGACTGGAAACCTCTGGAACCTCGCTCAGCGGATCGGGATGCTCGGAATCTATGCGCTGGGAGCCGGGATAGTGATCCTTTCCGGTGGTATCGATCTCTCGATTGGCTCTGTTATCGGCCTCGTCGGTATCGGAGTCGCGCTGGCGACCGCACAGGGCTGCAGTCCGTGGGTGGCGGCTGTGGTTGCGATTCCTGTCTGCGGGCTGCTCGGCCTCTGGCACGCGTTTCTGATCGGGCGGTTCAAGCTCCAACCGTTCCTTGCCACGCTAACATCGCTGCTGCTGCTGAGGGGACTTGCGCGCGGAATATCCGGCGGATCGAGCCAGACGCTGCAGGGTTGGGACGGTTTCAAGCTGCTCGGTAACGGATCGTGGCTCGGGCTGCCGATCCCATTTTGGATTTTGATCGGAATCGCGCTGGTCCTCGCGTTCTTGATGAATTTCACCATCTACGGGCGGTATCTATACGCGATTGGCCGGAACGAGGACGCTGTGCGTTACTCGGGCATCAAAGTGAACCGGATTCAGATGCTGGCGTATGCGATCTGCGCGATACTGGCGGGCATAGCAGGTGTTGTTGAGTTTTCGTATAACGGCGAGGTGCAGCCCGCGCAGTCCGGCCTGATGTATGAAATGTGGGCAATCGCGGGCGCAGTGCTGGGCGGATGCAGCCTGCGCGGAGGAGAGGGCAGCGTGCTTGGCGTTATCATAGGCGTGTCGCTTATCACAGTCATGCGCAACGGGATCAATCTGTTGGGAGTGAACACAGAGTGGGAATGGGCGGTGATTGGGGTGGTGATCCTCTGCGGCGTGATAGCGGATGCAGCTTACAAGTTGCGCGCAGCGAAGAGGGTCAAAGCCTGATCATAGGATGCTGAACCAAGTTCAGCATCGCGTGTTCAGGGGCGCAGTATACGCCCCGGCGCGTGAGTGCGCACGAAGGAGCAGAAAGTTGCCCGATTTCCAATTCATCGACCCCGGCACGCTTGTTGACGAAGAACTGGAACTGGTACTAACCGAGACCAAGCCGGGTGACAGCATCATCGGCCGCGTGCCCTACTACACTTTCGATATGCGCGTTGGCGGCAGGAAAGCCGGCTACATACGGCTGCGCGTGGGCAACACACCCGACATCCTGATGTATGGCGGCCACATCGGCTATGCCGTCGAGCCCGAATTCAGAGGCCGCCACTACGCTGAACGCGCCAGCAGGCTGATACTCCCACTCGCAAAGGCGCACGGACTGAACACCATCTGGATCACCTGCGACCCCGACAATATCGCCTCGCGCCGAACGATAGAACGCCTTGGCGCGAAACTGGTGGAGATAGTAAAGGTACCGCCTTACAGCGTCTACTATCGCGCGGGTGCGCGGGCAAAATGTCGGTTCCGGCTTGACATATAGCATCGCCGAGCGGGGTTGACCGCATCTGAAAAGGGTCTTATATTAGAGGCTTACGGAGGGCGGTCTATTGAATATCTCTCAAGGTCTCTTCGCGTCTCTCATCCTGCTTGCCGTCGCATCGGCGGCAACGGCGGCTGCGATCATACCCATAGACAAGAGCTTCGCTGTGTCTCTGAACGGCACGTGGCGTTTCAGGCTGGAAGCATCGGAGGCGATGTCCACGCCGCCCTACGAGTCGTTCTATTCCCCAGATTACGGTGAGAACACGGATTGGCACGATTTCGAGGTGCCGGGAAACTGGGAGATGGCGGGTTTCTCGCCGGCGACCTACTGGAACCCCGACAACGCGTCCGGGCAGTTCCGCCGCACGTTCAAGGTGCCCTCCAGTTGGAAAGGCCGCCTGGTCAAGATAGACTTCGATGGTGTGCAGCACGGGGCCGAGATCTGGATCAACGGAATGCCCGTGAGCGTGACAGAGCCGGCCTGGGGCCGCCACAACTACCACGAAAGCAGTTGGACCGCGTGGCAGGCCGATATCACTGCGGCAGTCAGGTTCGGTGAAGAGAACCTGCTCGCGCTGCGGCTGACCAAGAACTCGAAGTCGGCGAACCTCGACTCGGGCGACTACTACTGCCTCGGCGGCATCTATCGCCCCGTGACCCTCTTCTCCGTTCCCGAGACGCACATCTCCGACCTGACGATCACAACGCACCTGCTCGGCGATGACAGGGCCGAGGTTCAGGTCGCTGTGGAGATCACCGGCGGGGACGCGGCAAGGATGTCGATGAAGCTCCAGGGGCAGAAGGAGATCAGCACGGAGGTTAGGGGGAGCAAGGTCCGCTTCTCCCAGTTTGTCACGAAGCCGAGACTGTGGTCCGCGGAGTATCCGAACCTCTATGACCTGGAGGTGAGCCTTGAGGATGCTCAGGGAAGAACGCTGGAGAAGCTCACCCGCCGCGTCGGAATAACAGAGGTAACGATCGAGGACGGGGTCCTCCGCGTGAATGGGCGGATCGTCAAGCTGGCGGGAATCTGCCGCCACGATCTATCGGCCAACGAGGGCTGCGCGGTCGGCCCCGAGCTGTGGCGCAAGGACCTGACGCTTATGAAGGCCGCCAACATCAACTCCATCCGCACCTCGCACTACCCTTACGGCACGGGATTCTATGATCTGTGCGACGAGATGGGGTTCTATGTGCTAGATGAGCTGCCTTATTGCTGGTGTCCGACCGACACGGACGATCTCACTCCCGCCTTCGCCTGGCGCGCCCGCGAAACGATCGCGCGTGACAAGAATCACCCCTGCGTGATCATGTGGGGGATCGGCAACGAGAACAGGCCGGGCAAGAACCTGCAGATCGTCGCCGACATCGTCAAGAGCCTCGATGCCACACGTCCCCGGCTGGTCTCGGAGCAGCCCGCGGACAGATACGGCGTGGAACTCGATGATGCGCATTATACGCCGCCGGAGAGGATTCTGCAGGCCGCGAAGGACAAGCAGCGCCGCGCGAAGTGGCCGAAGCTCTACAGCGAGAATCCGAACGTCTGGGACGTAAGGCTCGCGGCAGACTACGGGTGCCTCGACCTGTGGGGAGAGGTGATCAAGCGCACGTGGGACGTCGTGTGGAAGTGCGATGACATCCCCGGCACTTTTCTTTGGGAATGGCAGGACCGCGCCGTGGCCGACAAGTGCCCGGTCAAGCTGCACCAGTGGGACGAGGCCACCGGCACGAACTACATGAAGGTGAAGGGACTGGTGGACAGCCGCCGTAACGTCCGGCCGGATTACTACCATCTCAAGGTGGCTGCATCGCCGATACAGGTCGCCAATAAGGCCGATCTTGGGGCAGGACACGGCTGTGTGGTGCTCGACATCACCAACCACTACTCGTTCACTGACCTCTCGGAGCTGAAGACGCACTGGCAGCTTACGAAGGAGGGCGAACAGGTCAGATCGGGCAGGGCGAAGCTGAAGCTTGCGCCGCGGTCGTCCGGAAAGGTCGCCCTCGCGCTGCCTGAGGACGCTTTGGCAAGGGCCGACACGCTCAAGATCGATTTCGACCACCCGCAGGGCTGGAACGTCGTCACCTGCCAGTTCCAACTTGTCAGGCGAAAGGCGAAGTCGGCTATGGTCCCAAGAATTCCCGATGGGCTCGGAATGCCGACGCTCAACCTGACATCGAGGAACCGCGTTGAGTCGCCGGGGAGTTGGCGGGTAGACTTCCTGACGCGGTACCAGCTCAGGAACGTGAAGAGCACGCCCGCGAACCTGGCCGCATTCAGTGAGTTGCAATCGCTGGAAGCGGATATCGTCAGTGCGGAATCCTGGACAACTCCGAGGAACCCCACACCGCCACTCACTCCTGAGGCAATCGCCAAGGCAAATCCTCCGAAGCTGGGGGAGGTCGTAGGAAGAGTTCACGCAGAGCTACTGAGATGCAAGTTCAGCTACCGCATCGAGTGGACCGGCGACAAAGCGGACATTCAGGAGTTGGGGTGGGTTTTCGAGATGCCGCGAGGGTTCGATCACTTCTCCTGGGACCGGAAGGCGATGTGGTCGTACTATCCGGAGACTCACATCGGCCGGGCCAACGGCACCGCCACCCCGGATTCGGCGGACGCGCACCTGCTGGATGTATCCAGGCCGGACGCATTCGACTTCAACTCGACGAAGTACAACTGCAACTGGGCGAGCCTTACGGATGCCAGCGGCAGGGGTCTGCGGGTCGCGTTCTCGGCAAAGGACAGGCACCACGTGCGTGGAGGGATAGGCGCGGACGGGACCTATCAACTGATCGTCAATAAGCTCTGCTGTCCGCCGCGCGATATAAGCACGAACTGCGTCCCCGATCTCTGCAGGGAGCTGAATTCGGGAGACGTAATAGAGGGGTCGTTTGTGATTGGGTCGAATCAGACAGAGTAGTGCGCGGTGTTGACCGCGATGGCATGTCCGGGGCCCATGCTTTCAACGAGACTCCGGATGCTGCCGGGGAGTCACAGAATGAGATTGACCCTATCCGTCCTGACGCTCTGCCTGATCTGCGCATCATCCCATGGAGCAGCAAAAATGACCTCCGTTCAGCTTTCGTATCTCGGTAAGACAGACTGGCGCCTGTGCGCCGCCGGTTCCGGCTCCGTAGAGCGGTTTGCCGCCGAGGAGCTGGCAGACTACTTCCATAGGATCACGGGCGCCAAGCTTTCCAATACCTCTGGCCGAAAGACGATCTTTCTCGGCCTCCGCGGGCAGCTCTCAGCGCACAATCTGCCGCAGCCCAAGAAGGGCGCGGACGGCTACACGCTGGTGATCGCGTCCGACAAGATCGTGGTCGCGGGCGACAACCCGAGAGGGCTGCTTTACGGAGTCTATGACCTCCTGGAGAGAATGGGCTGCCGCTGGTACGTGCCCAACTGCGATCCAAAGGACCCCGAGGTCGTTCCGAAAACGCCAAGCCTGTCTGTTACCGCCGGGGAGTGGACCGAAGCAAGCCCGTTCGAGGACCGGGTGTACTGGCTTAGCGGGCTGGCATTCGAAATCCGGCAGAAGCAAGCTCTGTCGCAGATCGACTGGGCCGCCAAGAACCGCTTCAACACCCTGAGCTGGCAATGCGAGGCGGTGAAGATCGATCGGCACCTGGAGGAAATGCACTCGAAGGGCGTATTCGAGGCGATGGAGAAGCGCGGCCTCGTGCTCCACGGACCGGGGCATTCGTTCCCCTACTTCCTCTCGACGGAGAGCTACTTCAAAGACCACCCAGAGTGGTTCGGGATGCGCGACGGCAAGCGGCACCCGCATGGTGGGGTCTGGCCCGCAATCAACTTCTGCATGAGCAACGAGGAGGCCGTTGAGCAGTTCATCGCCAACGTGGAAGCATTCATCAAGAAGCATCCGCAGTTCAAGCGGCTCGATCTGCTTCCGATAGATGGCGGCCTGCCGTGCGAGTGCGAGGAATGCTCCAAGGAGACTCCCACGGATATTGCGCTGAAGCTCTACAACAAGGTTGCCGATCGCATTGCCAAGGTGGCGCCGGATGTGATTGTGGATTGCGTTCCAGGGTATTCCGTGCTAGAAAAGCCGCCAGTGAAGGTGCGGCCGGACGAGAGGCTGTCGGCTTGCTACGCTCACTGGGGCCGCAATCACCGGACGAGCTACGCAGATGCCGATTACCCACGCAAGGACGACTTGCTCAAGTGGATATCGGTTTTCAAGCGGTTCTGGATATGCTCGTATTATGCTGCCAACTCGCATCAGCCATTCACGGGCCCACCGTATCTGCACGCGCTGAGACACGACACCGAGTTTATGCTCTCTCAGGGAGTGACGGGCGCCTTCGTGTTGGAGTACCCGCAGGGCTATTGGTGGAACAACGCGTACAACATCCGAATGACCGGCTTGTACCCCTATTACTATCCCATGCGCGATCCGGACTCGGAGCTTCGTGATTACGCGTTCCGCTACTACGGACCGAAAGCGGGGCCGCTGGTGTATGAGTACCTGGTTACCATCGGCGGCAACAAGCATCTGGAGAGCTCTTACCGCGCCAGCCGGGGGGACGCGATTCCAGAGGATATGGAGTTCCTCGCCCGCATGCAGGCGCTGCTCAAGAGGGCGGCCGAGTTGGTCAAGGAGGACCCCACCTACTCGTATCGCGTGCATAAACTGAGTGTGCCGATGGAGTTGATGATGCACTTCGGCCCTGGGCGTGGCAAAGTGGTGGAGGCCGAGAAGGCTGCCGAGGCGTTTGTGGAAGGGAAGGGCACTGCCGAAGATGCCCGGAAGAAGATCGCCGACGCCCGGGCGTTCACCGAGGAGATCATCGCTCACGCAAAGCGACTGGAAGCAGAGAATCCGGACTCAGGCACGATGGACGCGGAGTGGGTGAAGGGCTGGGCGATTGGCTTCGGGTTCAACGGCCGCCTCGCCGCCGCCGAGAAGAAGCTGCAGGAACCAAAGTGATCGCCAGATATGCGCCCGGGCGCAACTCAGGCGCATGGGCATCTACTCGGGCTAATATATCAACGGATTCTGGTCTCGGCTGATCCGAATCCTGGAGATCAAGCGCTCGCCATCCAATTCGCAGGAGGATATGCCTGTGACAACAGCATGCTTCCCCTGCCACAGAGGGTCGATCACGGGGTTGCCAGCCTCTACCACGCACTTGATCACTCTGCCGCTGCCGTCGCTGATCTTGAACCAAAGCGGCTTTGCGGGAGGATCAACCGGTTCGACCTCGGTCACCTGCCCCCACACTCGCACCAGCAGGCCGATGTTGTTAAGCCCGACGGCATCGCTGACTCCGCGCTGACCGGCGCCAGTGAGCTCATCATATTGCCAGTCTCCGCCGCCGAGCGCGCGGTTGATCATCGCCAGCGGGTCCAGGGAGCCAGTCCCCGTCACCTTGTATGTCAGGAGAGAGATTGTCTTTTCGCCGTTCACTACAGTGGCCGTTCCAGCCGCGTCCATTACCTCGCCGGGGTCTGCGTCAACTACACCGGGGCTAACCCGCACTCCGGCGCGGCCTTTCGCGTCCTCGATGTAGATACAGTCGCCAAAGCTGGCCGTCACCAGTTGCCCCGGCAATATTACTAAGGTCCCGGTCGCAGCCGATCGTGCGTCAGTCATTGAGCAGGGAGTGCCGACCACGATCGTATCGCTCGCAGTGCCGGACTCATTGCCCGAGGGGTCGCGGTATCTGACATAGACTGTCCTCAACCCGTTCCCGCCCAGAAGATTCCAGGTCTTGCTCTCAGCATACGGCTCCCACGGCTCGGTATCGAACACGCCGTCGTTGCTGATGCTCATCTGTGATACGCCTGCTCCGTCGGTTGCTGAGAGAGTCAGTGTCACCGCCTGGGAGGTCGTATAGGCCGCGCCCTCGTTGATAACAACGCTTCCAGTTGGAGGAGTAAGATCGACGACGCGGATGTAGTCTACCGCGAAGGACCCGCTGGCTGCCTCGGTAGGATCCAGGCGAAGACCATTGACTATGCCCTTCCATTCGGGGTTTGCGGTCAAGTCGATCACGTAGGTGTGGAAGTTGTTGTCCGAGATGATTGGGAACTGCGCCGACCTGCCGGCACGGTGAAAGGGATCGGCGGGAGTTGTCCAGAAGAGCTCAGCCGTGGTCCCGGTAGTCGTCCTCATGCTTATGAGCACGTGCTTGTTGGCATCTGCATTGATGTCAGGATAGTAGGGGCCAAGCAGGATCGGATCATCTCCAGAGACAGTGCCGAGCAGCCTGCCGCCGGACACACGGAGGCCGCTAATCGAGTGTGACGCCGTCCAGCCCTGCGTGCTTGACGAAAACTCCCAGGGCGGCCATGCGGGGGTACTGCTTGGGGTGATCGTAAAGCGTACCTCACCCACACCTACCTCAGAGTACCATATGTCGTCGCCACCGGGCGAGTTACACGTAGTAGCGCCGTAGATCGCTCGATACGTGTTGTTTCCGAGGTATTGGATCATACCCTGGCCGTAGAGCGTAGACATTCCGAGGAAATAGCAGTTCCTGTTCCGGGAGTTGTCCGTGCTCCCCGCAAGCAGGACGGGGCCGTCTGATCCCATTGTCCACACCAGTCCGTCGCGTGAGAACTCCAGTGAAGGCACCATCCGCCCCGTGCTGTCGCTTGCGAAGCTGATCCTGCAGAAGATTGGCCCGCCGGGAGCCTGGCGGCAATAGCCGATCTGGTTGCCCAATTGCCCGAGTGCAAAGCCCATAGGCTCCCGGGCATTCCAGTCATAGGTAGTCGGGTCGGCGGATCTGATTCTGACGTGGCCCTTCGGCACCCCGTTCACGAAGTGAAAAGTGTACAGCCACCAAGGTCTGCCGGTGGTGTCCCACGGAACGTAGACGACCTCTTCATGATCCAGATTTGTAACGGTGGGATTGGTGATGTTGATGACGACACCCCGGGTCGTTGACCAGCGGGTCCAGTTGTCGCCGTCGGAGCTTATGTGGAGTTGGATCCTGTCGGCTTGCGTTGCGGCAACCTGCCCTTCGATGTCGATGGGCGCGCCGGGATCGATCTGAACCTGTGTGTACATGTAGTAGGTGCCGTTCAAGTAGACCACTTCAGGTTCCAGGTAGTTGCCGGAGTACCAGAAGCCGGGAAAGCCTTCTTCTCCCCCTTGCCAGAACTCCGGGCGGTAGCGGGGCATAGTCCAGGTGCTGCCAGCGCCGGTAATTGACGTGTGCTGCAAAACATGGTCGCCATCTCCGAGAGTGCTCGACCACCTTCCACCGCTGTACATCCGGTAACGGGTCCCATCTCTGATGATGTGGACGCTGTAGTCGTAGGCCGGCGCCGAGCCGGTGTAATCACGGTTGATACCGGATTGGTGTCCGTAGAACTGGCTGCTGAAGCTGATCGAGCTCACGCTGCCCAGGGCTGGATATTGGACAGTGCTGTACTGGTAGGCGGCCTTGACGTCCGCCGCAGCCAGGAGGAAAAGAACGACACAGAAGGCTAGTCTACGTTTCATTGGACTATCTCGCAGCAGTGCCTGACCAAGATAAGGATGCTCCGGCAAGCAGCCGCGCTGCTGCAAGCAGGCAATCGGAATCACACCCCATGGATTCCGTACTATATCTTCGCCTTGATATAGTCTATAGTCTCCTTCAACCCCTCCTCGATGGATACCTTCGGCTCCCAGTCAAGAAGCTGCTTCGCCTTGGTGATGTCGGGCTGGCGCTTCAGGGGATCATCGACAGGAAGGGGGCGGAAGACGATCTCGCTTGAGGAATCAGTCAGACGTTTGACGAGGTGCGTGAACTCGAGCACCGTCATCTCGTGCGGGTTTCCGATATTCACCGGCTGATTATGCCCGGACTTGTAGAGCCTGTAGATCCCCTCGACCTCATCGCTGACAAAGCAGAAGCTGCGGGTCTGGCTGCCGTCGCCGAACACTGTGAGCGGCTCGCCCTTTAGCGCCTGAGCGATGATGGTCGGGACGATTCTGCCGTCGTTGATCCTCATCCGCGGGCCGTAGGTGTTGAATATTCGCACGATCCGGGTGTCGACGCCGCGCGCGGTGTGATAGGCGGTTACCAGTGCCTCAGAGAACCGTTTCGCCTCATCATACACGCTGCGCGGCCCAATCGGGTTGACGTTGCCCCAATAGTCCTCCGACTGCGGATGCACGAGAGGATCGCCGTAGACCTCGGAGGTGGACGCCAGTAGATAGACGGCTTTCTTCGCCGCGGCTAGACCAAGCGTATTCTGGGTGCCGAGGGAACCGACCTCTAGCGTGAGAATCGGGAACTGAACGTAGTCGAGTGGGCTTGCCGGCGAAGCGAGGTTGAAAACGGCATCGACAGGCTCTTTCATGTGCACGTATCTGGTGACGTCATACTTGGTGAAAGTGAAGTTGGGGTTGCTGAGGTTGTGGGCGATGTTGTCAACGCTGCCGGTAAGCAGGTTATCCATCGCGGTGACTTTGCAGCCTCTCGCCAACAGAAGATCACAGAGGTGAGAACCGAGAAAGCCGGCGCCGCCAGCTACGAGAACATGCTCCATCGATCCAGTCTCTCCTGTCCGCCTACTCTACTGCCCGCTCATCCACCGCCTTCCATAGCTAGTCCCTGCCAGCCTCTTCACGCCGTCTGTCTCGCTCGACGTCGCGCCGGGCAATGGCCTCCCGCTTGTCCCAGAGCTTTTTACCCCTTGCCAGACCTACACTAAGCTTGGCGTAGCCCCTGGAGAAGTAAAGTTTCAGGGGAATGAGCGTCAGGCCCTTCTCGGATAGCTGACGGTTGATCTTGTTGATCTCAGCCTTGTGCAGCAGCAGCTTGCGAGGGCGGATCGGATCCACATTGAACCGGTTGCCCTGCTCGAACGGAGCGATGTGCATTCCGTGAATCCACACTTCGCCGTTCTCGACCCTGCAATAGGCCTCGGTGATGCTGGCCTTGCTCGCACGGATGGATTTGACCTCGGTGCCGGTGAGCATTAGCCCTGCCTCGAAGGTCTCGCCGATATGATATTCATGCCAGGCCTTGCGGTTGGCAATCGATACGTTCTTGTGCTTCTGTTCGCTCATAATGACTGCTAATTATACCATAGCGGCTTCAGGCTGGCCTTGCCGCCGAGGTGTAGAACCCTCACGGGCGTACAACACTAGTAATAACCGCATAGGCGGGGCGAACGTTGCAGTTAGGGGGTGAGGACGGTGAGGGTCTACTGGGTCTCTGTTCTCACGTTGATAGGTATTCTGGGGCTGGTGGCGGCTGCCGTGGCGCAGCAACAACCGATAGGCAACCTGGGCTACAACAGCTACAACAGCGCCCTCTCCAAAGGCTCCGGGCTGCCGAAGTACTTCGGTCCCGGTGTGGGCTATCCTACTCCAGGGGGTGGCGACGCGTTCCGCCGCTACATCCCCTCAGACAAGTGGGGCCAGTTCGGCTACGGCACGGGACACTTGAACTCAGGCTGGGGGCCTTACGTGTTCGGAAATCGCGAGGGCAGCTCGCCCCCAGGGCTGTTCGATCCTCTGCCTGAGGCCTACGAGACAGCTATTCCACCAAAGATCACCGTCAAGCACGGCCGGGTGCTCGTGGGGATACCGAGCTACATCCCGGGCATCAAGTGCGTAACAATCACGATGCTTGCCTGGAATGGGGCGGAGTTGGCGACACAGAGCGTGAGCAGCCCGCCCTATCAGTTCGACTTCCCGGTGCTGGACGGCGTGAAGAACGTGAGAGTCGTTATCGAGTATTGCGACTCGGGGCTATCCGCGACTGCCTACCCGATATAGCATGATCCGCGCCGGAGGCTCTCGGGAGCCTCCGGCATCCATCCTGTTTCACGTGGCTGCCTGATTCCGTCCGCACTCGCATTTCCCATACAGCCGCGCTATCATGTAGAATATTCCGGCTGCACGACGGAGAGGAGGTGGTTAGCGTGTCCGAGGATTTCAAGCTTACCGCGCTTTCGCACGGAGCTGGTTGAGCCTGCAAGCTGAGCCCTGATGCTCTGGCGCAGGTCCTGCGCCACCTGCCACCCATAACCGACCCGAACGTGCTCGTGGATCTTGCGACTTCCGACGATGCCGCGGTCTATCGCGTCTCCGACGACCTCGCGGTTGTGCTCACGACAGACTTTTTCACGCCGGTTGTGGACGATGCCTACGAGTTCGGACGTATAGCCGTCACCAACGCCCTTTCGGATATCTACGCGATGGGCGCGAGGCCCGTGCTCGCCCTTAACATAGTTGCCTACCCCGCTCGCACGCACGCGCTGGACACCCTGGAGGACATCTTGCGCGGGGGAGCCGATCAGGCCAGAGCCGCCGGAGTGAGCATCGCCGGTGGGCATTCGATAGATGATCCGGAGCCGAAGTACGGCCTCTGCGTGATGGGGCTGGCAGACCCAAGTAGGGTACTCACGAACTCCGGCGCGAAGGCAGGCGACAGACTGATCCTGACCAAACCCATCGGGACCGGCATTATAACCACCGCCATTAAGCACGACACCGCGCCTCCGGAGACTATTGCCGAAGCGATCCGTGTCATGACCACCCTGAACAAGGCCGCCTCGGAAGCGGCGATCGAAGTAGGCTGCAGCGCGTGCACGGACGTGACCGGCTTCGGGCTGCTCGGCCACCTGCATGAAATGACCGCCGGCAGCGGCGTTGGCGCCCGTGTTCGATTCGGAGACGTGCCGCTGATAGCAGGCGTGAAGGAGCTTCTGGCGCTCGACGAGGCTCCCGGCGGAACTTACTCCAATCGAGACCATCTGAACTCCGAGTCCTCAGTAGTCTGGTCTCCGGAACTCACCGAGGAGGACCAACTCGCGCTGTGCGACGCGCAGACCGCGGGCGGATTGCTTCTCTCCGTCCCCGCTGACAAAGCTGAGGCGATGAAATCCGCCCTGAAATCGGCAGGCGCGCTTGCCGCCTCAGAGATCGGCGAGATCGTTGAAGACCCGCAGTGCAGGATACGGGTCGAGCCTTGACGATAGTTACATCACGCGGGTAACATGGTGATGTAACGCAAAGGAGTGACCACGATGGCTGTTGCACGTAAGCGAGAGAAGATGAGAAGGACGCAAATAAGCCTTCCGCCCGAGCAGTTCGAGCGAGCGAAGCTCTACGCCCGGCGCCACGGAATCAGCTTGTCTGAAGCTTACCGAATAGGCTTCGAATGCCTGGCCGAACGTGAGAACGAAGAACAGCAGAGGTACACGGAGCTGATGATGAGCATTGTCGGCATCGCCGATAGCGGCGACCCTCGGGGCTCCGAACGCATAGACGAGATTGTATATGGACGCGATCTTCATCGATAGCGGCGTGTTTATTGCGCTGTTGGTACGCAGTGATGACCACCATCCGCGGGCGCGGGAGCTGTATACAGAGTTGGTTGAGCGACGCGTGCCACTCGTCACGACCAACCACATCGTCGATGAGACGTGTACCTACCTTCTATACCATTACTCCACGGGACATCAGTTGGCTCTTCGGTTCGGCCAGTTCATCCGAGAGGCTCCAAGCATGTGCCTTGAAGAGCAGGCCAGGCAGAAGACCGAAGGCGGCCTGATTGTGCTCTACGCGAGCCCTGCCATCGAACACGCCGCCTGGGACATATCGGGACGCTACGAAACAGCCGGTTTCAGCTTCACTGACTGCGTCAGCTTCGCTGCAATGCAGGCCCTGGGGATCAAGAAGGCGTTTACGTTCGACAAGCACTACGATACAATGGGATTCACGAGGCTGTAACACCGGCTAAGCTCGCCAAGAAGAGCTAATGCAAGAAAGAGTCAACCCCTGCTATGAAGTACCTGTGTTTTCCCCTTGTCCCGATATTGCTGTGCCTGATAACCCCGGCATCAGGAGACGTATTGAGGTCAATGCGCTGCAACGCGCAATCTCCGGCTGAGATGCAGAAATGGCAATCAGCCACACGGGATAGGCTCTTCGAACTGATGATGGGCGGAAAGCGTCCCGACCCGGTCCCGCTGAAGCCAGAGGTCCTGCGCCGGATCGAGGTGCCGCAGAGCGGTTATGTACTTGAGGAAGTCACTATCCAATCGCTCGCGGACCGGCGAGTTCACGCCTGGGTTGCGATGCCGAGGCCCGATCAACGAAGAGGCGCGGTTCCGGCTGTGCTGGTGGTTGTTTCCGAGAAAAGCTAGCCTGTTGCCGACGTTAGCTTCCGGGCCCGTGACTATTGCCTTCGCTGTCGGGTATACTCGTTTCAACGCATCGAAGGAGTCCAGCATATGAAACCGATTGTCACCGATGACTGCATTTCCTGCGGGCTTTGCCCGGAGATATGCCCCGAGGTGTTCGAAATGCCCGAGGGTGAAAAGGCGCGACCGAAGGTGGAAACCGTGCCCGACGAGGTGCGCGCCAAGGCGGAGGAAGCCCGCGATTCCTGTCCCACAAGCGCGATTCTGCTGGAAGAATAGAGCCACCGGGTAACAGCCTCTTGCTTGTGTGCTGCCCGTCTGGTATTGTGGTCGCACATAGCCGATGATCGGCAGCGTCAATCACTTCGAGCAGCCGGCGCTGTGGATAGAGCAGGCGATAGAAAACCTCGCGGAGCACGCTGACGACCTGCGGGACGCTCGCGAGTTCAACTCAAAGCAGCTCTACTTCCGCACGAAGCTGCCGAAGAGGGAGTTGGAGGAGCTGACATTGAGGTTGGAGAGGGTCCGAGTCTCCGGTTAGCTCGTTGCTTTGGTCTCCACCTTGCCCCGCATCGCTTCTTCGTGGGCAATCCTCCGTCCCGCATGCCGCTCCTTCACCTGCCACATGAAGTTGACGATCTTGGCCTCGCGGCTGGAGTCGATGAAGCCGTCGTAGTCGAGGTTCAGGAACGGGATGTTGCCGTGGCGGCGGCGGAGCGACTGGCTCAGCGCCGTAACGACGTTGCCGGGCATGCAGTTGAACGGGATGACGCTCACGATACCGGCAAGGCCGCGCTTGGCGAAATCCTCGGCCTTGCCCATCGAACAGATGGCCTCGCCACCGAAGTTGTAGTTCACGTATTTGGAGCCTTCGCGGATGACTTCCTCCGAGCCGATATCGTCATAGCCGTCAAGGAATGGCAGAGTCGCGCCGAAAAGCATGTGCTCTTCCTTGTCCACCAGCCGCGCGTTGAGCCAGCCGGAAAGGTACTGCGCAATCTCGGCTTTGCTGAGCCCACCTCCGCGAAGCCGGTCCGCGGAAAGGATTTTGCCGATGAAGTTGGCGTAGCTCAGGAATTCCGTCATCGGCGCGAGCCAGGTTTCCGCGCCGTTGGCTTCCAGCTTGCGCAGGATGTCCTGGTTGGCCTTGTCGTGCAGGCGGACGTAGAATTCGCCGACCACGCCAACAAGAGGCCGGTCCTCTCTGCGCTGCGGTATCCGCGAGAAGTCCTCCTGAGCGCGCCGCAGAAGCTCCGAAAGCTCATCGAGGTGCTTCGTCTTCAATATCGCTGCAAGCTTGTGCGACTCCGTCTTGCGCTTGTGCTCCGGCGCCATTTCCTCGAGCTTCCGCAGGTAGCGCTCGAACACAGCCTCGCTCTCGCCCGCATCTACTTCGTAGGGCCGCACGCGCTGGACCATCTTGAAGAGGAGGTCGTGGCAGAGCACGAGGTCCCACGCGACCAGCGCAAAGAGCATCCCCAGCCCGCCGTGCTCATCCTTGGAGCCGAGAGTGACGATGTCTACATCGCGATGCCCGAGCTTGTCGAGTATCCGCCGCTGCAGCATGCTGTACATCCCGAACCGACACGGCCCCTCCGCGTTACCCTGGAAGAAAGCTTCCTTGGTGGGATCGAAGTCGGGCTGTTGGACGCGGTAGAGCATATCCTCGGTTGTCATCAGCGCGGGCAGGCACACGTCCTCGCTGATCGCCTCCCGGCCGAGGCTCAGGCCGGCGTCAGGGGAGCGCGGCAGCACCTGCGCGTTGACTCCGTAGGCGCGCATCGCAGCCGCCAGCATACGAGCAGCTTCGCTCGCATAGGGGATCCACAGCGTGCGGCCGCCCTGGCTGGTGATCGGGGCGTCGTTCGAGCGGATCGCCACCTCGGCAGGACGGGCGGCATTGCAGGTACCGCCCGCGCGCGGCGACGCGGTGTCGGCAAAAGCCTCGATGCGGGTGATCACCCCGGCGTCGGCGGTATGCTCGTCGATCTGCATCACGTAGCACGGTTCGCCGATCTCATCCTTGAAGAACGGGTTGCCGAAGGAATCCGGGCCGCAGGCGAAATAGGTGACGACAACGGCCCTCAAGCGGGCGTCGTGGCGGATCAGGCGCGCAGCCATCAACTTCTTCTGAATCTGCCGCGAGTACGCGTTCGGCCAGGTATCCGAGATATCGGCGCTTTCGAGCGGCAGGAAGTCCTGCGGAATTGCAAGGATACCCAGGTCCTGGATCTTCTTGCCGATGTCCATATTGACTGCGGGGTCCCACAGCGTATAGGGCCTGCCGACAACGATAAAGGCCATCTGATCGGGCTTGAGGTCGCGGAGGACTTCAGCCCCTCGCGCTTCCAGCTTCTTTCGGAAGTCCGCCAGTACCCGCAGGCCGACCGCCAAGGCTTCCTTGGACTTCTTCGGCGACACACCGAGCTGCTTGCCCAGTGCGACAAACACTTGCTCGAGGTGACGCCGACCGCGTTTCAGGTGAAGCGTCGGGGTCAGGTACCTGATTCCGCGCTCCGTGACGCCGACACAGCTTGCGATCACGTCCGGAGCGGCCTGAAGATACGGGCACGTCTGCGCCTGGCGCAAGTTGCGGTTCGGCTGCTCGGTGGATATGATGCGCGGCGAGAATATGGTGCCGACGCCCTTCTCGATCAGGTCCATGTAGTGCCCGTGAGCCACTTTGAACGGGAAACAGGGCTCGCCGATTGCGACGTCGAGACCCATTTCGATGATCCGCTTGTTGGTCGGATCGCTCGTGACGACTTCGTAGCCGATCTCGCCGAAGAATGCACTATAAAGCGGATAGTACTCGGAGAACAGCAGCCCGCGCGGGATCCCGATGCGGTTGTCCGGCGCCGGGTTCCAGGTGTCGGAAGGTGGCGCGGACTCCCTTGCGCTATCGGTGCGCTGGTAGGCATTCATCATCATCTGCTCGCGCTCCGCGAACAGGTCAGGCAGATGCGAGCCGAGGTTCTTCTTGTGCGCGGCGCTGAACTTCTCGCAGCGGTCATTGTAGAAGTACTTGGGGCCACCCTCCATCTGGAAGGTGTTCACATCGCACCGGTTCGCGCAGCTCTTGCACTCGAAGGAGCTGATCTCGTACTTGGCATCGAGCACCGCATCGAACCCGCGGAACGAAGGTTGCTCCGGATTGGCGAGGTATGCGAGTCTGGCCGCGCCAACGGCGCCCGTGATGTGTGGATACGGCGGGACGACGATCTCGCGGTTCAGCACGGTCTCATACGCCGCAACCATACCCTTGTTGAACGCAACCGCGCCCTGGAAAGCGACTTTCCTGCCTATCTCACGGTTGGCTACGTTCTTATGGAGGTAATTCTTTACGCTCGCAAGGCAGATGCCAGCCGCGAGGTCCTCCACCGGAACGTTGTTCTGCTGGTAGTAGACCATCGCGGACTCGGAGAAGACGGTGCACGTCCAGTCCAGATCGGGCGGACGAGTGTTCCTGAGTGCAACGTCGCCGAACTCCTCCAGAGGAATCCCCAGCCGCGCCGCCTGCTTCTCCAGGAATGCGCCGGTACCCGCCGCGCAGGCCTTGTTCATCTCGAAGTCTATGATCACATCGCCATCGAGGCGGATATACTTGCTATCCTGGCCGCCGATTTCGAAAATCGTGTCCACGTCGTCGGCATACGCCTGCGCGCCGCTCGCCTGAGCAGTGATTTCGTTGCGCACGAGGTCCGCGCCGATGTAGTCGCCTGTCAGATACCGACCGCTGCCCGTGGTTGCCGCCGCGATCTTGCCGATCTTGTAACCCTTTTCGTCGATCTGCTGCTTGATCTGAGAAAGCGTGTCGCGTACGGCGGAAAGAGGATCGCCGTTTGTTCGCCTGTAGTAGCTGGCGAGAAGGACGGTCTTGCCGTCGATCATCGTGACCAGCGCCGCCTTCGTGCTTACGGAGCCGATATCGACGCCAAGGGCGGCACGTTCGATGGTCTGATGGTTTGATGGTTTGGTAGTTGACGGCGGGGAGGCGACGCCTTCCTCACCATTGCTCCGCTGCTTGATGGCTATCGGCGCGCATCCCGGGTACTCCAGCGGCCTCCGCAGATGAGCTTCAAGGGTGTCGATTGCGTTGCGGAGATCGATTGTTCGCTCGGCTCGGATGGCAGCGCCGATCGCGCCAAGCGTGCGGTTGTGCTCCGGCACGAACATCCGCCCGTGGAGCCCGAGTTCCTCCGACAGGAACCGCACGACCGCCGGATTCTCCGAGACGCCGCCGATGAAGGCTATCTTGTCCCGGAACTCCTTGCCGCGCGCGATGGCGGAGCGATAGTTGCGGCTGATGGCCTGATGCACGCCCGCGGCGATCCTATCCCGCGGAGTGCCCTTCTGGTAGAGATGGGTTATGTCAGATTCCGTGAACACCGCGCAGCGGCCCGAAAGGCTCGCGGGATTTTCCGTATTCAGCGCGACCTGAGCGAACTCCTCGATGCTGCCGTAGTTGAGGCGGACGGCCATGTGGTCGAGGAAGGAACCGCTGCCGGAGGCGCACTTGTTGCCAAGGTTGGAGTCCTCGACAAGAAGCCGGCCGCTGACGGGATCGCGCTCGAAGAGGAGGTATTTCTGAGCCTCCCGTCCCATTTCGATCACCGTGCGCACCTGCGGGTAAAGCCTGTCTATCGCCACCGCGAGCGCATTGGGCTCGTGGACGGCATCGGCGCCAAGGAGATCCTTCATCGTGGCCGCACCTGCGCCCGTGAAGCCGCAGACGGCCCTGGGCTCGCCATAGTGGCCGAGGATATCTGCGAGCATCTCTTTGACGCGCAGAATCGGCTGCCCCTGTATAGGCAGGATATCCAGTGCTTCTATCGAGTCGTCAGCCAGGATGACAACCGCTTTGATCGTACCCGAACCAACGTCAAAACCGATTCTCATCAGCGAGGATTTCCCCCTTCTCAAGAATAGATTAGGAAGGAAGAGGACTTGTGGAGTTTACCCTAGCTCAAACGTTACTACCCAGTATATTGTGCTCGAACGCTACAGTCAAGGCATGCGAGGGAATAGGGTGCATCCCTCATTGAAGGTAAGGACCTGCGTATGGTGCAAGGTCAATATTAGGATTGGTCAGCAGCGATGCGCGCAGGCTAAGCATAGCCTCTGCGCCTTCTTGAGACCAGCGCATCCCCGAA
>JBPOHN010000018.1:0-2723 GCA_052035525.1 Armatimonadota bacterium
ATTCAGACCATCGCGCGGCGGCCATATCTCTATGAGCACGAGTTCGCGGCAAACATCGATACTGAGCAATTTCTCCCGGACGGAGTGATCGATCTCGAAGCCTGCAACACGCTCAGTAATGTGTGGGTAGAGGGAACTTATTCGCGCTCGCCTGGAAGCGTCTGCGAAGAGGCGCGGTTCTACTCGCACAAGCATTGGGGCCAGGTCGGTGTTGATGTTCACTATGGCCCTCCGGACAGCACGGTCGAAATGTATGCCGAGTCCTCGATGGGCAACGGCGCGTTTGCGTCAAAGGGCGGGATAGGGCTGGGGAACACGGCAAACAATACCGTGTTTTCGCAGGCGTCTGAGTTATTCCTGCACGACACCCTGGGCGAGTATACCGTCGTCTATGATGCCGTTGACGTAAAGAACCTGGACGGCGCGGATCGGGCTGATGAGACGACGATCATCACGAGCGAGCGGCATCCGCGGCTGGTCGAAACGCTGATTGGTGAGGAGAACTTCATCGAGGGTGACAGCTACAACTATAACGGCGAAACCGACCCCGAGCTGATATCCAACAGGAGCTACGTCTGGACCCTGGAGGACGGCACGACGCCGATACCCGGGCTGGAGTATACGGCAACGGCTCCGCTTGAGGTAACGTACAAGGGCAAGCTGTCTACGAACGTGATGCTGCCTATCGACCCGGTCGGCAGTCCGGTCGCGATGACCGATACGATGGAGACGTTCATTGACCTTAACGCCGATTTGCTGCCCGAGGCGGCGCAACTGCATCACGGCAACCTGATCATTGATGGCATTGCACCGGGCACGCCCGCCGAAGGCCCGATGAAAGAGCCTGCTCATCCGCCATGGGAACCTATTGATGGGCTTGACCCCTACTTTGACAACGTTGCGCTGTGCGACGCGGGATCGGCCAATCGGCTGAGGCTTGCGGACGCGCTCAAGATCACGCTGGCGGCGGCACCCGGCGAGTTAGTTCCGAACCCTCCGCTCATCTTCGGGGAGGCCGGGCAGACCTGGGACGATACCAACTGCACGGCAACGCCTGACGGCACAAAACTGACGATTGTGACAGGGGAGTCGGTGGAGGGCGCGGCGGCGAGCTGCACCAATATCATGGCGCTCAACAAACACGTAAGGGGCGCGCGCGACCTGGTCATCACCTGGAGTGCACCCGAGGGCGCGGAGGCAGTACTGCACTTGGGGCAGAGCTCCTGGAACCTGGTGAGTGATGGCAGCGGGGCATCCGTCATTGATGTGTGCAGGCCGGATGCCTGTACGGTGACGGCGGACCCGACGATGCAGAGCCTGGTGTCATACGAGCTGCAGGGTAGTTTTGACTTTCCATCAGGCTTTGGGATTGGCCGGCTGACAGCGCTCACAATCGAGCCGAAGACGCCGGATACCGCCTACGTCTTTACGCAGGCTCAGTTCAGGCGGCAATCGGCGGCGGCGGGCGGCTTTGCCAAGCTCTACGTGATACCGCAAAGCGGCCCGTGGAATGACACTTGGGGGCCGGATGACTTCTCGTGGTTTGCCGCAAGTGGCGGCTGGATCGTGCCCAAGGCACACCTCGTGATTGACGGCGTGGTCGTGCTTGAGATCCCGCTCGCGTTCATCAACTCGGAGGCGGAGCCGGCCTGGTTCAAGCTCGATGACGACGTCTTTGCCTACCCTCAAGACGATTACAGTACGCCGACCGAGATTCCTGTCAACGGCGTGACCGTGGAGGCCGGGGAGATCCCGGAGGGGCTGTGGGCTGAGAACTGTCTGACCGGTTTCCTCGAGGGCGGAGTATACGAGGCAGACGAAAGCAACGAAATTAGCGTCGATCTGGTCATCAGGCCGCGCTACTGGAACATCTGTCAGGACGTCGCGGTTCTGCCCACCACGGCGTATCAGCGGTTCAGGGGCGTAGTGCAGGGGCTGCTCTTTGCGGATGATGAACCGGCCGGCAATACCGCCGTGACGATCAGCACTCCGAACGCGTCGCCCGGCGCCGAAGAGATCCAGGCAAAGTTAACCAATGGGATCGGCTGGTTTGAGTCGGATGCACTCAATACCAAGGGCGCTGCCGAAGTGGAAACCGCGGGACTGCCCGCGACTGAGGTCGCGCTGCGCAACCGTATGTGGAGCAGGATCGTCTGCGAGACTCCTCATCTGGCGCTGAGATACTGCTCTACCACCGGCAAGATCGTAGTGAATCAGAACGGCAACCCCGCGCTGACGTGCTGCGAGTAGAGCGGAATTCGAAAATCTCTAAATCTATCTATTTAGGGATTTGAGGCCTCCAGGGATGGGGGCCTTTTGCATATCTGGAGGAGGCTCATCTATGGCAGCAGTTGATCTGAATCAGGCGGCTAAGGATCTGGCGAACGGCGGCAAGGTGCACATCCCCTTGTATCTCGTGCTGGCCGCAATCATTGCTCTGGCGGGCTACACGGCGAAGCTCAACTCCGAAAGCGCGCAGATCCAGCGCGAAACAGTGAGGGTGATCGAACGGATGGACACTCGCAACAAGGCGGAGTTCGAGCGGGTGCATTCTGAGCACCAGGATATCTGCCAGCAGATCAGGTGCACTCCAAAGAGGACGCCATAGGCGGTCTGGGTAGGGATCGGGGATCGGCAAGAAAGGGGAGCTGATATGAAGCTCAAGAAGATTCTGATCATCGTTGCTATCGTCGCCATACTGGCGGCACTGACTGTTACGGCCG
>JBPOHN010000125.1:0-4983 GCA_052035525.1 Armatimonadota bacterium
GATAACGCCGCCGGAGGCCGTTCCCTGAGTCACCGTGATGAGATCGCCCGGACAGTAGAAGCCCGGCACTGGGACTCCATCCTTTACGACAGCCGTCTGTATCACGCTGCCGCCAGCCCCTCCGACCGTCAGCGTCAGGCAGTTCTGCACGCTAGTATGGTCGAACTCTAGCCCGGCCAGCGCCGTATCGTGAATCCAGACGTTTCGGATCGTGCTGAAGTCGCTTTTGGCGATGTGAATGCCACACTGCAGCGCGTCATAGTTGCCCCGCGTCTGATTCGCGCCGTTGCCGTCGATTTCCAGATCCTCTATGATGACGTGGTGATAGCCGGCAGTCGGCCCAAACCTCTGCCCCGAGCCGACCACGCACGTATCAATCGCGTTGAACGAAGTGAACAGCAGACTGCCGATGGGATAGTTGGCATAGATCGTGTTGGCCGTCAGGGTTATCTGCGTCGGGGAATCCACGCTCGCTATCAGCACGGAGTCACGAGTGCCGTATACGCCGTTCTCTCCCCACTTGGGGTCGTAGACATCATTCGCCAGGAAAAGAGTGCAGTGCTGTCCAGCGCGAAAGCCCGCAGTAGAGGCGACAGTAAGCACCTTGCCGCCTGCGGCCCTGGCAGCGGTCAGTGTCGTCTGCACCTTGTCAGCGACCTTAATCCTGGTCGCGAACATCCCCGCGCCGTTGAGCTTGCAGTAGCTCGGCAGGACAATAGATCGGTCGATCTCGAATGTGTTGGCTGAAAGCTGAATGGTATCGCCGGCCTGGCACGCGGCGGCGGCGGCGATCAGAGCCGCGCCGCGCGCGAGGTCAGTGTCGTCGGCGGGAGGATAGGCGGTCTTCGACCCGTCGGCGTGGACCACGACCACGGCAGTCTGCAGAGCCTCCAGCGCAGCCTCCACGGCTGCCTTAGCCTGCTGCTTCGCTATCGTCGTAGCCCGTGATACCGTCAGCCCCGAGCTGCTCGGCGCCGCCGCCATTCCGCAAGGAACAATCAATATAGCAAGCGCCACCATCAGCCCCGAGCTGCTCGGCGCCGCCGCCATTCCGCAAAGAACAATCAATATAGCAAGCGCCACCATCACCAGCAGCGCCATTCGTCCCATTCGTCCCATAACTCCCATTGGTCCCATTGGTCCCATTCCCTTCCCGGCTCTCCGCTCTCAGCTGACTCTGGTCGCGACGATCTTCACCACAGCATCAGCCGGCCCGTAGACGTGGATCGTCTGCTTCGCCAAGTCCCGACCGATCGATTCTTCCGGCCCCAAGTCCTCGAAGCTGTCCCCATCATCGAAGCTCACGTGGATCGTGTAGTCATCAACGTCCGGATCGCCCTCCGATGGTAGCCGGAGAGTATTCCGCACCCGCATCGACTTCGACACGAAACCGATGTCCACTGCCTCGGCATGCTCCGCGTCCACCGCCGCCACGCCAATCGTATGACTCACAACAGGAGCCTCATTGGCCGGCTGAGCCTGCTCGCCGGCGTAAATCATCGCATCCTGCCAGCTTCCCTTAAAATCAACCTTGCTCATAAGTCCCTTCCCTTCCGGACACTCACAACTCAAGACTCATAACTCAAAACTAGCCGGCGAGCGCCTTCTCCGCCTCTGGATCCTCGAGGAACCGAATATTCATGAGGTCCGCTGCACAGGCGTTATACACCTCGGCATCTAGGTAGTGGTTATCGGCGTGGGAGCTCTTCTTCACCCACGTCCGAACCTCCCGGCCTTTCGAATCCTGCGTGATGTCCAGCTTCTCCGCCGTCACCTGCCGCGCATAGTCCAGGTCACACTCCTTGTGCACCATCCATGCGCCGCGACCGTTATCTCGCTGCATCCGCGTCGCGATTGACGTCTTGTAGGCGTTGGTGTTCACCAGTACAAGCCGGGTTCCGTGCGCCTTGCTCTCCACCTTGTCTATCGTGGAAATCCTGAACCGCGTCGGGAGTTGAGTGCTGGCGCCCTTGACCGGCACCGCCCAATCCGAGTTCATCGTGCAGAAATCGTAGACGTCATCTGTCTGGTCGCCGGAGTCGATAGCGCAGAGCTGCACAACCCACTCCTGCCCCTTTTCGTCCCGCCACTCCTTGTTCATCAGCGGCTCGATATCCCAGAGGCTTTCCACTTGGCCGCTTGCTATCTTCTGGCTCGTCAGCATCGGGCCCCAGGCCCGGATAGTCCAGTAGACACTCGACTCCTGCACGTCCACGCCGCCGACCAGCAGCAGCGTCCAGGAAGGCACAACACCCTCCTCGAGCTCAGTCTGCCGCTTCAGCACTATGTCGTGAGGCAGATCGATTGAAGCGTTTCGCCACGGCTCCCCGAGGCTCGAGTTGATGAAGTCCTGCAGGTCCTCCGGATAGTCCTGGACCCTCAGCCAGTCCCTGGCCATCTCGCCCAATCGGACGAAAGGAGATATCGTCGCCGACATCTCCAGCCAAATAGCCCGCCGGCTGCCGGGCGCAAAATCCAAGCTCGGAACAGGCCTGCTGGATCCGCCCGCCGCCGCGAGACCGCGCGCGATCCGCTCCCTGCTCCCTGCTGCTTGTTGCCTGCTACCTGCTGCGAGCAGCTCTCCCGTCTCCGGGTCCACGCTCCGCCACCGGCCATGCCGAACCATATCGGTCTTGTGGGCATCGTTACACCGGCCCTTGCACTTCTCGCACTGGTAGTAAGCCAGGTCGTAGGCATCCGCCGGCGTGCATTTCTCCGGCCACTTCACGCCATGGAAGCTCATCACCTGCTCGGCGCCGCAGTGCGGGCATCCCACATAATAGCGCAGGACCTGATCAGCCATCCCGCGGCGTCTGTAAAACTGGTCGTTGTCCAGAACCGGCGTCGATGTCCCGATGATCTTCCGGTTCGCCGCGTACGTCTTGGTTCGATCATAAGCCAGCGCGATCGAGTTCGCTTCCTTGCCCGCTCGGCTCGGGTATTTGCCGACCTCGTCCAGAAAGATGTATCTGCACGGAGCTCCCGCCACCGCCGCCGGCGATCCCGCCCAGGCGAGGATCAGGATCATATCCGTAAAGTGCAGCTCCAGGTCCTCGGATTCCGCCTCGAGGTATTTCTCCCGTAGCCGCGGGCAATTCCGGATCATCGGCTGGATCCGCGTCTTAGACATCCTTTTCGCGAATGCCTCAGTCGGATACACGATCATCGTAGGACCGGGGTCCTGGGCGATGATATAGCCGAGGATGTTATACTCTGCTTCCGTTCCGCCGCATTGGGCCGGTTTGCAGAGCCACATCTCCTCTACTTCGGGATCGAGGAACGCGTCCATAATCCCGCGGAGGTATTCCGTGTAACTCGTAACCCAGCGGCCCGCCCGGGCGCTGGTCTGATCATCCAGCCATCGATGCTTATCAGCCCACTCGCTGACCAGCAGCCGCTCCGGAGGCCTCAGCCCCCCAAGCGATTCCAGCAACCACGACTTCCACGGCTCCGCGCTTAACCCAAGCACTCCCTCAGTCTTAGCATCCGCGCGCTGTTGCGCTTTGCGCAGCCGCTTCCCCTTGGGATTGTCTGTCCGTATCGCCGCCACGCCTAACCCTTTATCATCTTCCGCCGCGGCGCCGCATACAGCTCCCCCGTGGCCATTGTCTCCAGCGCCGAAGCGATCATATCAGCCAGGTCCCGCTCAATCCGGCGCACCGTAGGAGGATCCACAAAAGGCGATATGTCCGATGCTATCTTCCGCGAAAGCGACTGCAGGCTCCGCTTGTGCATCACGAAGAAACGACGGAGCTCGCTTACTATCTCATCTCGGGCGATATAATCGCCCTCAGCGATCGCGTTCTTATACTCAAGCTGCTGAGCCTGAGCTTCCTTCCAGTCTGCCTCGGCTTTGAGCTTCCGCGCGAAATCCGACATCTCGTCGGCGGAGGCCTTGCCTTTGCGCCCGACCCCGCGCCAAACGATAACCTCGCGCAGCGGCCACCAGCCGTCCCCGGCTTTGGGGCAGCCCTGCTGGGCCCACTTCGAGAGAGCCTGCCGAGTTATGCCGAAGATCTCCTCCATCGCCGCCGACGAAAGACACAGCCGGCCCTCGATCACCCGCACCCGCTCTCGAGCCGCTTCGGCAACTCCATCGGCCGCCGGCGCCAACCCCTCAAACCCCGGCAGCGCCGCAGGCTTCCCCGCAGGATCATCCTGCACGCTTGTTGACTTATCTATGCGCTGCGACACATCAGGTTAATCGCTGCCTCTCATAAACCAACTGCCATAGCTGGCTGCATTTTCAGATGACGTAATGTCAACTGTCAACCTAGAAATTCGGCCCACACGCACCCAAACCCCGCACCTCACCGCACCCGCGATCCTCAGGGGCGTTCAGAAGGACCCGCGACCAGCCGAATGGACTTAGTATCAACTCACTCGAAAACAAACGTCCTCTACTAATAAGCCCCAAACAGCACTTCGTTACAGGTATTTTTCGCCCTCGGAGGCCTTTCATCGCTCATCACAGTGCGCAAAGATTCCCATCCATGAGCTTCAATCGTGACTGTTATGAGCCCTCGAAACTTTTTTTTCTCGCATTTGGACATTGCAGCCAAACGATGCTCATTCACTGTCTGTTGAGTCACACAAAGGACAGTGGCAATTTCATCATCCGAGTAGCCCAAAAGATAGAATCTCAGGACTTGTTCTTGCCGCAAGGTTAGATGGCTGGATCGTATGAGAGCGTTCATTTCGCGCCACAAGAGGCCACCAAACGGTCCTTGCTCAACGATGTAACTCACATAGTCAGAGGCAGATGTGCCAGAGAGATCATCAGGCAAAGACTCCCAATAGTTCTCATCAATGCCAGTGCGGTCTTCGGCCAAACCAAGCGGATATGTTCGTCTTGCCATTGTTCTCTATGCCTCCTTGCACGGCCGGTCGGGTCGGTGATATACGGCATTCTCGGCGCGTCCGGGTGCAGGACGTAGCCGGCCAGCCGCGTGAGCTGCACCGGCGCGGTGATCCGCGCCCTGC
>JBPOHN010000084.1:0-15335 GCA_052035525.1 Armatimonadota bacterium
AGTTCAGATTTCGAGTGCTGGTCCATTCAGTGCCCCTCCTCACAGAGAAGCACATCGGCCATTTCGGTAACATTTCCAAATGAGGCATCGATTCAGTTTCGGTGACATCTATCGTGAGGCAACGCGAAGCCTTGACACCTGATGTTTGACACATGGTATACTGATAGTGTTATGAAGACGGCATCCTACCTGATAATCCACGGAGGCAACTATAAGTGGGGCTGGCGCCACTCCAACTAGAGTGGGGTAGCCGCCGTTGCGTCAGGTAGACAGAAGTAGGAAATGACAGGTAAGGCCGGGACTACTCCACGTGGAGGGTCCGCGGCTTTTTTGTGCTGGCAGGAGAGTGAATCGGCCGGGGACCCTGTAACGCAGGAGCCCCGGCCTTTTCGTATTACATCCCGTTTCGCGTTTTCGCGATCGCATCGCTGGAGGAGATCGACCATATGAAGAAACGAATACTCACCGGAGACAGACCGACTGGCAAGCTGCACCTTGGGCACTATGTGGGCTCGCTGCAGAGCCGCGTTGCCCTGCAGCACGAATACGACACATTCGTGATCATCGCCGATGTGCAGGCGCTCACGACCAATTGGGACAGGCCCGAGCAGCTCAAGGCCGATCTGCACGAGGTCGCCAAGGACTACCTGGCCGTCGGAATCGACCCGAACGTCGCCACGATCTTCGTCCAGTCGATGGTGCCGCAGATCGCGGAACTGACCATCTTCTACTCGATGTTCGTGCCGGTTAACGTGCTGCGGCACAACCCGACGATCAAGACCGAGGCCAAGCAGAAGGGCTACAACGATATGAACTACGGCTTCCTCGGCTATCCCGTCAGCCAGGCCGCAGACATCACGTTCTGCAAAGCGCATCTGGTGCCGGTCGGGAAGGACCAGGCCCCTCACCTCGAACTGACCCGCAAGATCGCGCGGCGCTTCAACGAGCTATACGGCGAGGTGCTGGTGGAGCCCGAGGCAATGATCCAGCCGCTGCTGAAGGGCCTCGACGGCAACACGAAGATGAGCAAGAGCCTCGATAACGCGATCTACCTTTCGGACGACTCGGACGAGGTCCTGCGCAAGGTCAGGACGGCCGTTACGGACCCTGCCCGCATCCGAAAGGACGACCCCGGCCACCCGAATGTCTGCACCGTCTACGCATACCACAAGGTGTTCAACCACGGTTTCGTGCCGGAGCTTACCAAAATGTGCAAGAAAGGCCAGATCGGCTGCGTTGAGTGCAAGAAGCGGCTCGCCGCGGCCCTGAACGAGATGCTGGACCCGATCCGAGAGAAGCGCGCTTACTATGACAATCATATCGACGAGGTCGAGGACATCCTGGCCGCCGGAACCGCCCGCGCAATCGAGACCGGCGCTCAGACACTCGCCGAAGTCAAGGAAGCGATGAAGATCGACTACTTCGGCAAGTAGCCACACCGTCATGCCGGACTCGATCCGGCATCCAGAGTGGATCCTGAAACAAGTTCAGGATGACTGCTCTTCACAGAGAGGATAGCGGCAGATGAGCAGCTACTACCCGGACAAGCAAGAGTTCATAAGGCGCGCGCAGCGCGGGAATATGACACCGGTCTACAAGGAAATCCTTGCGGACATGGAAACGCCTGTGTCCGCGTTCAAGAAGATCGCCTCGAGTGCTCGGGCGGGATTTGCAATCCCGCCCGGAACAGAATACTCATTCCTCCTCGAAAGCGTCGAGGGCGGCGAACGGATGGCAAGGTTCTCGTTCCTCGGCAGCGGTACGGACCTGGTGATCAAGAGCAAGGGCCCATCTGTCGAGATTACGCGCGGCGGCAGGGTGGAGCAGACCAACCTCGAACCGGGCCGGGACGTGCTGGATGTGCTAAAGCAGGAACTGGGCAGCCTGAGCTATGTGCCCGACCCTGATCTGCCGCGGTTCTGCGGAGGCGCGGTCGGGTTCATCGGCTACGACATGGTGCGCTTCTTCGAAGATCTGCCAGACTCCACAACCGACGACCTCAACCTGCCGGATTGCACGCTCATCTTCACCGACACGCTGCTCATTTTCGACCACATACGGCATAGGATACGTGTCGTCTGCAACGCCCGCATCGATGGCGATCCGGAAGGGGCCTATGACGCGGCCGTTGAGAAGATCGATGAGCTTGTCGGCAGGCTGAAGCAGCCGGTTGCTCCCGTCAAGCCTCAAGCATCAACCCTCAACCCTCAATCCGAAGTGACTTCCAACTTCACTCAACCCGAATTCGAAGCCGCAGTGAACAAGTGCAAGGACTACATAGCGGCGGGCGATGTCATCCAGGTCGTGCTGTCGCAGCGGTTCCAGAAGAGAGTGGCCGCCGATCCGTTCGACGTCTACCGGGCGCTCCGCAGCCTGAATCCCTCGCCGTATATGTACTACCTCTCCTACGGCGACACGAAGCTCATCGGCAGCTCGCCGGAGATTCTCGTAACCGAGGAGCGCGGGAATGTGACCGTGAGGCCAATAGCCGGCACCCGCCCGAGGGGCAAGACTCAAGAGGAAGACATCGAGCTTGAGAAGGAACTCCTCAAGGACGAAAAGGAGCGCGCGGAGCACATCATGCTCGTCGATCTTGGCCGCAACGATATCGGCCGCGTGTGTCGCTACGGCAGCGTGGAAGTCGATGAATTGATGGCAATAGAACGCTACTCGCACGTGATGCACATCGTCTCGAACGTCCGCGGGCGGCTCAAGATGGACAAGGACCAGTTCGATCTCCTCCGCGCCTGCTTCCCTGCGGGCACGGTATCGGGTGCGCCCAAGATACGCGCGATGGAAATAATCGACGAGCTGGAGCCCACCCGCAGAGGCACGTACGCGGGCTCCATTGGCTACTTCAGCTACTCCGGAGACATGGATACATGCATAACTATCCGTACCATTCTTATACAAGCTGATACAGCCTACATCCAGGCAGGCGCCGGCATAGTGGCCGACTCCGACCCGGCCAGGGAATATCAGGAGACACAGAACAAGGCTATGGCCATGATCAAAGCCCTGACCGCCGCGGAGGAAGGGCTCGAATGAGTCGAGAGCCGGAGAGAAGGGAACATTGGCTCTCCACTCTCCACCTTCAGGAGCGCGAAATGATCTTGATGATTGACAACTACGATAGCTTCACCTACAACCTCGTGCAGTATCTGGGCGAGATGGGGCAGCAGCTCAGGGTGTTCAGAAACGACAAGATCACAATCGAGGAGATCGAGGCGCTGAAGCCCGACCGGATTGTTGTTTCGCCCGGGCCGTGCACTCCGAACGAGGCCGGGATATCGGTTGCGGCGATCAGACACTTCGCGGGCAAGGTGCCGATCCTGGGGGTGTGCCTCGGGCATCAGAGCATCGGGCAGGCGTTCGGCGGCGAGATCGTGCGGGCAGCACGGCTTATGCACGGCAAGACGTCGCTCGTGCACCACGACGGCGAAGGCGTATTCGCCGGAATGCCGAACCCGTTCGAGGCGACGCGCTACCACTCGCTGGTGATCCGCCGGGAGACGATCCCGGACTGCCTGCAGATCACCGCCGAGACCGATCAACGGGAGATAATGGGCGTCCGGCACAAGGACTACCCGATCGAGGGGGTTCAATTCCATCCCGAATCGATCCTAACCGAGTCCGGCAAGCAGCTCCTTGCCAACTTCGTCGGCTGAAGGGAGAGCATGGAAGCCCGAAAGACAGAAATCCAGAAGCAGCTTTCCTTTCTACTTTTCTGACTTTCTCCCTTCCATGCTGAAAGAGACTCCAGCAGAGGACTGGCTATGATACGAGATGCAATACGTAAGGTCGTTGACGGCGCCGATCTCACTCAGGACGAGGCCGTCTCGGCGATGACCGAGATAATGGACGGCGAGGCCTCGCCTGCACAGGTCGCGTGCTTCATCACGGCGCTGCGGATGAAGGGCGAAACGGTAGACGAGATCACCGGCTTCGTGCGCGTGATGAGGGAGAAGTCGGTCAAGGTGCGGCCGATGGCGGATGATCTGCTTGACACCTGCGGCACTGGCGGGGACAGGCTGAACACGTTCAACATCTCGACTACTGCAACGTTCGTGATCGTCGGCGCGGGAGTAGCTGTCGCCAAGCACGGCAATCGGGCTGCTTCCAGTAGTTGCGGCAGCGCGGATGTGCTAGAGGCGCTCGGAGTCAGCCTGAACCTCGATGCCGGATGCGTCGCGGCTTGCATCGATAAGGCCGGACTCGGGTTCATGTTCGCTCCGGCGATGCATCCGGCCATGAAACACGCCGTAGGGCCGCGGAAAGACATAGGAATCAGGACGGTTTTCAACCTTTTAGGACCGATGACGAACCCTGCCGGCGCAAAACGGCAGATAATCGGCGTGTTCTCGCCTGCTGTTACCGAGACTATGGCGAACGTGCTCAGGGCGCTCGGCACGAAGCGAGCGATGGTATTCCACGGCGTGGCCGGCCTCGACGAGATTTCCACACTTGGCGAGACCAAGATCAGCGAATTGAAAGACGGTGAGGTCCGCACCTACATGCTGCACCCCTCGGATGTGGGACTCGATACTGCCAGGCCGGAGGACCTTGCAGCCGGTGATGGCGGAGTGGTCGACAACGTGCACGCCCTGCTCTCGGTTCTGGACGGCGAGAAGGGTCCGCGGCGGGATATTGTGCTGCTGAATGCGGCTGCCGCGCTCGTGACTGCCGAGAAGGCGGGCGACCTGCGCGAAGGAATCGAGCTTGCGGCCAGGTCGATAGATACAGGTGCGGCAATGAACGCGCTGGAGCAGTTCAGGGCAGTTTCTCAGGAGTTGGCGAATTGATTCTGGACAGGATTCTCGAGGAGAAACGCGCTGAAGTCGAGCACCGCAAGGCGTCCATGCCGATTCGGGAACTGAAGTCGCGACTCTCGGACGCGCCGGTGCCGATCGAGTTCGCAAAGCGGCTCGCACGGAACAAGTCTGGTATTCCGGCCGTGATCGCTGAGGTCAAGAAGGCGTCGCCGTCAAAGGGCGTGATCCGGCCGGACTTCGATCCCGAAGCAATAGCCCGAGCATACGAGGCCGCAGGAGCATCGGCGATCTCGGTGCTGACCGACCAGAAGTTCTTTCAAGGGTCACTTGCTTACCTGCGGCAGGTGAAGCAGGCCGTTTCGCTGCCGGTGTTGCGCAAAGACTTCATCATCGACGAATACCAAGTCTACGAAGCCCGCGCGGCGGGGGCGGACGCGATTCTGCTCATAGTCGCGGCGCTGGAGAAGGAGGCCCTGGCGCACCTCATGAACAGAGCGACCGAGATCGGCCTGCAGTGCCTCACGGAGGTTCACGACGAGGCCGAAATGGAGATTGCGCTCGACATCTGCGCGCCGGTGATCGGCATCAACAACCGCAATCTGCAGAGCTTCGACGTGTCGCTTAGTACGACCGCCAGACTGCTAAATGCCGTGCGGGCAGGAATGCCCCGGACGATCAAGGGATTCGTCGAAGTGAGAACACAGAACAGAATCACGTTCGTAAGCGAGAGCGGGATATTCACCCACGATGATATGGAGCGATTGGGCGCTGTGGGCATCGATGCCGTATTAGTCGGCGAGGCGCTGATGCGAGAGCGCGATATCGAAGCGAAACTGCGGGAGCTGATCTCAGATACTTCCTCTGCCGGGGGTGAGGGCGTATGACGCTCATCAAGATCTGCGGCATCACGAACGTGGGGGACGCAATCGAGTGCGTCCGGCTCGGCGCGAACATGCTCGGGTTCATTTTCGCCGACAGCCCTCGCCGCGTAGACGTAGAAACCGTAAAGCACATCAACCGGATCATCGGCGGCGACGCAAAGACGATCGGCGTGTTTACCGACGAGGACGAGGAAATGCTCTCGATCATGCGCGAGTGCGAGCTGACTTACGCGCAGCTTCACGGCGGACAGAGTGAGGATTTCGCCCGCAGAGTCGGCACTGACAGAGTAATCCGAGTCTGCAGAGTTAAGGATGAGACCAGCATTCTTGGACTGGCAACGCAGAGAGAAGCCGCGTTCTATCTGCTCGACACGTATAAGAAAGGCGTTCCCGGCGGGACCGGAGAGGCTTTCGATTGGCACCTCGCCGTGCGTGCGAAGGAACTTGGCAGGCCGGTGATACTCTCCGGCGGGCTCACTACCGAGAACGTGGCCGATGCTATTGCGGCGGTGCGGCCGTTCGCGGTCGATGTATCGAGCGGGGTCGAGGCAAGCCCCGGCAAGAAGGACCTGGCGAAGGTAAAGGAGTTCATAGATAATGTCCGAAAAGTGTGATTGCGAGAGAGGGCCCGACGCGCTCGGCCACTTCGGGATATTCGGCGGGCGATATGTGCCCGAGATACTGATTCCGGCGTTGGACGAGCTTATGGATGCTTACGCTAAGTATAAGTCTGATAAAGCTTTCGTCGAGGAGTTGAACTACTACAACCGCGAATACGTGGGCCGCCCTACCCCGCTCTACTTCGCCGAACGTATGACAGAAGCCCTCGGCGGGGCCAGGGTCTATCTCAAGCGCGAGGACCTCTGCCACACCGGTGCCCACAAGCTCAACAACGTGATGGGCCAGATTTTGCTCGCCAAGCGCATGGGCAAGCCGCGAATCATCGCAGAGACCGGCGCCGGGCAGCACGGGGTGGCGACAGCCACGGCGTGCGCTCTCTTCGGCTTGAAGTGCCAGGTCTATATGGGCGTCGAGGACATGGAGCGGCAGGCGCTGAACGTGTTCCGGATGCGACTCCTCGGCGCCGAAGTGGTTCCTGTTACCTCGGGCACTCAGACTCTGAAGGACGCGACCAGCGAAGCAATCAGAGACTGGGTCACGAACGTGCGCGATACCCACTACATAATCGGTTCCGTGGTCGGCCCTCATCCCTACCCGATGATGGTCCGGGATTTCCAGTCCGTGATCGGCAAGGAGACCCGCGAGCAGATACTCGAAAAGGAAGGCCGGCTGCCGGACTACGCGATTGCCTGCTGCGGCGGCGGGAGCAATGCGATGGGCTTGTTCTACCCGTTTGCTCAGGACGAGAGCGTGAAGCTGATCGGTGTCGAGGCGGCGGGCGAAGGAGTTGACACCGACCGTCACTGCGCGACACTCTCGCTTGGCAGTCCCGGCGTGCTGCACGGATCGATGAGCTACCTGCTGCAGAACGAGGACGGGCAGGTGCAGCTCACCCACTCGATATCGGCCGGGTTGGATTACCCCGGCGTTGGCCCGGAGCACAGCTACTTCAAGGACTCCGGCCGGGCTGAATACGTGAATGTCACCGACTCGGAGGCGTTGGAGGCATTCCAGTTCCTTTCCAGGGCGGAGGGAATCATCCCGGCGCTGGAATCCGCTCACGCGATAGCTCATGCGATGAGATTTATCCCAACATTGGGTAAGAACGAGATAGTGGTTATATGCTTATCCGGCCGCGGCGACAAGGACGTTAGCCAGGTAGCAAGGCTGTTGGAGGTGTCGCTGTGAACCGGATAGATAAGTGCTTTGCCGGACTTCAGGCGCGTGGTGAGAAGGCGCTGGTGACATTCATCACGAGCGGCGACCCGAGCTTCGCGGCCACGCGGGACTTGGTTGCGGAACTCGCGCGGTCGGGAGCCGACATGATCGAGCTTGGCGTGCCGTTTTCCGATCCACTGGCGGACGGGCCGAGTATTCAGGCGTCGAGTTTCAGGGCTCTGGAGAACGGAGCCACTGTCCGGGGCGTATTAGAGAATGTGAGGGCGATTCGCACGCAGTGCGATGTGCCTATAGTGTTGATGACATACTACAACCCGGTGCAGAAGTACGGCGTGGCCGCATTCGCCAGGGATGCCGCGGAGGCAGGAGCTGACGGCGTGATCATGACCGACCTGCCTCCGGAGGAGTCGGCGGAATGGAAGAATGCCGCTGATGAGGCCGGGCTGGCAACCGTATTCCTGCTGGCGCCTACGAGCACGAAGGAGAGAATCCTGCTCACGGCGAAGTTGGCTAGCGGGTTTATCTACTGCGTGTCCAGGGTCGGAGTGACCGGGGCGCGCAGCGACGTGCCAAGCGAGTTGAAGGATCTGGTCGGAACGATAAAGGAAGCATCCGACCTACCGGTGTGCGTAGGCTTCGGTATATCGAAACCGGAGCATGTGAGCTTTGTGACGCGGATTGCGGACGGCGCGGTTGTTGGAAGCGCACTGGTGAACGTAGTGGCGGAACATGCGGGCTGCGACGACCTCGCGCAGAAGGCCGGTGAGTTCGTCCGAAGCCTGAAAGCCGGAACCCGGTAGTCCTGAGTGTGAACAGCCCGGCAATGTTGTTCCGCGGGGAGTGATTAGGATGTACTCTAAAGAACAATTCGCAAAGCTGATGGATTCCACACTCCTGAAGCCGACAGCGACACACGAGCACATAATCCGCCTCTGCGAAGAGGCAAAACAATACCACTTCGCCACGGTGATGACGTTCCCGTTCTGGCTGCCGATAGTGCGCCGACAACTCCAGGATTCCGACGTGAAGCCTGCCACGGTGATCGGCTTTCCGTTCGGCGCTAATGGCCGCTCGGTAAAGGTGTTCGAGGCTCGGACCGCGATCACGCACGGCGCTAAAGAACTTGACGTCGTGATCAACATCGCCGCGCTGAAGTCTGGCGAGCATAACATAGTCGAGAGCGAAGTGACGGAACTGGTGGACACGGCCCGTATGACCGGGATGACGCAGGACGCTAAGCGAACCGTGCTCAAGTTCATCATCGAGTGTCACTACCTCACCGACGAAGAGAAGAAGATCGCCTGCGCCATCATCCGCGATGCCGGCGGCGACTTCGTCAAGACTTCCACCGGCACTGCCCCCGGCGGCGCTACCGTCGAGGATATTCGCCTGATCCGGCAGGTTGTAGGGCCGGATATGGGCGTCAAGGCCGCGGGCGGCATCCGCACTACCGAGCAAGCGATGGCAATGCTCGATGCCGGCGCGAGCAGGATCGGGACCAGCAACGCCGCGGCGGTTGTAGAGGGCTACGTGCCGGAAGACTACCTCGAGAGCGCCGGAAGACGCGGCAGAAGCTCTTGATGATCACCAGTCACGATTTGCGAATAAGGGATTGGGGAGACGCGACTGCTCTCGACTCCCCGCCTTCCGCTCTCCGCTCATGAGAACCTATTCCGCCAGCACTATCGTCGTCAAACGGATCGACCTGGGTGAAAAAGACCGCATTCTGACACTCTTCAGCCGCGAGCACGGCAAGCTCTCCGCGGTCGCCAAGGGGTGCCGGCGGCCGGGCAGCAAGCTCAGCGGCGCAAGTGAACCGTTCACCTACTGCAGGATGTTCCTCTCAACTGGTCGGGATTTGGACGTGCTGACGCAGGCGGAGATCAAGGAGTCGTTCCCAAACGCGAAGAGCGGCATGGCGAGCATAGCGCATGCGATCTACCTGCTCGAACTGGTCAGCGCCTTTGTGGACCAGCGGCAGCCCAACCCGGATGTGTTCGATACGCTTCTATCGGCCATGTATGTGCTGGAGAGCGGGACAGACCCCGAGGTGACCGCGAGATACCTGGAGATCCAACTCCTATCGATCCTCGGATACGATCCGCACGTAGACGTTTGCTTGCGTTGCGGGCGAGTGCCGGGCCGCGAACAGGTCTCGTTCAGCCCGGCGTTGGGCGGGATCGTCTGCTCCGAGTGTGGAAACGCACCATCGGACGCGATTCAGGTGCCCGCCGCCGCGGCCTCCTACGTAAGTGCGCTGAGACGTGCCGAACCACACAGGCTGAAGGAAATGCACTTGCCCAAAGGCGCGCGCCGGGACCTCGCAAGGATGCTGAAGTGGCACATCCGCTACCGTCTGGAACGCGACCTCAAGAGCGTTGATTTCATCGACGCAATCGCAAACGCCGAGCAGCGCCCTACCCAAGTCACCGGCAACTAGAGCAATCTCAGGCGACGATTCGCTGTACCCGCACCGTAACCGTTAGCCTGGCAGCCCGATGGGGTATACCAGGACCGATGAACCGTCTGCCGAAACGCCACATGCTTCACGTATCTCTCCTGGGTCTATGCGCCTGGCTGGTCCTCGGGATGTCAACACGCGCCTTCGGACTGGGCAACAACCAGCTCTACACCGGCGATGCGTCCACTGTCGCTCCAGGCAGGACTCAGCTTCAGATCTACACTGACACCTCACGAGCAGCCGAGACACGCCTCGGAGGTCTCGCGCTGCGTCGTGGCCTGACAAGCAACACCGAGATGAAGGTCGCCTACAGCTATATATGGAACTTCGCTGGCCCGGACGTGCAAATCGGACCGAACGCCGGGCTGAAGTGGCGCTTCGCGGGTGATGGAAGGAGGAAACCGTCGCTCGCAGTCTCCGGCTTGTATATTGTCAACCACAGTGTGGGAGGACGTTCTCGCAAGAATGACGCCGCATTCACGCTCCTTGGGTCCTACACTACTCCATACGCCGAACTGCTTGCGAACTACGGCCGGGTTTGGGTAGGCGACGACAGGTCATCGGACCTGCGTTATCTGAGCCTGGCGGCGGTGCGGCCTGTGGCGAAAACACTGATCGCGGCGCTGGAGTACTCCGAGATCAAGCGAATCCACACCGGCGGTCCGCGACCACTCGGACGTCAGTGGGCGGCAGGAGTGGTTTATCTGGGAGGATCAGGCTGGAGCTACGGCGTACAAATAGGTTACCTGCTCGACAACCCGAACGCAAACTGGCATACCACGGTTGGCGCAGCCACTTACTTCTGACCATCCGTCACCACTCACCCGCCGCTCCTCAGGCAGAGGACACGCAAGCTACCACTTGAGGCCAATCCGGCGTTCTCCTGGCGGACACTGCTGCAGCGTGACGTGATAGGCGCCGTTGATGAGCTCCTGGGTTACCGTGCAGTGCTTGCCGTCCACGGTGATCTCCTTGGGTGAGGCCCGCAGAACAAGTGTAGTGTTCCTGCCCGCCCACAGGTCGATCTCCGCCCTGCCGGCCCCATCTATCAGCCTTCGCAGATAAGTGGCGCCCAGCACGTCAAAGAACTTCGATCGGCGTCCCACGAGCCTGAACACGCGGAACGACTTAGGGGCGATCTTGATCTCCGTAGTCGCTTCGGGAAGCATAACCTGCTCGCGGCAGTCCCAGAAATTGGACCTGCCCGGCTTGGCAATCACGGTGCCTTCGTCAACGGATAGGTTTGAGATGACGATATAATCGTGCTTGTTGCTGGCCCAGAGGATCCCTTCGCTGCACGAGTCGAGGATGAGCCCGGGGAACCCGACCTCCCTCAGAGCATAGAGTATGGCCCTTTCGGCGAAGCCGATCGTTTCACTGCTCAGGCCAAACCCACAGAAAAGGGCAACCGTAGCGCGGTCGCGCCATTCAGCTATGACAGGGACGTGGGCGTCCGGCAGGTCGACCTCGTAGAGGACTGTCGCGCGGGAGCCAAACACCCTGCGAACATTGGCGATCCTGTTCACGGGCAGCGTTACGCCATCGCCCAGGAACGCGCTGCGGCGAATACGAGACACATCGCGCAGTACTATCGGCCCATCCGAGACGTACTGCGGCTCCTCCTCCTGCTTCAGCCCGATCAACTCAAAAACACCGGGACACGCGGAGTTGCTGGGTCGCAGACCAGGGAAGCCGCTGTCGGCGCAGAACCCGAGACCGGTCCCGAACGAGACCACGCTGCGCTTCTCTTCGCTCTGCCACCATCGGCTTATCGCCATCATCTGGTCCGGCGTCAGCGGGAAGTGCTCATCGAGCACCAGCAACTGAACCTCCGGATGCCGCTGAAGGTCCGCCTCAAGCGTATCGGCGAAGAAAGTCAACATCGGAATATGAGACTCGAACTGCAGCCTCTTAACAAGTTCCCAGTAGAACGGAAACACGGTCTCGTAGGTGTACGGCTCCGCGTGAATCGTTCCGCTGTAGGAAAAGACGAATGCGACCGGACCCGCGGGGCTGCCCAATCTGCTCGACAGCCGGGCAGCATCGCTCAGGACCTCCATGTGCTGATCATCTTCACCACGGTTCTTGCCATACCAGTGTCTGGTGAACCCGCTCGGTAGAGCGGCAACAGCTGAGATCGTATAGTCACGGAAGAACTCGTAGGGAATCATCGGTTCCGGCCTGTCGAGCGTGTGCTCATTGGTCGGATTGTTGACAGCGATGACGTCCTTCCCGAGCGAGTGAGCGAGTATCTCCGGATAGGCAAGCAGCGGCGAAGTCCTCAGGTCATCGCCCGTGCGCATGACATCGCAGTACACGTTGTCGGGCTGCATCCGGACTACAACGGCGTCGAGTGAGGGAATGCCGGCGATGCGGTTGATCGGACACGAGGGGTTCAGGGTCCCTTCCGGCGTATTCTCAACCGTGGGAATGAAGAACCACGGCATGATTCCGACCTTCTTCGCGCCAACAGACTTGGCGTGCTCGACCAGTTCCTGACAGAACGAGACCAGAGCGTCCGCTTTGGCTTCCTGTACTGCTAGATAGGCCGAGGTCTCCTCGCGCTTGGTGGGGTACTCGATTCCCGGATGTGCTTCAACAAACTGAGCGTATAAGGGATCTTTGGTTCCGGGGATATCCACCCGGTACATCGGCTCCTCGAATACTACGAAGTCATATCCGTAGCGCGTAACGAAGATCGTAGTCAGCTCCTTGAGGTAGTCTATCCAGGCGCGGGACGAGAACGAGGCAAACGATTTGCCGTCTTCTCGGATGTCGGGCTTGTTGTTGACATCGTGCTGCGCTTCTTCAACGCCAACCCTGTCGCCTGCATTCACAGTCACCTGAATCTGGATGCAGGCGGGGTAGCCGCGACGGTGTGCCTCCTCGGCGAACTCAGCATAGGCTGACCTGAAATCCTCCGTGACCTGCTGGTAGGTCGCCGCATAGTAGGCGATATAGGGTATATCGAACCCCCATCTTTCGAGGTCCGCAAAATATGTGGCCCTGGCGTCAGCATCCATGACTCGCTGTGGCCCGACAGGCAGTGCGTTCATTATTCGACAGCCTCCCTAAGCCAAAGATACCTTGTCGATGGTCGGCACAAAACCGACAGCAAATGGCGAAAGTCCAACTGACAGAACCTGGCAGCCAATTGCACCTAGATCCCCCCTCGGAGCATGCGGCCACGTTAACTTGTCTGCTCGCACGCTTCAATATTATACACCGATAGAATGATTTCGTCTACAGTTGACTGCGCATTTGAACGATAGGTCTATTCTTGTATGGATAATAGACATTCTACTTTACGTTCTGATAGGTTCGGCGGTCAGGCGAACTGGAGGTATGAGCGGGTGGTCGAGTTGTGGAGGGTCAAAGCGGCAGCGACACAGGCTGCCCGGATTCGGAAGACTTGTAGATGGCCGATATGATTTCGATGGCTTTTCGTGCCTCTCTGCCATCCACTACGGGGGCGCGGGACTCATTGATGGCGACTACCATGTCTCTGATCTGGGCCTCGTGACCGACTGACGTTATCGCCATAGGATGCGTAGCGCCGCTGCCGGTATCGACGTGAGGAGCGGCGAACGGCTCCTCACCGCAGATGTCCCAGAACACGACATTGCCGTCCTCCAGAACGACCGTGCCTTTCTCGCCACGGAGTTCGAGCCTTGCTGGTCTGCCCACATTCGCGGACGTGCAGGCCTCGATCACTCCGAGAGCGCCGCTTTCGAATGTCAGGCACGCAACAGCGGTGTCCTCAACCTCTATGCGTTCTCTCACGAGCGTGGCGACATGACCGTATACAGACCTGGTCGGACCGAGAAACCATTGCAGGAGATCTATGTAGTGGATGCCCTGGTTCATCAGCGCACCGCCGCCGTCAAGCGCCCAGGTCCCCCTCCAGGTCGCGGAATCATAGTAATCCTGGGAGCGGAACCACTTCACGTAGGCGTCGCCAAGGACGGGCTTGCCAAGCCTTCCCTCAAAAACCGCCTTCGCCACTTCCTGCACACCGGGAAGAAACCGAAGTTGGAAGATGACTGCGAGATTGACCCCGGCGGCATCACACTCGTCTATGATCGAGTCAACGCGATCAAGGGTGACCTCAAGGGGTTTTTCGGCAACAATGTGCTTGCCGGCACGAGCGGCATCGACGCATACGGGAGCCCGCAGGCCGCTTGGCGTAAGGACGCAGACAACATCAACGTTGGGGTCCCGGAGCAGATCGTGATAGTCCGTATGCCAGGGAACCTGGTGAGCTTCTCCGACGGATCTCGCGCGTTCCGCCGACACATCGGCAACTCCGGCGAGCTCAGCGCCTTCGCATCGCTCTATGGCGGCCAGGTGCAGCGGGCAAATGGCGCCGGCACCGATGATGCCAAATCCAAGCTTCCTCAAATAGCCCTCTACCTCTTCTGCTTAGCAAACTTGTAGCTTTCGAGCTCTTCCTCGATATGCTGCTTGCCTTTCTTCGCCGTGTTGGTATTCCAGGAGTCCAAACGCACCTTGATAGGTCGAGGAAACTCCGGCCTGAGCCATTGGTAGCCACTTAACCGCCTTCCATCGCTGGCTCGAGACTCAACCTTGGTCTTATAGGCCTCGAACTCGCCCGCCGGTGTCTCTACCTTCTCGATACCGACGACTTTGCAGGTCTCCGTCTCAGTCTTGCCATTCGAGAGGCGCAGTGTGGACTTCCAGGACGATCCCTCGGAGAGAACGGCCGGAATGTTTGTCCTCAGCCCCGAGTCCTTGGCTAAGACCCACTCCTTACCCTCGTCTAGTTTGCCCAGGAAGTATAGAGTCCCGTCTGATGCTTGCCCTGCCCACTCGATCTGCGCCGTCGAGCCGCCCTTCATATCGAGCCGCTCCGAGATGTGGTAGGTCTTGCTTATCTTCTTGGGGACAGGACCGTGCTTGTACCCCTTCTGCACTTCAGCAGTGAGAGTACCCTGCACTCCGCCGAGACTCTGGCCCTTTGGGTCTACGGCCTCAAGTCTGAAATCGTAGACCATTTTGTCGCCCACGGCCAACGGGCGGGTGTGCTCGCCGCGCGGCAGAGATGTCGGCACGCCCTCTTTTCGTCCACCACAACCAACAAGAGCCGAAAACAGAAGCGCTGCTACTACCAGACCAATAAGATATTTCATAATTGCGCTCACCCATCGCGTGGAGGTCACGTGACGCTTGCTTTCCGAGTTCTCCGCCGGCAGGGCATTTCCCTTCGTACCCGACGTGTCATCCGTGGAGGTACATTCTATCAGGACGAGTCCCGATGAAGCAATAGCCCGAACGCGTGATGCCTCATCTAAGAATGTTACCGTAGTGCTTAACGATGCCTCACGAGAGATGTCACTCAAGCAACGTGTCGTATAGCTCCGAGGTCAGGTCGCTGATGGACCTCAGCAGTGCTGCGGGGTT
>JBPOHN010000101.1:0-2163 GCA_052035525.1 Armatimonadota bacterium
TCGGCCTAGCCGACATGAGCACTGAGGATAGTCGCGATCTCCTGGAGATCCTCGATGACCGGGTGGCCGCGCGCTCCACGATCATCGCCAGCCAGATACCGCTTGAGCAATGGCACGAAGCTCTGCCCGATCCGAGCATCGCCGATGCCATACTGGACCGTGTGATTCACAGCGCGCACAGAATCAAGCTCACAGGAGAGTCCATGAGAAAAATCTTAGCCAAGCCCGAACAGAAGGAGCTGAACAATCGATGAGAGCTCTGAAGCTAGGAGCGAGGGCGCCGCCGCAGGTCAATCCTTTACATGACATTACTGGGAGTGATACATTGGAGATGCCCTTCGTCGCTTCGCTCCGATAGATGGCCGCACAATATCGGAACAGGCGGCCGAATCCAATCGGAATACACGGCCGAATGCTATCGGAACAAACGACCGCACATTGCTGGAATCGCCGACCGAATTCATCGGAATACGCAGTTGGGATCGCCGTCGACCCGTACATCCTGAGCGCGGACCTTGCCGGGCTAAGCCGGATAGTCGTTTTGCTTCTTGCGATGTACGCGTCCAGCTCTCTGGCCTCTTGGGTCCAGCAGAACTGTATGGTTCGGATGTCTAGTCGAGCACTCCGCCGGATGCGCCACGACCTGTTCGCAAAGGTCCAAGCACTTCCCCTTGCGTTTTTCGACGGCGCGGCCCACGGCGACCTCATGAGCCGACTCGCCAACGACGTCGATACCGCGGGCATGGCGATGGGGCAGCCCGTTATCCAGCTCTTCTCATCGACCATAAGCATCGTAGGCACGCTGATCATCATGCTCTCGATGAGCGTGTGGATGACACTGACCGTGATCGTGATGGTTCCCGTGACTGTCCTAGTCACCAGCAAGGTAGCGAGCTGGTCGAGGCAGCTCTACAGGCGCCGTCAGGAGACGCTCGGCGAGATCAACGGATACGTCGAAGAGATGGTGACAGGCGCTCGGGTCGTGAAGGTATTCGGCCGCGAGAAAGAGGTGTGCTCGGCATTCAACGAGAAGAGCCAGCGACTTCGGGATGTCGCCTACAAGACTGAACTCGTGTCCGGCATGTTCATACCCACAATGCACCTACTCGACAACTTGAGTTTCGCCGTGGTGGCTCTCGCGGGAGCGCTACTGGCAGCCAATGGCATCATCCGTCTCGGGATCGTCGCGTCGTTCATCATCTACTCCCGCCAGTTCGCGCAACCCATCCGGGATCTGTCGAACCAATGGAACACCTTCCAGTCGGGCTTAGCAGGCGCCGAGCGCGTGTTCGAGATCATGGATACCGAGTTCGAAGCCGACTTGCCCGGCGCACACGACTTGCGTCTGCCGGTAAGGGGCCACGTCAGGTTCGAACACGTGTCGTTCGGCTACGGGCCCGGCATGCCGGTGTTGACCGACATATCATTGGAGGCCAGACCGGGGCAGACCATAGCATTGGTGGGCGCCACAGGCTCAGGGAAGATGACTATCATCAGCTTGCTTTCACGTTTCTATGACATAGAAAACGGCTACATACATGCGGACGGAGTGGATATCCGCGAGATTCGTAGAGAATCCCTACGCCGCGCCCTCGGCATCGTTCTGCAGGACTCCCAGCTCCTTTCGGGGACGGTGCGGGAGAACATACGCTACGGGCACCCAGTTGCTACCGACGCTGATGTCGAAAAGGCCGCGGAGCTGGCACTTGCCGATCCATTCATACGCCGAATGCCTGAAGGCTACGATTCCATGCTGACCGCGGACGGGGGCAACCTGAGCCAGGGACAACGCCAACACCTCTGCATCGCCCGCGCAGTGCTGGCAGATCCCGCCATACTCATACTCGAAGAAGCCACATCGAGTGTGGACACCCGGACCGAACTGCAGATACAGAAGGCCATCCTCCAGCTAATGCGCGGTCGCACCAGTTTCGCCATCGCACACCGTCTGTCCACCATTCAAGGCGCCGACCAGATACTCGCCATCGACCACGGCCGCATAGTCGAACGCGGTTCGCATGGCGAGTTGCTCGCCAAAGGCGGCGCATACGCACGGTTCCACGAAAGCCAGTTCCACGTCGCCACGCAGCCCGCAATGGGCAGTGGTATACTTGAGTCAGTGTAGCGACGCGTGTCGTGCGCTGCGCTTGCTGAGCAGTTGTC
>JBPOHN010000050.1:0-104397 GCA_052035525.1 Armatimonadota bacterium
GTGATCATACCGGTGGGGGTCCACCCGTTCCCATTCCGAACACGGTAGTTAAGCCCACCAGGGCCGACGATACTTGGGCGCTAGGCCCCGGGAAAATAGGTCGTCGCCAGGATTATTCTTACACAAAGCCCCTCTATTCAGAGGGGCTTTTGCTTGTACCCCTCCCCTGCCACGAACGATTGCCCGGCAAACAGCGTATACTGATTGTGTGCTACGCGAAAAGCCTTTGTGAGCCTTACCAGAAGACAGCAGAGCAAGCAAAGCTCGTTGAGGGACACCCCTGCATGTGGTAGAATACAATTGCTGGGCTCGGAGGCCCTGAGGACTTGATCATCACCCAAACCCCTCTCAGGATAAGCTTTGCCGGCGGTGGGACCGATTTCAGAGGATTCTACGAAAAGAGCTATGGCTCCGTTGTCTCCACCGCAATCGACAAGTACATCTACGTTATCGTCAAGGAACGCTTTGATGACCTGATCCGCGTGGGCTATACTCGCACGGAGATGGTCAGCGAGATCAACGAGATACAGCACGAATTGGCCCGAGAGGCGATGAGAATTGTCGGGATCACCAAGGGCATCGAGATCTCGACTATGGCTGACATACCATCTGAGGGCTCGGGACTGGGATCGTCCAGCACTGTTACCGTCGGCCTGCTGAACGCCCTGTATGCCTACAAAGGCGAGTCTGTAACCTCCGAGCTGCTAGCGCAGCAAGCATGTCAGATAGAGATCGACGTGCTCGGCAAGCCGATCGGCAAGCAGGACCAGTACATCGCGGCCTACGGGGGCCTGAGGCATTTCAAATTCCTTCCAGATGAGCAGGTGGAGGTGGATTCCATCGAATTGGATCCTGCGGCCAAACGAAGGTTGTGCGAGAGCCTTCTGCTGTTCTACACCGGAACCACAAGGCAGGCCTCCGGCGTCCTGGCCGAACAGAAGAGCAACATCGACGCGAAGATGGCGCTGCTCACCGACATGAGAGACCAGGCGGACGAACTGGCACGGCAGCTTCGGCTGGGAGCAGTAGCTTCGGTCGGCCAAACGCTCAAGGAAGGCTGGATCAGGAAGAGGCAGCTTGCGAGCGGCATCACCAACCCTCATATTGACGAGCTGTTCGATATGGCAATGTCCGCGGGAGCGCTCGGAGGCAAAATCACCGGCGCCGGTGGAGGAGGATTCTTCCTTGTATGTGTTCCGCCGGAAAATCGTGCAGCAGTGCGGAAGCACCTATCGCACCTGCGAGAGCTGCCTATCAACATGGAGCGTGACGGTTCCAAAGTGATCTTCAACGTCAGAAGGTGAGACCATGATCCGAGAGTATCTCGACCTCGTTTCTCAAGCTCTTGCTGAGCTGCCTGAGGATAGAATACAGGATGTGATAGACACGCTGAAGGCCGCGCACGCGGACGGCCGGCAGGTCATCATTCTCGGCAACGGCGGCAGCGCAGCTACTGCCAGCCATATCGCCTGCGATCTGCAGAAGGGTCTGAAGGAATACACGGGCAAGCGGTTTCGCGCGTGCTCGATTACGGACAACGTGGCCGTGATGACGGCATGGGCAAACGATACCGCCTATGACAATATCTTCGCTGAGCAACTCGATAGCCTGCTGCAGCCGGGCGACGTGGTGCTTGCAATCAGCGGCAGCGGCAACTCCCCGAATGTGATCAAAGCCGTCGAAAAAGCAAACGAGATGGGCGCGATAACAATCGGATGGTCAGGCTTCGAGGGAGGCAAGCTGGCAAAGGTGGCCCAGAAGTCCCTGGTCGTCAATAGCAACAACATGCAGCGGATCGAGGACGTGCATATGATATTGGGTCACCTGGTCTTCGCCTCCCTGATGAAGCAATGCGGCCCGGCATAGCTCTATGAAAGCCGTCTTTCTCGATCGCGATGGGGTCATCAACGCCGACCGCGACGACTACGTCAAGAACACCCGCGAGCTTGTGATATATCCTTTCGCCCCTGCAGCAATTCGCGCTCTTAACGAGGCGGGCTGGCCCGTATTCGTGATATCGAACCAACAGGGCGTCGCAAAGGGCATCATCCGCGATGAAGACCTCTTAGCCATTCAAAGCGAGATAACCCGCCAGGTCCGGGACGGCGGCGGGACGATCTCGGCGTTCTACTACTGCAAACACCTCGCTACCGACAACTGCGACTGCCGGAAGCCGCGGGCAGGTCTCCTTCTACAGGCCGCCGAAGAACATCACATAGACCTGGAGAGCTCAGTCATGGTGGGCGACACCGACCGCGATATAGCGGCAGGAAAGGCGGCGGGATGTCGCACCATACTCGTCCTCACGGGAAAGCTGAGGCGTGAGGACGCCGCTCACTTCAACAGCAGACCCGACATGATCGCTCAGGACCTGGCCGAGGCGGCTGAGCTGATCCGGCGATTCTAGGTTCACCGTCATTCCGCGGGCTTACGAAACTGCCTCGAATCGGGTATCATGTTCAGGATCGTCTTGGAGGGTCCCATGATTGTTTCGTCTGCTCCTGGCAGAAGCGGCATAATAGGCAATCCAACGGATATGTATGGTGGTTCGGTGGTGTCTTGCTCCACCGTTGAGCGCGCTTACTGCCGTCTCACCGAAGCGGAATATCTGACCGTCTCAGTGGCAGAATCCGAGCAGACTCTTCACAGCCGCGACGATCTCCGGCTTCTTGGCAATCCGCTGGACATCCCCAAAGCCATACTCAGCTACCTCGAGCTTGATCCGGAGGCATTCCGGTATCGCCTGTCCGCGCACACTGAGATACCTGAGCGCGCCGGCCTTGCCGGAAGCACCGCAATGGTCGTGGCCATCCTGGGGGCGGTGTTGGAACAGATGGGCGTAGCGATGGACCTGCACCATATCGCCGAGATGGCCCGAAAGATCGAATACCGCACGATGGGCATTATCTGCGGGTTCCAGGACCAGCACATGGCGGCTTTTGGCGGCCTCAACTTTATGGACTTCCAGGGCAAAGAGAGTCTGGAACAGAGAGACGACGAGCCTCTGGCCACGGTGGAGCCACTGCAGGACCGCGTACGCGATATTCCCATCGTGGTTGCTCATACTGGCATAAGACGCAACTCGGGCATCGTCCACAGGAGCATACGCGAGCGATGGCTCGAGGGCGAGGCAGCAGTCGTCGAAGGGTATTGCCGCATAGCTGAACTCGGGAGGCTGGGCAGGAAGGCGCTTCTGGACCGGAACTGGGCCCTACTCGGCGAGATGATGAACGAGAACCACTCCATCCAGCAGGCTCTCGGTGGGTCCGGGCTCCAAAACGACTGTCTCATTGAGGTCGCGCGCGAAAACGGAGCGCTGGGAGCGAAATTGTCGGGAGCGGGTCACGGCGGTACAATAGTCGCTCTCACGCTTGAACCTGAGCGCACAGCCGCTGCGCTGTCCGCCGCGGGCGCCGACTGTATCCTGTGGCCAAAGCCGACGGAGGGCCTCAGGGTCGAGACAATTCCGACTGAGGGCGCCGAGGACTCCTGTTTGACTTCCCAGGAAGCTATGGCCTGGACAGCTAGTCCCTGAACCGGATTATGTCTTCAGGGGCATAGACTATGACACCGTCGATAGTGGATATCCCCGTCACTTTCACCGACCCCGCAGAAGGTGGCACTGCAGCGCCAAGACAGCTAACATCCAACCCCTGACTCCGGCTGCCATCAGAGATGATGAATGTGTTCTGAGAGCTGGACACTACCCTACCCCAAACCGTCACCAGCAGCCCGAGCGTCTTACTGTCTCCGATCTCTCTGTTGAGCAGTCCAACCGGCTTCACAGCCGTGCACACACCAGGCACCGGTGGAGAGCTATCAAGAGAGGTAATGTGGGCTTCCCTGAGCACGCGCATGGCGCCTTCGGTGTGCATTCGCCCCACGACTCTAACCAGAGCCCCGGGGACAGGCACGTCATCCCAACTTCCGAGCACGCGGATGGCAGCGTAGTGGTCCACATCCTGCACGTAGCATTCGCCTGCGTCCTTGACTCTGCTGATGACGCAGCGGTCTATGGTTACGAGCGCCCCATCCGCTATGTGCTTCGCAGATGAGACAGTGCGGCGATGATCGTACGTGATCGAGGGATCGCCGTAGAGATTGAAGACGAGATGGTTAGGCCATATAGATACGGGCTTGATGAGGCGCGCGTCCATCGCAGCTTGTCCGCAGGACTTCATTGCCATAACGAGCCTGGCGTAGTGATAGCCGATTCCACCAATGCTGTCAGAATGCCGAAAGTCAGTCTCTCCCACGTAGTACCATGATACGCGAGAAGCGGACAAGGTGCTCGCGCCACCTCTCGCCAGCACGCTGTAGCCCAGGCTGCCGGGGTGCTCGGGTTGTCCATTGGAGCACGAGGCCATATACACTATGGACGGCCTGGCATCATCAAGGTAGGCGCAACGCGAGCTGATGAATACGCTGCTGGCGGTGTTGTAGGTTCCGTGGGTCATCCATAGAACAAGGCCGGCCCCGGCACTCCATTCGTTCAGGACCACATCGTAGTCGCACGGATATCGCTCCGGCCAGACGGCGGGCGGATAAGTGCTGTCGTATACTCTGACGGGGTTGATTTCCAACTCCGAAAGGACGTCCGCTGTTATCTGCTCTCCGAGCTGATACGACGGCGTGGAGGCATCCAGAGGCTTCATTGCCATCAGACATCTTCTGTTCCAGCCGAGGCGAACGGCGCTCTTGTACAGGATCGTCTTGTTGAGAATTCGGTCCAACTCGTCGATGTTCCCGAAGAAAGGAATGCGGCCCACATACACCTCGGGGATACGGTCGATTCCGCCAATGCCGAAATCGTCGGGCTCTTCGCCTGCGTACCCGTCACCATCGCGGTCCCAGTTGCCGGTCAGATCAGCATAGTAGTAGTCGGAAGGGGCTTCGCGGTACGAGGACGACCACTTCCTTGGCCACAGCATCTTCATGGGCACGTCACCCAACACGGGATGAGGATTACCGATGAGGAGTACGTACTGGAGATTGAGCCTCAGGTAGTTCTCTCTGAGCCAGGCGCGGATATGTTCGGCCGCGACATCGCCAATGCCACCTCCCCAGTCATCCTCAGTGACGATCCTGGCGGCAAACCCGCGACTTCCGAGGCACACCGCGAGACTGCGTAGGTTGTGGCTTGCCTGTTTGATGGCGTTCGTGGTGATGATCGCGTAGCCTGGCGCCGGAGCAGAGCTCGTAGAAGATGGTGAAGGGGCGTACCACCTGGCCGCGGCCTGCTTGTTGTTGACGAACCCTGCCATCGCGGCAGCCACCGGATCAGCCTTTGGCGGGCTTGCGCTGCGGTCCCGCCTGAACTGCAGCTCGACCCCGTCGCCTTTCAGCAGACGCAACTGGCCGGTCTTAGGATTGTGAGCGTAGGGCCAATACTCGATTGCTGCGATCTTCCAGCTTCTCAATTGGCTCACTGAGGCCACACGGATATGCTGAGATGGATAGAAGGCGTCTCTGGCGTAGGTCTTCTGATTCCGCCCCTCACGCACCTGCTTGCCCGGTCCCCAGTTCCTCTGCCCATCGGACGTTGCGGCGGAAGGAACGGGGAGCACATCATAGGACCCCGGAACGGCAGTGGTGGAGTAGCTGCCGCGGACAACGCTGACGCTCCGGAGGTCCGCGTCAGGAGGCAACGCCACATAAATCAGTCTGCAGGGCAGAGCTGGATCGCCGCTCGACACGGAGGAACTGAAACCCGGTAAGGCAATGCGAGTGATCGCCTGCCGTCGTGACGGCGAGTGTCCGGCAAGCGAGGAAGACTCCAGCTTTGCCGGGAAGACAGGACTCAGATCCACGCGTATCCTGTCGCAGGAGGCGTGCGACAGGGACAAGGCAAGCAGCGTTGCGGCCACTGCCAATTCGACAGCACGTCTTGCCAATTGTTCCCCTCCCAAGGGACTTACTTACCGGATGGCAGCTTAATACCCAGGGAGGATGAACATAACACCGGAGGTTAGGGCTACCGCGCGTGCTTGGTTCGCGCGATGATATGCTCTTGCATTTCGTGGTCCAGCAGGCAGAACCTCTGGCTGAAGCCCGATACGCGCACACAGAGGTTGCTGTAACGGTCGGGGTTCTCCTGTGCCGCTCGCAGCGTGTCGGCGCTTACAACGTTGAACTGAAGCTGCCCTATTCCTTTGTCCACAGCGGCCATAAGAAGCGAAACAAACTGGTCTCTTCCTGCCTGATCCAGAACGGACGGCGTGACCTCAAGTATTGCCGAACTGCTGGCGGCGGCAAGATGATGAGGGATCCGGGCAAGCGAGTTCAGCGCGGCGGTGATGCCTTCCCTGTCCCTGCCCTGCGCGGGAGACAGGCTGTAGGCAAGCGGCTCGCCGGCAAGACGGCCCTCAGGAGAGGCCCCGGTCAGCTTGCCGTGACTGAGCATAAGCGTGAACGTGAATAGATGCGAGAAGAATGTGCCGCCGCTTGGCGTCTCGTAACGAGCCAGCGTTTCGCAGTAGTGCCGGGCCAATTCGGCGGCGAATGAGTCGGGCAGAGGATGATCGTTGCCGTACTTGGGCACGCGGTTCCGGAGCATCAGCCTCAGGTCTTCACAGCTCGCGAAGTTGGCCCGCAGCGCATTTAGCATCTCGCCGGGGCTGATGGTCCCGTCTTCAAACACCGCCGATTGCAGTGCCGCGAGGCTGTCGGCCGCGTTAGGAATCCCCATCGCGGCGCTGGAGTGGTAGTTGTACCGAGCCCCACCCTCGATGATGTCCATTCCACGCGCAACGCAACCATCCGTTAGGAGTGATAGATGCGGCAGCCGGTATTGGCCCCTATGCGCGATCTCGGATGCATTCGACCCATCAACCGCCAGCGTCGCAAAGTAGTCCAACTGCCTCTCGTAGGCGGAAATGACCTCGTGGACGGAGGTGAAATCTGCAAGCGAACCAGTCCTGGGTCCGACCTGTACTCCGTCGATGAGGTCGCGTCCGTCGTTCAACGCGAGTTCGAGCACCTTTGCGACGTTGATCCAGTGGCTGACCGCGTGGGGGTTCGCCTTGCCGGGAATCGTAATCTCGATGCAGCCTATAGCAGCATAGCCGCGGGCGTCCTCAAGCGGAATGCCCCGCTTCACCAGCGCCGGAACCAGCGCCTCGTCGTTGAAGAAGAACGGAATCCCGCCGCCGGCCGCCAGCAGATCCACGCATCTTGATACGAACTCGCGCGGGCTCTGTTTGTGCAGGCGCGCGGAAAGGCATCGGATGAAGCCGAGGCCCTCGGTTACATCAAGAACCAGATAGCTCAGAGGATTGGTGGCGTCGGCGCCGTCCGGGCGCTGTCCGCCAATCATCATCTGCTGCACGTCGTAAGGGCGGTAGAGCTTGATCCACAGCGCCGCGAGTATCTCCGCCGCACCCTCCATCGTAATCGCGCCGGTAGCCAGATCACGCTCCAGGTAAGGCCAAAGGAACTGGTCTATACGCCCGATGCCGTTCGCGTTGATTCCGTCTTCCCAGGCGGTGATGATGTGCGCGAAGTGAAGCGATTGGACGGCCTCCCGGAACGTTCGCGCGGGATGGGCCGGGACTCGCTCGCAGATATCCGCGATCTCGTGCCATTCGGCGGCCTGATTCGGGCTATCGCAAATGGCTGCCATCCGCCGCGCCATCTCGGCATGCCTCCTGCCGATCCCGCTCGCCGATCCACAGATTGCCTTGAACGCCAGAAGATTCGCGCGCCGGTTATCGGCGTCAGGGTCATCAGCGCGCAGCGCCGCGAGCGCGGCTTCAACCTCGGCCTGAATCCCGGAGAACCCGAGCCTCAGCACCTTCGCATAGTCGCGGATGCTGTGGTTCAGGTCGGTGCCCCACACGGATACCACGCCGTGCTCTTCGGCAAGCTGCAGTTCGGCGGACTTCACGACAGGTGATAGCCTCTGGTGCGCGAACGGGTCTTCGTTGAGCCACTGCATCATCCGGCTCTTCTGCTCGTCGCTCAGCGCGCTCGAAGCGACAGGTTCCGCCCAGGCGGCCGGGTCCGGAACTGAGAAGTTGATCAGACCGTCGCACTGGCGGTCGCCGTTCTCGCCGACGATGATCTCTCCGTCAGCCATCACAAGCGGCATGTTGTCGATCACGTTGCACAGTGCAGCGGCATTTCGTACCGCGAGCGGCGCATCCGGCTGGGACATCCAGCCCTCCAGGTAGTAGTAGGGCCGGAACACGGGCAGGAACATGTCATCCGGCTGGGCAAGCGCCCGCTCGCGGAGTATTTCTATTCGCTTCGATGGTTCGTATCGCAAGCAGCACCTCAGGGTAGTGCGTCACCGATCATTGACAGCGGTAGGTCCCTTCAATAATCAATATACAATACTCAAGAATCAATGTGTATACCTGGCCTGATTCTCCCGATAGAAGTCCCCACCGTGGCAGTCGTTGATCACGATCAGCGGCAGGTCCTTGACCTCAAGCCGGTGTATGGCCTCACATCCAAGATCCTCGTAAGCAACCACTTCGCACGACACAATCCGCTTCGCCAGCAGCGCGGCGGCCCCTCCTGTCGCGGCGAAATACACGGCTTTGTGCTCGAAAATGGCATCGCGGACAGCCTGATTGCGCTGCCCCTTGCCGATCATACCCTTCAGGCCAGCCTGAAGCAGCAGAGGCGCAAACGTGTCCATTCGGCCGGACGTGGTCGGTCCCGCGGAGCCTATGACGTCGCCGGGCTTTGCTGGAGTCGGCCCGACGTAGTAGATAACCTGCCCCGTCAGATCGATCGGCAGCGGCTTTGCTTGCCGGATCAGCTCAACCAGCCGCGCGTGCGCCGCGTCTCTTGCAGTATACACCACACCTGAGAGCAGGACGCTATCGCCGGCGCGCAAGCCCATCAGCTCTTCGGTTGTAAGTGGAGTCTTCAGCCGGACCACTTGGCTTCTCCCCAATGACCAATAATCAATATCAAACACTCAATGACGAGTGCCTCGCCGCGTGGCACTGCAGCGTGACCGCAACCGGCAGGCTTGCTATATGGCAAGGATAAGACTCAACGTGCACTGCCAGCGCCGTTACGCGACCGCCGTAGCCCGATGGGCCTACACCGGTGTCGTTCACGGCAGCAAGGAGTTCGTGCTCTATCTCAGCGTCTTTTTCGTTCTCGCTCGGCTCCCCTACCCGCCTCAGGAGCGCTTTCTTCGACAGCAGCGCCGCCTTCTCGATCGTGCCGCCCAGCCCGACGCCGACAATAATCGGCGGGCAAGGGTTGGACCCCGCGCTCTTCACGGTGTCAACAATGAACCGCTTCACACCTTCGAAGCCGTCCGCCGGAGTCAGCATCTTCGCGGCGCTCATGTTCTCGCTGCCGCCGCCCTTAGGAGCAACGGTAATCGTCAGGCCATCTCCCGGCACTATCTCGGTGTGAATCACCGCAGGGGTGTTGTCGCCGGTGTTCTTTCTATCCAGTGGGTGCCGCGCGATGGACTTGCGCAGATACCCCTGCTCGTAACCCTGCCGCACGCCCTCATTGATGGCATCGTAGAGGCTGCCGCCCACGATATGCGCGTCCTGCCCGATCTCCACGAACACGATAGCGAACCCGGTGTCCTGGCAGATCGGCATGTGCTGCGTGCGGGCGATCTCGGCATTCTCGACGAGCTGATCCAATACTTCCCTGCCCGCCGGCGATTCCTCGATCTCCCGCGACCGCTTCAGCGCCTCCAGCACGTCCTCCGGCAGATTGCAGCAGGCGTCTATACATGCCTCCCGGACCCTGTCGGCTATCGTCTCCACTCGAATCTCTCTCATTTGATATCCTTGCCGGCGACCCCGTCCCGGGTCAGATTTATGTCCGGCAGCAGCCGGGGACGGCTGACAACCGGGCTCGAAGCGGGATGAATCTTGCTGGTCGAAAGGTGAAGCACGTGGCCGTCCGCGAGAAGGCAATTCCTCTCGCCGCTCCAAGGGTCGTTGCCTGCCTCATCAGGGTCGTCGTACCATCCCACTGTCGGCTTGTCGCTGTGCAAGGTCCAATACTCGGCTACGAGGACCTTCTTGGTCGGAAACCTGACGAGCGATGACTTGATCGTCGTGCAGGGCAGGACGGGGTTTGTCGTCGCATACTTGCTGCGAAGGTGGTTGTTGTCCGCAACCGCGTTGACCTGATCAGGAGTCATGTAGAAACACGCTGAGTAGGCATAGGAAGTGCCCGAGTAGACTCCCGGCGGCGTCGGATCGTTGGGACAGGTGAGTATCATTCCGTAGGTCTTTCCTGCCGGAGCAACAACGTACCTGCGCAGTTGCTCTCGCCAGTTCGCGCCTGCCCAGAGATACTGGTTGTTCGTGTTGGGATAGCACCCGCCGTTATCCGAAACATAGGTCTCGAACGCCTGACCGATCTGCCGCAGATTTGACTGGCACTGCGCCCGCTTCGCGGACTTCTTAGCGTTCACGAGTATAGGGAAGAGAACAGCCGCAAGCACCGCGACTATAGTAATCACGGTCAGCAGCTCAACAAGCGTGAATCCACGTCGCACTCGAACGTTCAGTTTTCCACACCCCTTATCTTCCATTTGCCCGTACAGCTGAGGGCGGAGTGACCTATGCCACCCCGCCCCTAATGGTAAACCGAAAATCCCGAGTTGTAAATGCTTAGAGCTTCCCTTCGTTGCGGAGCCTGAAGAACTCAAATGCCAGCATTGTGCTCGGAATCTCAACGACAGTCGCGTACTTCTCGAACACCCTGGCCAGCGCGCGCTTCTGGATCTCGTCGGAGTCGTCATCGTAGCCCATCTCTTCGACGGCCTTGTTGATGATCCTGAAGGCTTCCCACATGAACTCCGCCCGGCTCTGCGCCAACTGCCGCAGTTGCAGCCTCGCATACCGCCGGGTTATCTGCTCACCGACCTCGTCCCACTTGGCGATGATCGCCCGCTCGCGTTCCTTCTGAGCATTGACAGTGACCTGAGTGGCATCCCTGGCCATGAGCCGCTGCTTATAGTTGGTGTAGTCTTCGAGGGTCGTGCCTTCGATGATCCGCACGCGGACCTTCTTCTTGACGACTTCGCTCACACACTGGTCGATTATCGCCCTATATTGCGCGCTCCGCAGGTGACCGGCCATCGGCAGATCGGCATTCGAGAACCCAAGGATGAACTCGTCGCCGTCCAGGGTGATCCCCGTCGGCAGTTCCAGCGCGCGATACAGCGTCGGCGCTATGACGCGGTCCTTAACCTTCTCCGCCGCCACCAGCCACACCTGGTGGGCTTGTTTTCCCGTTATCTCACTCATCTGTGCCTCTGAACTAAGTCAATATCTCCGTTGGATTGGTTGGCGACCACTGAGGCGCCGCTCGACGCCTGGGAATACACCGCTTTCGACGCCAGGTCGGACACCGGCTTCGCCAGCACGATCAGCCCCAGCGTCAGGATCAAGGTGGCAACGATGGCCGAGGTGACCGCCAGGCTTCCGCGCAGTTGCTTACCCTCTGACTCGGGAAGAACAGCCGGCGACGGCGGCGCGAAGAACATCAGCCGCACCACGTTGAAGTAATAGTAGACGGATATCACGCTGTTAACAACCCCCAGGGCCGCGAGAATGATCAACTCCCAGTGGCCCAGTATGCCGACCTTCACCGCGCTCCCGAACACCAGGAATTTGCCAAGGAACCCGGCAGTAGGCGGAATACCCGCCAGCGATGCGAAGAACACGGTCAGCGCCGCCGCGTACAAGGGCGAGCGCTTCATCAGCCCAGCATAGCTCTGGATCGCATCCGACCCGAGTCTCTTGCCCACAGCCACCACGACCGCGAACGCGCCCAGGTTCATCAGCAGATATGCCGTCAGGAACACGATCACGCCCTGCAGTCCCCAGGGGAGCGAGCCGCCGAAGATCGCGCGCACCGCGCCGCCGCCGTCCATATTGCCTCGCAGGAAGACGTGCATCTCGGCAAGCACGCCGACCATCATATAGCCGACCTGTGCGATGCTCGAATAAGCCAGCATTCGCTTGATGTTCGTCTGCCAGATAGCGACGAGGTTGCCCCAGAGCATGCTGAGACCGGTCAGCACGACCAAAATCCAATACCAACTCAGGGCCGACGGAGTGCCCGCCGGATTAGCAATCACCAGCAGGAACCGCACCAGCACCGCAAGTCCCGCCGCCTTGCTGACGATGGACAAAAACGCGGTGATAGGCGTCGGCGCGCCCTCATAAACATCGGGCGCCCAGAACTGGAACGGCACCAGCGCGAGCTTGAATCCGAGCCCGGCAAGTATGAACACCACCGCAACCCAACCCGCGCCCGAAGCCGCCGCACCCAGAGCCGTCTCCGGCGACGCCATGTTGAAGTGCCGCGCGACTGCCGCAAACGACGTGTTTCCGCCGGTTACGCCGAAGAGGATCGACATTCCGTAGAGCATGATCGCTGAACACGCCGCGCCATACAGGAAATACTTCAGTCCGGCTTCGCCCGATCGCCTGTCGGTCTTGGTATACGCCGCCAGCACATAGCTCACAAGGCTCAGGAACTCGATCGAGAGGTAGACCGCGATCAGATCTGACGCGGCAGCCGCCAGCGACGCCGCCGCCGTGGCAAACATCAGAAGAGCGTAGTATTCAGACTTGTGCGTTTGGAACTCGCCGAAGTGATCGATCGAAAGAAGCATCACTATCAGCGTGCCGGCGATCGCGATGAACGAGAGTATCGCCGCGAATGGATCAACCACAAGCTGTGCGCCCTGCGATGTCACGAACAGCCCAGCGGCAGGCGCACCGACCATGCGGCCAGCCAACATAACGCTGCTGGTACGGCCGGCCAGCCCCAGAGCCAGGTATATCACTCCTCCAGCCAACACGAGCGCCGGTATCATCAGACACGGCGCAAGATAATGCGCGGAGAAGTAGTGCTCGACCTTGCCCTTCGGGTTCGCCGCCGCGATGACGCCAAGGATCAGCACCACAACCGCCGCCGCGATCAAGTATAGAGCCGGTATGATAAGTGTCAGATTGCCTATGTGCATATCTAGTCAGTCGTCTATCTTCAACGATCGCTTTCCGGGAATTCATCAGCAAGGATGCCGGCAATCTGCTGTCCCAGCACAACTGCGTTCATGGTTCCGGCCACCCAGACGATTTCCCAATCGGTCGAAAAGTAGGCATGAACAGCATTATTGCGGAATGCCCCTATGTCAGCCCACTGAATCTCAGGGTGGCGCGCCGTCAATTCCCCGACACCCGTGCCGCCGCCTCTCCAATGCGAATGAGCTGATACATGACGGCACCCTGAAGAGTGATGCTGTCCATGAACTGCTCCTTGGATACGCCCAACAGGATCTCCTCGATCTGCTGCGTGGCTTCAACCATATCCACAAGATACAGCTTATCAGTTCGCATATATCACCTGAGCGCTCTCCAGCACCGACCGCCGTATCACTGCTTTTAGACCTTTCTTTGGCACCACATCAGTCCTTCGCTTCATCACTGCCGACAATTCACGAGCCAGAGCCGACAACTCCATAAAACCGATCTGAGCTTCCGCCTCGAATTCCACCAGCACGTCAACATCGCTGTCGGGCCCGAAGTCTTCTCTCAGGACTGAGCCGAATAGCGCAAGCTCCTTCACGTGGTAGCGTGAAGCCAGTTCCGATATGGCATCCATCGGTATGTCGATCTTGGCCTGTGCCATTCAAGCGCCTCCGATATCAGTGAATCAGCCCCAATATCGCATTCGATGCGTTCGTGAAGAACGCCAGCACCGGACCGGGGATAACGCCGAAGAACAGCGTCAGAGCCATCAGCGGCGCGAGGCTCAGGATTTCCCGCCCGTCGGCGTCCGGCATCTTCTCCCACTTCGGATTGAGCGGCCCCAGAAGCACGCGCTGCAGCATCCAGAGCATATACGCCGCAGTCACGACTATGCCGATCAACGCCAGCCCGGCAAGCAGCGGACTCGCGTTGTAACTTCCTGTCAGAACCGAAAGCTCGGCGATGAACCCCGTCATACCAGGCAATCCGAGAGACGCAAAGCTGCAGAACGCGAGCATTCCCGCATAGACGGGCACTTTTGCCCCGAGCCCGCCGAAATCGGCCAGATTCCGCGTGTGCGCCCGCTCGTAGACTACGCCCACGAGAAGGAACAACGCGCCCGTGATCAACCCGTGGCTGAATGCCTGCATCTGCGCGCCGTTCAGCGCTAGCACGCGGGCGGACTCGTTCATCGTTGCCGCCGCAGCAACCGCGCACCCCAGCGTCACATATCCCATGTGGTTGACCGAGGAATACGCGATCAGCTTCTTGAGGTCGGTCTGCGCCATCGCCACAAACGCGCCGTAGATGATCGCAACCAGCGACAGGACCGCTATCGGCAGCCAATACTGAGCGAACTGCTCCGGCATCATCGGCATCAGAATTCGCATAAACCCGTAGCTGCCCATCTTCAACAGCACGCCGGCAAGTATCACCGAGCCTGCCGTGGGCGCCTCGACGTGAGCGTCAGGAAGCCAGGTATGGAACGGGAACATCGGCATTTTGACCGCGAAACCGAAGAACAAACCCCAGAACACCAGCGAGCCCATCAGAGAAGCCTTCGCAAACGGGTGCGCCTGCGCGATCTTCTCCATATCGAACGTGTGCCCGCTGGTGAAGTAAAGCGCCAGAATCGCCAGCAGCATCGCCATACTTGCGACCATCGTATATATGAAGAACTTGATCGCGGCGTATTCCCTGCGCGGGCCGCCCCAGATGCCGATCAGGAAATACATCGGCACCAGCGACACTTCCCAGAACACGAAGAACAGCACGAAGTCCAGCGCCGTGAAGACTCCCAGCATGCCCGTTTCGAGCAGCAGGAACATCCAGAAGTATTCCTTCGGCCGGACCTCAATGAACGTCGAGTAGATCAGGCTCAGCGTCGTCAGCAGCGTCGTGAGGAATATGAGCGGCACGCTCAGGCCGTCGACACCCATCTTGAAAGTCACGCCCAGCGACGGGATCCACTGCGCAAGGCTTTCGAACTGAGTGCCGTTAGGAAACTGCGCGCCCGACCGATCGTAAGCAAACCACAGCCAGATCGATATCGCCAGCGGGACGAGGCTGACGGCAATCGCGGACGCCTTGATCGCCGACGGCTTCTCCTTCGGGATGAACATCAATATGGCCGCCCCGAGGAGCGGGAAAAACGTCAGAATCGGAAGGATATACGCGGAATCCATGCTGCCTCCGTATCGTTCAAGAACGCGGCGCCCAGCGCGGCCAGGCTGATAACAACAACCGCCGCCACCAACAGGAACACATACTGCTGCGCGACCCCGGTCTGCAAATGTCTCACGCATCGCCCGGTGAACCCGGTAATCCACGCCGTCAGGTTCACGAGCCCATCGACGATCGTCCTGTCGAACCAGCCCCAGACCGCCGACGCAATCATCGTCAGGTAGCCGACACCGTTAACAATCAGGTAGTCGATCACCCACTTATCGAACCAGTACATAAACGCCGCGGCGATCATCAGCAATCGTATGATCGTCGCGTGGTAGATCTCATCGATGTAATACTTGTTCTCTACGAGCTTCTGCAGCCACCCGAACGCGGGCTCCAGCTTCTCGATCTTTAGCATCGGCTTCAGCCAGATGATCGAGGCCAGCCCGATACCCGCCAGCGCGGCGCAAGTTCCAATAGCGAACGTCACAACTGAGAACCCGTGCGGCAGTTCAGGAAGCATCTCCTCGAAATGCCCGAGAACCGGCATCATACTGTGCTCGAAGAGGTTCTTGAACGGCGTCCCGACCCAGCCCGCGCAGATCGCAAGCGTCGCCAGGATCACCAGCGGCGTCAGCATCACTGTGGGCGATTCGTGAGCGTGAATCTCGTGATTGCGCGGCTCACCGTGGAACGTCTTGTAGACCAATCTGAACATATAGAAGCTGGTCGTGAATGCGCCGAGGACACCCGCCCAGAATACGATCGGGTTCGTGTGGTATGCGACCGTCAGGATCTCTTCCTTACTCCATCCGCCAGCGGTTACGAATGGGATACCGCACAGGGAGAGCGTGGAGACCAGGAACGTCCAGTAGGTCCACGGCATCTTCTTGCGCAGGCCGCCCATCTCGCGGATGTCCTGCGTGCCTGTCCCGTGGATGACGCTTCCCGAGCCGAGGAACAACTGCGCCTTGAAGAACGCGTGCGTCATCAGGTGGAAGATCGCCGCGACGTAGCCGAACACGCCCAGCGACATGATCATATATCCGAGCTGACTCACGGTCGAGTACGCCAGCACCCGCTTAATGTCGTTCTGGGCGATGCCGATACTCGCCGCGAACAGCGCAGTGAACGCTCCGACATAGGCGACCACGTTCAGCGCCATGTGACTCGTGTCCGCCAGAAACACCGGATACATTCTCGCAACCAGATACACGCCTGCCGCGACCATCGTAGCCGCGTGGATCAACGCGCTGACTGGAGTTGGGCCTTCCATCGCGTCGGGCAGCCAAACGTGCAGCGGGAACTGCGCGCTCTTGCCCACCGCTCCGCAAAAGAGCAGCAGCCCGGCCATCGCCGCCATCGGAATCGCCAGCCTCCCGACGTGGACGAATCCCTCGAACTTGTCCAAATTCTCGAATATGCCGGAGTGCCCGAACAGATCGAACGAGCCGGTGTAGAGGAACAGCAGAATCATCCCCGCCAGGAACCCGACGTCGCCGACGCGGGTGACCAAAAACGCCTTCTTCGCCGCGCGCATCGCCGAGGGCTTCTCGAACCAGAAGCCGATCAGCAGATACGAGGTCAGGCCGACCAACTCCCACGCCATAAACATCAGCAGGATGTTGTTGGCGATCACCAGCGTCAGCATGGCGGCCGAGAAGAGCGACAGATACGCGAAGTACCTCGGATACCGCTTGTCGCCGTGCATGTAGCCGACCGAGTAGATCATCACCATCGAGGCAACGACCGTCACGACCAGCAGCATCACGCACGAAAGCGCATCCACGCTGTAGCCCATGTTCACGTTCAGCCCCGGCATCCAGTTCACCGACCGGCTGAAGGGCTCGATCTCGTGCCCATGGGCGTGCGTCGCGTGCGCGAACCACTGCACCGCGAGGACGACCGACATCACGAGCGACGAGAGCATCGCCCCAATGGCGACGTAAGCCCCCTCGCCCGGCAGCCTCCGCCCAAAGGCGATAATCAGCCCAAACGCCAGAACCGGTATTAGTGGTATGAGCCAAGCGTATTCAGTCATTAGTTGTTAGCTGCTGTCCGCCCTACGCCGCTGTCTTCTTGACGGCTTTGCTTATTTCATACAGAGAGTCCGGCGACATGTCCGCGCCGTTGTCCCACACAATCGTGTCCAGATCGGGCTCGACGCGCAGCGTCTTAAAGTACTCCACATCCTTTGACGGCTCGAAGATCTCGCCGTCAAGGTGCGGGGCCAGATCAACGTCTCGCACGCTCCCGTCCTCGAATGAGAGCCGCACTCTGTATTCGCCCAGGTATTCCGCTTTCTTCACGAAGTGCATGCCGACCCTCTGGCCAAACGGAAATCCACTATCCCTTCATCGCCGTGATCTTATCCGCATCTATGTGCTGCTCCAGCCTATAGATATTGATCACTATCGCAAGGCCGATCGCGGCTTCGGCGGCGGCCAGGGTGATGACGAAAATGGTGAAAATCTGCCCGACTATCGTCGGCTGCTTCAGATACGAGCCGAACGCGACCAGGTTGATACTCGCCGCGTTCAGCATCAGCTCGATCGAAAGCAGCATTCCAATCGCGCTGCGGCGGACCATCATGCCGAAGAGCCCGATCGTAAACAGCATCGCGCCGACGGTCAGATACCAGGATACCGGAATGCCGTATACGCTCTCATGCATCCTTCGGGTCCTCCTTTGCAATCACAACCGCCCCGACCAGCACCGCCAGCAGCACCACCGACGCAAGTTCGAACGGGAACACATAGGGCTGCAGAAGCGCCTTCGCGACCGCTTCGACTCCAACATCAGTCTTGTTTGGCTCCAGGTTGACCGCGTTCTTGATCCACACCGAGTTCGCAACCGTGATGAACAGAAAGAGGAACATCGTGCCCGCAGCGCCGGCGGCTAGTATCGGGTTGTAGATCGCCTGGAAGAAGCCGATCTTCATCACCCGGTTCGAAAGGAATATCGCGAGGATGATCATCGTCGTAATCGCGCCGACGTAGATCATTATCTGCACCGCCGCCAGAAACGGCGCGTTCATGAGCACATACAGCCCCGCGATGCCAACGAGCGACAGCCCCAAAAACAGCGCCGCACGCAGGATGTTGGGCATAAGCACCACACCCAGCGCCGCGCCGACCGTCACCCCGGCACAAGCCACAAACGCCAACTGATATCCGGTTATTTCAAACCCAAGTATTTGCATAGCTTCTTATCAGCATGGAAGCCCGAAAGTAAGAAAGACAGAAAACGGATTTCAGACGGCCGCCGCTTGGCCTACCCGTCGCTCAAACCGCACCACCACGCGCTTGATATCCAGTATCACGTCACCAAAATTCAGTAGGAGTCCGGCGTTCGACCCGATGGCTCGAAGATATGACTTCACTTGCACTACATGAATCTGCTCCAATGAAGCCACAGCCTTCAGTTCAACAACAAGCCATCCCGCGACAACGAGGTCGAGCACGTGCCGGCCGACCGTGTTGCCTTTGTAGCTGATCAACACTTCCTTCTGAGACTCGAACGGGATGCCTCTATGCTTGAGCTCCGCCCTAAGCGCTTGCTCATAAACGTTCTCAACGAATCCTGGCCCGAGCTTTCTATGCACTTCTATCGCAGCGGCGATCACTGCGTTGGAGAGATCGTCGAAACGCCTTCTTGCCGTATCCCTTTCCTGGCTTTCTGCCTTTCGGGATTCCATGCTTAAGAAGACCCCTCGCGCTCCTCTGGCTTCGGCTCTGGGGTGAACTTGCCGCCCATCGCCTCCAGTCTGTCCTTGTCGTATATCATACACTCCCGCGTGTAGCAAGCCAGTTCAAAGTCACGCCCGGGCTTCAAGCCATTGGTCGGGCAGACTTCGGTACACAGCCCGCACCACATGCAGCGGGAAATGTCGATCTCGAACACCGCCGGTTTGCGGTCCTTCGGGTCGCTCTTATCTACTTCGACCCTGATGACCCCCTCAGGACATATCCTCGCGCACGCCCCGCAGCCGATGCAGCCCGACCGCCCCGTCTCCATGTTCACCGGCAGCGAGGGCACTCCGCGATAGTTCTCCGGCAGCTCAGGCTGCACGTCCGGATAGAGCTCGGTCACCGGCGGCCGCGCGATGCTCCAATGGGTCACCGTCACCCAAAGGCCCTTGGCGATGCTCACAAAAGCGTTTATGAAATCCTTGAAGTAGGTCGATTTCACTTAGGCATCCAAAATGCGACGTAAGCGCCGGTCAGAATCAGGTTCACGAGCCCGGCCGGGATCAGCGCCTTCCAACTCAGGTTCATAAGCTGGTCCATCCTGACCCGAGGCAAGGTCGAACGAATCCACATAATCAGAAGCACGACCACCCAGCACTTGAAGATGAACCAGAAGAGAGACACGAGCGAGAACAGCGATACACCGTGGAACGTAACCCCCTGCAACTGCGCGCCAAGCGCCGCGAACGGAGGTTGGAACCCCCCGAGAAACAGCGTCACGATGATCGCGGCCAGCGTGAAACCTGCCGCGAATTCGGCGAGGAAGAAGAGCGCGAACTTCATGCCCGAGTACTCGGTGTTGAAGCCTGCAACAAGCTCGGACTCCGCCTCCATAATGTCGAACGGGGTCACGTTGATCTCCGCCAGCCCCGCGATAAGCATCACCAGAAACGCAATCGGCAGCATCGGCCACTGGGCGATGTTGAACAGGTTCCAGTGCCAGAACCCGCCTGCCTGCGCCTGCACGATCTTGTCGAGGTCGAGCGTTCCGGTCACGAGAATCGGAACCGACAGCGCCAGTATGATCGGCACCTCGTAGGCGATAAGCTGGCTCGCGCCTCTGAACGCGCCCAAGAGCGACCACTTGTTGTTCGAGGCCCACCCCGCCACGATAATCCCGATCACGCCGATCGACGATATCGCGCTGATGTAGATCGCGCCGATGTTGAGCGATCTGGCGGTCATGCCCTCGCCGAAGGGGATAACGACGTAGACGAGATACGCGGGGATGAACACCATCGCGGGCGCCATCGTGAACAGCCACCGATCAGCGCCGCAGGGGATGATATCTTCTTTCTGGAACAACTTCAGCGCATCGGCCACCGTTTGCGCGACACCCCATGGGCCCGTCCTGTTCGGCCCCAACCGGCTCTGAATCCGCGCGATGACCCATCGAAGCTTGAGGATGATGTACAGCACGGCGACCATCACAAAGAGAAGCACGGCCACCGCGATAGCGACGATCAGCCCAAGTTCTTTCGCAAATTCGAGGTAAGGATTTGGCATGTTCACAACAATAAAGCGCAGTCCGATCTTCCTCCTCCGGAACCGCGCTCTAGTCCACTAGCCCAATTATACTGCCGCGCAATTACCCCGTCAAGAATCCCTAATCCAGACTTAGTGCCGCGTGGCGCGAAACAGCAATTCAAACAAGGCCCCGGCGGCTGCCGCCGGGGCCGTTCCCACAGAACGTCTTTACGTGCTTCTACTGCACGGGTTGTGCGGTGAGGCGTGTTATCTCCGCCTTGGCAAAGGTGACTGCCCTCTCGCTTGACTCTGGCAGCCGTACTACTTCCTTGAACTCGGCGATAGCCTGACTCCTCCAAGGTTCAACTGTAAACACTTTTCCATTGGCTGAGAACCTTCTTCCCTTATTCACATAGGATGCGGCAAGGGAGAGGTGAGGACGATACCAGGTAGGCCGCAATACGATCAGTACTTTCAGCCATTTTATCGCCGTGTCCTCATCGTAGGCGGAATTCCGCCCCGGATTAGCCGTATAAGCTTTGGTCAGCCACAGCATCGCCTCTGCATTCCCCGGTTCGCGCTTCATTACACCTTGGAGGATTCTTATAGCCTCTGAAGGATCGTCCACCGAATAACGAGCGCCGAGCGTCACAGCAGCCGCGCTCAGTGTGGGTTGAAGCTGAAGAGCCTTACGCAACTCCCGTAGCCCATTCCGCACACGCTCTCCGCTGCTCGTCTGCTCATGCATTGCTTCCGTGTAATCGTAACTCTCTCTAAGCAGGTAGGCATAGCCAAGCTGAAAATGCTTCAGCGCGGATTGAGGATCGTTCTCCAACTGCTTCTCGTATTTGGTGATGGCATCATCGAGCCTCAGTTCCCGCGCAGCTCCAAGAATGGACTCCACCGCATTTTCGGCTGCAGTTCGCTTGAGGGACAATGCCCTGTCCGCTTCAATGCCCAACGCCACCGGCAGCGGGTTATCCGGATCTGGAGTCCATCGCGACGGAGCAATTGAATGGGCTACGCCATACGCTAACGCCGCACATGCCATCAATAGAGCAGCGCGGAATACCACTCTCTTTTTCTTCATCTTGAATTCCTCCACTAGAGCTGCACGTTCTCAGTTCTGTACTCGCACCCGCCGGGGACCTTGACCTTGAAGTTCGACTTACACGATGTACCATCGCAGTTCCACTTAAGCACGTCGCCCTCAGTGACATCAAATACTACGCGGCCACTAAGGTAGCCGTCGTACTGATATTTTACCACACCTGGGATCTCCATACCCGTTGTGGAGGTCCATTCATCCCCGTTTGTAACGTTGAAGTGTCCCTCGATCATCTTGATTGTTACGCACCCGCCAAACTCTATATCCACTTTCTCGGTATGGGTCCTCGTGACTACGTAAGTCACAGTCTTTTCGGGATCAACGTCGCCATAGACATAATCTGATGCGCGAAAGGACGGGCCAAACTCATGATAGGTATTCTTGATCTCCCATTCGATCGGCTTATGGATGTTAACGTACGCGTTTCCAGTTGCCGAGTACCCATCGGCATTATCCGTCACACGCACCCATATATGATCCTGCTGGCCAACCCACTGCTCTCTGGCAGTCAGTGTGATTGAGGGTGAATAGAAATCCTGGCCTGCCAATGCCGTGTGCCAATGGTATGAGAGGTCGTCACCCACTCTCCCAAAAGATCCGCCGAAAAGCCAATCCTGCAGCCCGCAGCAGTGTCAAATCGGCCATCGTGTTCTGGTATGCTGCCCAGGACATGGACTGCGCGGTCCGCAGGTGCTCCTGCCTGCGCAGACAGAGCAGACAAGACCAAGGAGAGGACGCATAGAACAAGCAACGCTCGTCTCATTCGACCACCTCCTCCGTTAGCCCCAGCCTCTTCTCGGCCGACTTCACGGTCCAGTGTTTGGGTTTATCTGTACCATACTCCTCTACGATCTGACGCAGGATCACCTCAGACTCTGACTTGAGACCCATCGATCGCAGCATCTCGGCCTGCCACCATGCGGCCATCTGAACCATATAGTTCCACTGCACGTGCATGCTCCAGCCGGCGGCATGGCCATTGGCAGTCTTCATCCCACGAAGTCTGACCCAATCCTTCTGCTTTTCCTTGAGTGTAGCGCCCTTGAGACCTGCCAACACTTGGTCGAGACAACGTTTCGCTTCCGCCTTCTCGCCCTCCATCGGAAGCGCGTGGCCGAGGTAGTACCAAGCCGTGAGCTTCACATACGCAGAGCACTTAGAAGATAGCACTGCCTTAAACGCAGTCTCAGCTTGACCGATATAGTCAGCCTCGTGTCGCTCCAGAGCCTCCTCCAGCGGCGGTGGTGCGTCCTCCGGCCCGCCCTCGATCTCCAGACAGCATTCTCCGTAGGCAAGCCGCGCTCTCGCCAGCAACTCACAATCGGTCACTGTAGGAATGATCCTCTTGATGTAATCTGCCGCTGCCTGAACGTCAGGCTTGGAGGCTGAACCCATATACTTCATGATACGCGCGTACCCGGCCTCGACAGCTGCGGCCTGACGGACAAAACTGGTTGCCTGGCGGTTCTCAGCCGCCGCCTCCAGCGCTCGGATTGCTTCATCAATATTCTGACGTCCGCGTTCGCATACCATCCCGCGTCTGTAGTCTGCCTCTGCAGCCTCTCTGGTACCCGGATACCTGGCAGACACCTCGCCAAACGCAGCGGCGGCATTCTTGGGTTCGCTCTTGTCCTTGAGATACGCCACCCGAAGCAGGCATGTCCGTGCCTGGGCTGTGGTGGGGTGTTCATTGACCACCCTCATGAACGCGGCGATCTGATCTTTCACGGGCACCTTCTGCTTCGTCGCGCAATACGCGACGCGCATTTTCGCCGTGGCAAGCAATGTGGGCTGTGCCGAGGTCTGAATCAGCTCGTTCCACACGGCCACCGCTCCGGCGGTGTCACCCGTAGCAAGCAGAGCATCCGCCAAGCGGCTTCTGGCGTTGTCCAGCTCTTTTGGATCCTTGGATGTGCTGACCACACCTCGCCATGCAGCTATTGCTCCACTTTTGTCACCCGCTGTCCACTTGGCGCTGGCATCCGTCAATGCCGCGCCGTGCGCAACCAGCGGTAATGCAAGTACTACTACACATGCGATCACACTTAGCCTCATTAGGGCAACTTCTCCTTCGTAATTCGCACTTGCGTTCGCAGTTTAGCACACAGCAAACTGTACGTCTACTCGTATTAGTGTGATCTTTATGTGACATCTCGCCCCCCCGCGTGGCCACCCCGTCGGCGAGCAATCCTCCGTACCACTTGCCAGCCCCGCCTGCCGCAGGTAAAATGTCTATCTCCCCTCCCTTTCCAGGGGAGGGGCCGGGGGAGAGGTCCTCCGTAGCTAGGAGATACGACCATGAAACTCACACGCCAACCGGATTTCGATCAGTTCCTCAAGGTGCTCTGGCGCTCGGGCAGACCTGATCACCTTCCGTTCTACGAGCACATCGCAAGCGCCGAGTTCATCGCAACCCGAACCGGAACCGATTTCCCTCGCTTGCCCCACGACGAGTACTGGAAAACCTACGTGGACTTCTGGCTGGGCATGGGCTACGACTGCGTGCCGATGGAAGTAGGTCCTCGTCTGCCGCTTCCGGAGGGGCACCACGCCCTGTCCGAGGGCAGTGAGGCTCAGGTTGTTATTCGCAACCGCGAGGATTATGAGAAGTATCCCTGGCCGGACGAGTCCAATCCGATCGAGTTCTCACACTTCGAGACCGTCGCAAAGCTGCTGCCGGACGGCGCGAAGATCGTCGGCGGTGTCTGCGCGGGGCCGTATGAGTGGGTTTCCAGAATGATGGGCACCATCGGCCTTTCGTACGCGCTGATCGACGACCCGGAACTGGTAGCGGAGGTATTCCGGCGGGTCGGCAGCCTGCACATTAGCGCGGTCCGGCAGCTCTCGACGATGGACGCGATTGGCGCGCTGCGGCAGGGCGATGATCTCGGGTTCAAGACCTCCACGTTCCTCTCGCCCGAGCTCCTCCGCGAGCACGTGTTCCCGATCTACAAGCGGATGGTCGCCCACGCGCACGAGCAGAACAAGCCATTCATCCTGCACTCGTGCGGAAATCTGGCAGAAGTCTACGACGACCTGATCGATGACTGCAAGATCGACGCAAAGCACTCATTCGAGGACATCATCCTGCCCGTATCGGAGTTCAAGAAGCAGTACGGCAGCCGCGTGACCGCCCTAGGTGGCCTGGATGTGGACGTCATCTGCCGGTCGACGATAGATGAGGTAAAGGCCTACGCCCGAAAGCAGATAGAGCAGTGCTTTGCCGACGGCTTCTGGGCTCTCGGCACCGGCAACTCCCTGACTGACTACATGCCGGTGGAAAACTACATCGCGGTGCTGGAGGAAGGACTGAAGATACACTAGGCTGGTAAGTCTGCTCTCGAGCCAACCACCCGTCATTCCGAGCGTAGTCGACCACGCGTCATTCCGAGCGCAGTCGAGGAATCTGCTTGCTCCCTCCCCTTGCGAAGGGGAGGGTCGGGGTGGGGTAGCGACACGCAGTCACCCTACCTGTGACTGAAGAAATGCCAGCCGCCGAGGTGTTCCGGATCGCCGGGGTCACCGGCCAGCAGGTCCCGATAATTCTCCGCCACCTTCCTGAACGCGCCCGCGTACTCCTCGATCAACGCCGGCCTGTAGTGCTTGAACCACGGAATGCTGTAGGTGCGCTTGGTGATGCCCTCCGTCACCGGCAGGCTGCCCTCCGGCTGACGCAGATCCCTATCCGAGTTGGCAATGCGTGTAGGCTTGCCGTGGCCGTAGACATCGCAGGTGTTCATAATCGGGTGAAGGTGCAGAGGCAGATTGCATCCGGGCGATGCTGACACACCCTCCGCTCGCACGGCCTCACAGAACCGCGTAACCGACAGCCCGCCCAGTTCCTCCGGCACATACAGTCCGCGCGCGGCATACCAGCCGCCCATGGTGCTTCCCGAATCCTTCGCGGGACGATGCGCCCTGAGCCCCGGGACGCCCTCCAGGCAGTCCCAGAAGTAGTTCATCGCCTTGCGGATTTCCGCGCTTCGCTGGTCGTAATACTTGAGCTGCACGCGCCCCATTGCTGAGCTGAGCTGGTGCATCCTATACTTGTAGCCGCCCATCGGCAGCCCGGCGAACTCGTTCAAATACTGAGTCTCAAACTCGCCCTTCGCTCGCTCATAGAAGCCGAATGCAACCGCCCGCTCATATATCTCCACGTCGTCCGTCACGAGAATGCCGGCCTCGCCTATTGCGAGCGACTTTCCCGCCATCAGCGACATCGCGCCGACGTGCCCGATACCGCCGACCTTTCGGCCTTTGTAGAGCCCGCCCTGCGCGTGCGACACGTCCTCGATCACCTTGATCCCGTGCTTGTTGGCGATCTCCATGATCGGGTCCATGTCGGCGGGATGGCCAAGATAGTGAACGACCAAAATCGCCTTCGTGCGCGGCGTTATGCGATGCTCGATATCCTTGGGATCAATACACAACGAAACGGGGTCGACTTCGGCGAAAACAACGGTCGCGCCGAGCGAGAAAACGGGGAAGGCGGAAGCCCAATAGGTGAGACTGGGGCAGATGACTTCGTCACCGACGCCGACCTTACAGCCGAACATCGCCGTCTGCAGGGCCGCCGTGCCGTTGTTGTGACCGAGGGCATACTTCGTGCCCTGCCAGGCAGCGAACTCGCTCTCAAACTGCATGGTGACATCCGAGCCGGACATCGCGCCCCGCCGAAGCACCTCCAGGACAGCAGTCTCGTCCTCTTCGGTTACTATCGGCCAGGTGAACATGTCACCGGCGTCGGTCTGGACCGCCTTTGGTCCACCAAGCAGAGCCAGTTGAGATTCAGTCGCTACGCTCATCGAAAACAACCCCCCTTGTTGTAGGCGAAACCGGAGCGTCGCGGCCCATCCCGGGAGCGCTCCGTGTGCTACTCGTTCGTGACCGTGATCTTGCTTACCTTTGCGTCCTTCAGCAGCCTGTCCACGTCCGCCTTTTTGCCGATGTCGGTCCCATCGCTGCACGCCGTTGCCGCCCCGGCGGCGCAGCCCAGAGCGAGCGACTCTTCCATCGAAAGGCCCTTTTCCAGCCCGTGAAGCAGACCAGCGATCAGAGAGTCACCCGACCCTATAGTGCTTTTCGGTTCACAACGCGGCGCGGTAGCATCGTAGATCGCGCCATCGTAGCACGCTATCGCTCCCTGCTTTCCAAGCGAGATCACTACCAGCTCGATCCCTCGCTTGCTTATCTCAAGCGCTCCGCGAGCAACGTCGGTCTTGGACTCGAACGTCTTACCCAACAACCGCTCGGCCTCATCCCTGTTCGGCTTGACCATGAACGGCTTCGACTGCAGGCCCTCGACAAGCGCCTCGCCGTCGGCATCCAGCACGACCTTCGCACCGCCGGCTGAGGCGATCTGCACGAGAACCTTGTGCACATCAGGATTGACGCCCAGAGGCACGCTGCCGCCCAGCACAACGTAGCTGCTGCCGCGCGCAAGGTCCTTGGCCTTTTCGAACAGCTCCACCATCTCCCTGTGATCAATGGGGCCACCGCGATCATTCAAGGTGGTAGGAGGCGCTCCAGAGGTGTCCTCGATACAAATGTTGACGCGGGTCTGCTTCTCCGTCTCGACGTACTCAAGCGGCACCCCCGCCTTCTCCAGAACGAACCTGATGTAGCTGCCGGTAGTGCCGCCAAGAAACGCAAGGGCCTTCGTCTCGGCGCCAAGCTCCGCAAGCATTCTGGAGCAGTTGATGCCCTTGCCGCCGGCGTCTATCTCGACCTTGGTGATCCGGTTAGTATCATTGCAGGCGAGCTTATTGACATAGATGGTCTTGTCGATCGAAGGATTGAGCGTAATGGTGCTTATCATTGGGTGTTGAACATCAATCATCTGTACTGAGTTTGCCGCCCAGGCAAGCCCGGGCGGCAAACACTCAATACTAAATGGTCAATGTCTCCTATTTGGTGATTGCGGCTCTGACTTCGTCCAGACGTCCGGCGGAACCCAGAAGCTCATTGCGGCTGGCGATGAATTTGGCGTATTCTTCCATGAAGATCTTGCCGATCGGCCGGAAGTCGAAGACCTCGGGCTTGTCGCGGAAGAACTCGCGGTAGACGCGGGTCCAGACCAGGCGGCCGTCGGTATCGATGTTGATCTTGCAGACGCCCAACTTAGCAGCCGGCAGATACTGGTTGGGATCAACTCCCTTGGCGCCCTTCAGCGCGCCGCCCGCCGCATTGATTCTCTCGACCTCTTCCTGAGGCACCGAGCTGGACCCGTGCAGCACGAGCGGGAAACCGGGGACCAGCTTCTGAATGGCCTCTATGACCTCGAAATGAAGTCCCTGCGAGCCGGAGAACTTGAACGCGCCGTGGCTGGTACCGATAGCACAGGCAAGGCTATCGCAGCCGGTTCGCTCGATGAACTCGGCCGCCTGCTTCGGGTCGGTCAGGTGGGCCTGGTCTTCGGAGACAGCGATATCCTCTTCAACGCCGCCAAGCTGCCCCAGTTCCGCCTCAACGCTGATGCCTTTCGCGTGAGCCCTTTCGACGACTCTCTTGGTTATGGCGATGTTCTCCTCGAAGCTCTCGTGGCTGGCATCGATCATGACCGATGAGTAGAAACCGGACTCGATGCAATCGTAGCAGGTTGCCTCGTCGCCGTGGTCGAGGTGCACGGCGAAAACCGCGTTCGGGAAAATCTGGTCTGCCGCGCGGATCATACCTTCCAACATCAACTTGTTAGTGTAGGAGCGGGCGCCTTTGGAGATCTGGATGATGAACGGCGCCTTTGAGTCCATGTTGCCCTGGAAGAGGCCCATTGTCTGCTCGGCGTTGTTAATGTTATAGGCGCCGAGTGCATACTTGCCGTAAGCTTGCTCGAATAGCTGCTTGGTTGTGACGATCATCTGTAAGAGACTCCTTGAAGATTGGATGCTAGTGATGTGTATTGATCATTGACAACAAGCACGGCTGTTTGGCCCAATGTCCAACAATCAACACTGCTTACTCAGCGCTTAGAGCGGCTCGATCAGTCCGTAGTTGCCATCCTCACGCTTGTATACAACGTTAACGTCTTCCGTCTCTTCATTACGGAAAACGAAGAAATCGTGGTGCAGCAGCTCCATCTGCCGGGCAGCCTCTTCGGGAGTCATAGGCTTGATCGCGAACCGCTTCGTGCGGACCAGGTGCGGCATCTCCTCAGGCTCGGTGATCTCGGGGCCGAATGCCTCCGTCATTGCCTGTTGCTTGATGACGTTCTTTTCGGTCGGGCCCTGCTCCTGAGATCTGCTTCTCGCCTTGCCCTTGAACCTCTGAACGCGAGCCTCCAGCTTTTCGACAACCTCATCGATGGAAGCATACATATCGTTCCCGCGCCGCTCTTCGCCGCGCAGAAGTATGCCGTCGCCTTCAAGCTGAATCTCAACCATCTGCATTCCGCGCTGGACGCTCAAAACGACAGTGGCTTCTTTGATCTCGTGGAAGTGCTTCTCCAGCCTCTGGAGCTTCTTGTCAATGTAGCTTCTAAGGGCATCTGTTACCTCGACATTTCTGCCCCTAACGTTGATCAACATCGGTTCGGGAACTCCTTTCAAAGGCCCGTTGAGCCAAGCCGTAGTTTAGCATACCCAAACTCAGACTGTCAAACTTCGAGCGTGCTTGGCCGCGGCCTCTTCCGGGGCTTGTAGGGGCGAAGCATCTGCCCGCGGTATGGACAACCATTGCCAGTCCCAGGAGCATCGTTTGTAGCCACCGCCCGAGCAGCCGGAGCATCCTGAGCCTAGTCGAAGGGCGCTCCGGCTGCGGATCGGCCATGCTTCAACAAGCTCGGCATGCAAGCTAATCCCGCTTCGGGCAACCACAGACAATGCTCCTGCTTCGCTCCTACGAACCTTGACCTCCCAACCTCGATATGTCAACATGTAGAGTCCTAACTTGAGAAGAGGGTTATTCCCAGCATGAACGAGCCGAACGATAAGACCACAACCGACACCGGGACCCGCGAGTCAACCGATTTCATCCGCGAGATCGTAAAGCAGGACCTCCGCGAGGGCCGCTTCGACCGCGTCCACACGCGCTTCCCTCCGGAGCCAAACGCCTACCTGCACATCGGGCACGCGAAGGCCATCTGGATCGACTACGGCATAGCGCAGGAGTTCGGCGGCAAGTTCAACCTCCGCTTCGACGACACCAACCCCGCCAAAGAGGAGCAGGAGTTCGTTGACGCGATTATCGAGGACGTCCGATGGCTCGGGGCGGACTGGGAGGACCGGCTTTTCTTCGGTTCGGACTATTTCGAGCAGACCTACGAGTGGGCGATCGAGCTGATCAAGAAGGGCAGGGCTTACGTCTGCGATCTCTCGCCCGAGGAAGTCATCGAGATGCGCGGAACGCCGACGACTCCCGGCACGGACAGCCCCTATCGCAACCGCAGCGTCGAGGAGAACCTCGACCTCTTCCGGCGGATGCGAGCCGGCGAGTTCCCGGACCGCTCGCGCACTCTGCGGGCGAAGATCGACATGGCCTCGCCAAACCTGAACATGCGCGACCCGGTAATGTATCGCATCCTGCACACCGAGCACCACCGGCAGGGCGACAAGTGGTGCATCTATCCGATGTACGATTTCGCGCACCCACTGCAGGACTCCATCGAGGGCATCACTCATTCGCTCTGCACGCTGGAATACGAAATCCACCGGCCACTCTACGATTGGTTCCTGGACGAACTCGGCATTTACCATCCGCGGCAGATAGAGTTCGCCCGCCTGAACCTCACCTATACGGTCATGAGCAAGCGCCGCTTCATCGAGCTCGTCACCGGCGGTTACGTCAGCGGTTACGATGATCCTCGCCTGCCGACGCTCGCGGGCCTGCGCCGGCGAGGCTATACTCCCGAGGCGATCAGGGAGTTCTGCAACCGTATCGGCGTTGCAAAAACGGAAAGCACGGTGGATGTCGCCATGCTCGAGGACTGCGTGCGCGATGATCTCAACAAGACTTCGCCTCGCGTCATGGCCGTAATGGACCCGATCAAGGTGATCATCGACAATTATCCGGAAGATCAGGTCGAGGAGTTGGACGCCATCAACAATCCTGAGGACCCGAACGCGGGCACGCGCAAAGTCCCGTTCGGCAGGGAGCTCTACATCGAACGCGACGACTTCCGAGAGGATCCGCCGCCGAAGTACTTCCGGCTCGCCCCGGGCCGCGAGGTGCGCCTGCGCTACGCCTACTTCATCAAGTGCGTGGACGTGGTCAAGGACGAAAGCGGTGAGGTAGTTGAGCTGCACTGCACCTACGATCCGGCTACCCGCGGCGGCGACGCTCCCGACGGGCGCAAGGTCAAGGCCACCCTTCACTGGGTGGCGGCAAGTCAGGCTATCAAGGCCGAGGCGCGCCTCTACGATCATCTTTTCCTGAAGCCGGACCCGGACGATGTAGAACCGGGCCAGACGTTCATCGACAACCTGAACCCGAACTCTCTGGAAGTGAAATCCTGCTACGTCGAGCCCAGCGTCGCCGGCGCCAAACCCGGCACACGATATCAGTTCGAGCGCCAGGGCTACTTCTGCGTGGACGACCAGGACTCAACGGATGACAGACTCGTCTTCAACCGCACCGTCACCCTCCGCGACACCTGGGCAAAGATCGAGAAGGCGATGAAGGACACCGGCAAGTAATACCCCCTCTCCCTCGGGAGAGGGCTGGGGTGAGGGCGCAAGCTAGACGCTGGGAATGAGTCGCCTCACCTTCCTTCCGCAAGTGCGTTTGACACCGCCCCCAGCTTATGTTAGATTTTTACTCGGAACCGGCTGAGCGTTCAGGCCGGTTCGTTTCTCATGTATGGAAGGTAGCAAAGCATGCTTCTCGGCACTCAGAAAATCAACTCGGCCAATCACCTTGAAATAGGCGGCTGCGATACGGTCGATCTCGCCGCCCGGTTCGGCACGCCCCTCTACGTAATGGACGAGGCGATGATCCGCGAACGCTGCCGCGCCTACAAGTCCTCATTCGCCTCTGAATACGGCGACGCTGCCGTTGCCTACGCGAGCAAGGCATTCATTGTCACCGCGATGTGCCGGATCATCGATCAGGAAGGGCTCTGGCTCGACGTCGCCAGCGCGGGCGAACTCTACACCGCCAAGTGCGCCGGCTTCCCGATGGACCGCATCCTCTTCCACGGCAATTTCAAGTCACCAGCAGAGCTGGAGATGGCGGTCGAGAACGATGTCTTCTGCGTCGTCCCGGACAGCTTCGTGGAACTGGACCGGCTGAATGCGATCGCGCAGGACGCGGGCAAGGTGCAGAACGTGATGCTGCGCTGCAACCCGGGCGTAGACCCACACACGCACCGCCTCATATCCACCGGACAGCAGGACAGCAAGTTCGGGTTCAACATCAAAGACGGCTCCGCGATGGAGGCGATCAGGAAGGCAATCAGCCTTCCGTCTCTGAAGCTCATCGGCGTCCACTGCCACGTCGGCAGCCAACTCCTCGATCCGACCCCATTTGTCGAGGCCGCTGGCGTAATGGCCAAATTCATCAGGCAGATCAAGGACGAGACGGGGTGCGAGATCGGCATCCTGGATATGGGCGGCGGTGCGGGAGTCCGCTACATCGAGACCGACCAGCCGGCCACGGTTCAGGAGTTCGCCAAGCTCGTCAGCGAGGCTCTGATCGTCGCCGTCGCGGAGGCGGGCATCGCCAAGCCGAAGCTAATGGTGGAGCCCGGCAGATCTATCGCCGGCGAGGCTGGCACCACCCTATACTCGGTCGGACCCATTAAGAGAGTCGCGATCCCCGAAGCGCCGGGTACAAGGACTTATCTTGCGGTTGACGGAGGCCTGTCGGACAATCCGCGGCCGACGATGTATGACGCCGTCTATTCGGCGATTCTTGCAAACAAAGCGGGAGACGAGCCCAGGGTCCGCTACACCGTTTCGGGCAAGCACTGCGAAACGGACATGCTCATTCCGAGCGTATTACTCCCTGAGGCAAGCACAGGCGATCTTCTGGCCGTGCAGACAACTGGCGCATATAACCAGGCCATGGCCAGCAACTACAACCGGTTCACTCGCCCGGCTGTTGTGCTGGTGAATGACGGGCAGGCCGACCTGATCGTCCGCCGCGAGACTCTTGATGATCTCGTGCGATGCGATGTGGTGCCTGACCGGCTCAAATAGCTTATGTTCGGTGATTTCAACCTGCAGCATTTCCTGTTCTCGATGGTGGCGCTGACGATCTGCTTCACCATCCATGAGTTCGCGCACGCCTACTCCGCCTATCGCGCGGGAGACGACACAGCCAAACAGATGGGGCGTGTGTCGCTGAACCCGATCGACCATCTGGACCCGTTCGGCACGATAATGATGGTGATGTCGTCGATCGCCGGGTTCGGCATCGGCTGGGGCAAGCCTGTGCCGGTGAACCCACACCGGATGCGCCGTCCGAGATGGGACAACCTGATGGTATCGCTGTGGGGTCCCCTGTCGAACCTGCTTACTGCTCTGGTGGTCGGCACGGTGCTTCGGTTCGGATCGGAGGCGATGATGCGACACGCCTCGCCGCTGGCCGTGAACGGCGAAATGCTGCTCTTCTACATCACGATGATCAGCATCACGCTGGCGATTTTCAACCTCATTCCGGTTCCGCCGCTCGATGGCTCACACATACTGTCGGCGCTCTTGCCCTACGAGGCAGCCGTGAGATACGGCAGGTTCGTGGGACAATACGGGATGCTCATGTTTCTGCTCCTGATCATACTGCCGGGCAGTCCGTTGGGTATGATATTGGGGCCGCCGAGCAGACTGCTCTTCCATCTATTCACGGGAATGCGGCTCTAGCGGAGAGTTCAGTGACCAAACCACGGCTGGTGTCGGGAATGCAGCCCACGGGACTGCTGCATCTGGGCAATCTCGAGGGGGCGCTGGCCAACTGGGTAGGGCTTCAGGACGACTATGAGGCCTACTTCTTCATCGCCGACTGGCACGCCCTCACGACGCTCTTCCACGATACGGAGCTCATCCGCCGCTATACGCGCGAGGTCGCGATAGACTTCCTCGCAGCCGGCCTCGATCCGGAGAAATCCGCCATTTTCGTCCAGTCCGACGTCAAGGAGCACGCGGAACTCCACCTGCTTCTCTCGATGGTAACCCCGGTCTCCTGGCTCGAACGCGTCCCGACTTACAAAGAGAAGCTAATGGCACCTCCCCCCCTTACAAAGGGGGGGCCCGGGGGGGCTATCGCCAAAGCCGGTCCTAGCTACGGCCTCCTGGGCTATCCCGTCCTGCAGGCCGCCGATATCCTCGCTTACAAGGCTGACGCAGTCCCGGTCGGCAGGGATCAGCTTCCGCACCTGGAACTGGCGCGAGAGATCGGCCGCCGGTTCAACTACATCTACGGGGAGATATTCCCGGACTGCGAGGCCCTGTTGACCACCCTCGCGTCCCCCTCTTCCGAAGGGGGGGACACAGGGGGGGTAGTGCCCGGAATCGATGGCCGTAAGATGTCCAAGAGCTACGGCAACGCGATCTACATCGCCGACTCGCCCGAGGACACGATCAACAAGGTCCGCTCGATGTACACCGATCCCACGAAGAAGCACAAGACCGATCTCGGCCATCGCGAGGGCTGCGTGGTCTACGAGATGTTGCGGCTGTTCGGCAAACCCGAGCTTCACGAGGATTGCGAGAAAGGCTGCCTTGGTTGCCTTGATACGAAGCTTATCCTCGCCGACATCATCAACGAGCGCCTCGCCCCCATCCGCGAACGCCGCGCCCACTTCGCCGACAACCCCCAGCTCGTAGACAAAATCCTCTCAGCCGGCGCCGACCGCGCCCGCCGTGCCGCCCACGCCACCCTCGCAGAAGTGCATGAGGCAATGAAGCTGCGTCGCTAGCAGCCCCGTGGGTCGCCATGCTGAATTTGATTCAGCATCCAGCAGAGACGCGGAACTAGGGGGCCTGTGCAACGCGCCAACTACAGCACAAAATCCAGGTAGTTGGTCCTGTTGACGAGTTGGCAGGTAGAACCGGGGTAAGCTGAACTCCACGCATTGGGGCATTTTGCTTTCCTGGCTCCAAACTTGAACTCGAAACCAAACAGAGTGCCCTCACGCTCCTCGATGTAGTCGAGTTCCGCTCCGGTGTAGGTTCGCCAGAAATGCGACCGAACGCGGGTCCTCGTATAGGCCAGCTTCTTCATCCGCTCGACCACGAGGAAGTTCTCCCACAGCGCGCCAGCATCATCCCGCTGATCTATTGGCTTCAGGTTGTCGATAACCATGTTGCGGATGCCGAGGTCACAGAAGTAGATCTTGTCGTTCCGGGTCACCTCTTTGCGAAGGTTTCGGCTGAAGCCGGACAGCCGGAAGATGACGAACGACTTCTCCAACAGGTCAATGTAAGACGCAATAGTGTCCTTGCTCATGCCGAGCTCAGTGCCCACTTCCGACCGCGACACCTCCGAACCCACCTGATAGGCAAGCATCCGCAGGAGATCGCGCACTTTGGACGGGCTGCGTATAGAGGAAAGTTCAAGGACGTCCTTATACAGATAAGCGCTGCCTATCTCATAGAGATAGTCCGTCTTGTCCGCCTGGCTGGCTATCGAGAACAACTCGGGATACGAGCCATAGACCAAGCGCTCATCCAGTTGCGAGTCAAGTTCGTGCGGGTTACAAAGCGATGAGAGCTCCAAATATGAGATCGGATACAGGTTATATGTCCAGGCGCGCCCCGTGAGCGGCTCCTTGACGTAGTTGGCTATCTCGAAAGAGGATGAGCCCGTAACCAGAATCCGGAGCGACGGCATCTGATCGTGGAGTATCTTCAGGTTGATGCCGATATCAGGAATCCGTTGTGCCTCGTCAAGAAACAGCAGGTCGTAACCTGCAACGAGCGACCTCAACCTGGATGAGTCGCGGCTTGACAATATGTCGATGTAACGCGGCTCGTCCGCGCTGATCTCGAGGGCTCGACCCGGCCAGGCCTCAATGATGTCTTTGGCAAGCGTGGTCTTGCCAACCTGCCGTGGTCCGTACAGGATGACGACTTTATTGCTCTCTCTCAGGCGGGCCGATATGCTCTTGTAGATCGCGCGCGGGATTTTCACAGCCCTATTATAGACCGTCCACACCTGCGCCTCAACCCCTACTAGCCGAATTCGCGCGAATTCCGCTAACATATTAGCCGTTTTCGCGTGAATTCGGCGATTTGGGCCTTTGGCAGGACTTCCGGGCGCGTCTCCCTAACCCTCCAATATGACGACCTGGACCGAGAAAGACTTCACGGACGAGAGCTTCGACTGGCAGGACCTGACGGGCATCGAAATGCAGCGATGCTCGTTCACGCACTGCAGCTTCAAGGGGACGGTGCTCGCCGAGGCCGATATCACCCGCTGCACGTTCGAGGAGTGCTCCTTCGACGAGGCGCGGCTCAACGCGGCTCAGATCACCGACACCTCGCTTGCCAACTGCACGTTCTCCAGCACCTACTTCTTCCTGGCGACGCTCAAGAACTGCCGGCTGATCGGCTCATCATTCGTGGCGGCGGATTTCGATGGAATTTCGATCGTGGGAGGCGACTGGTCGTGGTCGAATCTACGGCGCCAGCCGCTCAAGGGGCTCGACCTGCACGAGATGAAGTTCGTCGAGGCCGATCTTGCCTGGGCCGACCTCACCAAGGCCAACCTGCGCGACGCGGACCTGTCCCTGGCCAACCTCTCCAACGCGAAACTGACCAATGCGGACCTTCGGGGAGCCAAGATCGCAGGCGCCGATCTGAGCGCGGCTAACCTCAAGGGCTGCCGAATGGACGTCGGCCAGGCAGTCTACTTCGTGCAATCCCTCGGCGCGATTGTGGAGTAGCATATGAAGACCATCACTATGGCCCTGGTCGCGTTTCTACTTGCGACGTGCGCCTGCGCGGACACAATCGAGGTCACCGCGAAAGGTATCATACCAAACGATCGCACCAAAGCCGCCGCCAACACCAGGCAGATCGCGCGCATTCTCGCCACGGCGCCGGCCGGAGCGGCAATCCACTTCCCTGCCGGCGACTACTATTTCAGCGGCTCCGCGCTGCCCAACCGCGGCACGATCGAGACCACACAGCCCGGCCAGATCATCTACGGAGATGGCGCCGATGTGACCAACATCATCCAGTGCGATTCCCGCAAAGACTTCGGCTTCGTCTGCGATCCCAAGCGCAAGCGCGTCCCGACAGCCACCATCCGGGTCCGCCACAAGGGCTGCAGAGTGCGCTCCTTAAGCGTCCTGATCGATCCCAAGCTCCCCGGCCTGAGCATCATTCCCTCGGCGGCGATCCAGATCGCGCACATCAAGTATCTGCCCGACAACAACATCGGCATCATCGAGACCACCGGGCAGGGCGCCGACTACCTCATCGACTTCGTGAACGTTACCGGCGTCAACGTGGGTCGAAACCTCGGCGCGGGAATCCAGAGCGCGCACTTTTTCGAGGTCGGCGTGGACATCATCGGCAGCGGCGGAGAGGTCAAGGTCTCCGACATGGACCGCATCGACGCGAGGATCGGTGTCCGGCTCGACAACGGCAACCACTGCGGCCAGGGCGGTTACTACTTCGAGAATCTGGAAATGATCGGCCGCCACGGACTCAACAAAGGCGCCGTCTTCTTTGACTGGGCCGGAGGTCAAGCCCCATTCATCCGCAACTGCAACTCGGGCTTCGTCAGCGGCCTACATGCGGGCCCGCTTGGCAGCACTGGCGACCGACTGGAGCCCACACCCGAAGCTGAAGTCGTGCGCAGAGCCGGCAAGAGCTGGGACTGGCTTACTCTGCACGGCCACGCGGTTGTCGATGAGCCCAACCACGCCGAGCGGACCGCGTGGTACGGCCTGCCCCGTCACGCGAAGATCAAGCGCATCGGCTCCGAACCCCGCACCGGCGGAAAGGTCTGGGTGGAAGGCAAGGACTACACCACGGAGAACATCACCGCCCCAGGCGAACTGCAGAACGCAACCAAGATCCACTGGAAGACAGATGGCCCTGCTGCGGGCTCCCTCTACTACGTCGAGTTCGAGCAGCCCAAGGAATACCGCGTGCACGACATCGAATGGGGATCCCTCATCAACTGCCAGCTCGGCGAAGCGCTGCAAAGCGGCCCTGACGGCTACGCGGTCAAGTTCGACGATCAGGGATTCGGCCACCTCAATCCCGACTTCGGTTTCGCCGTCGGCTACGGCTTCCAGATAACGCAGAACATGGTCCTGAACGGCCCGTTCATCTTCAAGGGACGCGTGGACTACATCAGAGTGGAGAGCAACACGACCGGGGTCTGCGATTTCAGGATCAACGGCGCGGACGATAAGCGCAGAGCCACGCGCCTCAGCTTCTCGCACAACCAGTTCAACACCGCCTCCGTCGGCGACTACGTCTCCCGGATCACCTTCGCTGACAACGACATCCAAGGCATGCTCAAGCTCGATGCGCCCGACTCTGCCGGTCTGATCACTGTCGCGGGCAACAGAATCTCCGCGAGCGGTGAAGGCAGCATCCGGCTGTCGGGTAAGGAGATCACCGACGTCCGAATCAGGGACAACGACATCCGCCCCGGCGGCGGCGACGGCATCGTACTGCAAGGAGTCTGTGACGTCATCATATCCGGCAACAACGTCTCGGGCTGCACCAGCGGAATCGTGCTAAGAGACTGCGAGCGTTTCGATGTGTGCGACAATATCCTGAGCCGCAACCAGAACGGGATCGTCCTCACCTGGGCGGACTCGCTCGGCCAAGTCCACAACAACATCTTTCGAGACAACAGCAGAGCTGGGATCAGAATCACACGCGGAGCAGGCAAACCGCCGCCGACGCTGCTCATGAAGGATAATCAGCACACGGGGTCAGCCAAAGAGGTGGAAATCACGGAATCCGCCGAGTAGCGCGACGCATTCCCTGAACAAGAGAAGTCGCGACATGCGGGAGTCGAATGCGGTCTAAGCTGCCAGGATCTCCTGCACACGACCCACGCGTCCGTCCGTAAGCATCACCTTGATCCCGTGCGGGTGCGAGGGGCTTTTCGTTAGGATCCGGGCAACGACACCCTCCGTCCGCGCCCCCGAGCCCTGATTCTGCTTCTCGACTATGGAGACCCGCACCCCGGGCTGTATCCCACTTCGAGTCGGCACTGACATCCGCTCCAACATTCTAACCTTCCAACGTTCAGACGTTCAAACCCTACGCCAGCATCTCCACGAAGCTCTCTATCCGCACCTTGGTCCGCGCGTCGAGCGGCATCGGGGAGTCGCCTTCGATCGTCAGAATCGGCACCCGGATATGCTTGCGGATGATCAGGTCCTGTATCTGCCTGAAGCAGAAGCTCTGGGTGTAGTGTATGAGCCCGCGGATATTCCGCCGCTCGATCTCCCGCTCGATGTCCCTTATCCGCGCGAACACGTCGTAGGGATAGGTATACAGCGCGTATTGCTCCACCAGGTCATCGGTTTGGAAAGGCATCGAGAACTGCCTCTGGACCTCGTTGAACACAACCCTCGCCCCGATGCTCTCGATGAACTCGTAGAAGTCGCCGAATATCGTGGGAACGCCGATATATCCCAGCCGTAGAACGTCATCCTTGCGCGGTTCAACAGCGGCAAGCTCGTCGTCTATCTCTTTTTCAAATGCCGAAGGATCAGAGTTGAAGTCACTGCAGCAAACCTGGTAGTAGTGGTTCTTTGCGGAGTCTATCGCGCCCGTTTCCCACGTCAACTCGTCGATTTTCCACACCTTTCGGCGGATTTTGTCGAGTTTACGCTTGTAACGGACGGTTTCACCCCAATTCGTCCCGAGTCTCTCGATCAGCTTCTCAATCTGCAGCCGCAGGACGTCCCTGTCTCGCCCGTAGGGGTAGCTGAACGGGATGATCTCTATCCCCTTCTCCTCCAACGTCTCCACCATCGCCTGCGTCTGAGAGCAATCCCCCTCCACGACCGCGACAACGGCGTCCACATCGCCACGGGCCGCAACCGAGTATATGCCCTTTATCCACCCGCAGGCGTTGCGCGGGTAGCCTTCGTATTCAGCTTCGGCAACCAGTTGAGCGGGGTTGGGCGCGTTGATGAACACGTTGTTGAGGTCAACGGGAACGCAGCCGGCGGCGAAAACGGCCTCTACAGGTATTGACGTGGTCATTCCGATTCGCTTCATCGAAGTCCCAACACCTTGTGGCATTGCGGCACAACACGAACATCCGCAAGCTTCTCGGAGGCCACATCCTGAAGCTTCATCAGCAGTGCCGCTGGAGCCTCACCACCTGCTTCTGAGCCAGAACGGCGGCTGACGGGCTGAATCACCAGCGGGATTCGAGGGTCTATCGGGGCGATCAGATCGGCGCAGCGCCTGATCTCGGCTTCTGTCGTGGCCGCGCTGACCACCACCTTAACGAACACTCCCGCGGCCGAGGCTATCTCAAGAAAGCGGGAGTGCTCGCTCCATAGATCGCCGTCGCCTGCCGCGCTGGGCAGTTTGATGTCCATCGCAATCACGTCAGCCCACCTGACGACGCTGGAGAGCTGTCTGTAGAGTGTGCCGTTCGTCTCCAAATACGTGCGCAATCCTTCGGCTTCGAGGCTTTCCATAATCCCGGCGAGAAAATCCACCTGCGCGAGCGGCTCTCCGCCCGTCAACGACACGACCTCCCGCCCGAGCTGACGGCAGCAGCTCACAACCTGCTCAGCGGCCATGGGATTCGGCACGCATACCGTCTTCCCGCTCCCCGGAACAGGCTCCACTGTACAATCAGGAGGATTCTCTTCACGCGCCCAAGGGGTATCGCAGTAATCGCAAGCGAGGTTGCAGCCCGCGAACCGCACGAACGTCTGGCGCTGTCCGCAGTAGAGGCCCTCGCCCTGGATGGACGCGAATATCTCGGAGACCCAACCGTTCAATTAGCCCTCGAAATATGTCGCGCAGGAGGTGGGAGTTTCCCATACACTGACGCTGTAGGTTGCAGGCACAGACTCCTTCACGCGGTCGTATATGTACTTGGCTATCGCTTCCGCTGAGGGATTCTGTAACGAAAACTCGGGAAGATCGTTAATATACCTGTGATCGAGGTGTTCGGTCGTCTCCCGGAGGACCTGCTTGGCCTTGCGGAAGTCGAACGCAAGCCCGGTGTCTTGAAGGGAGCTGAACCGGAACGCCGCGCGGACCCGATACGTATGCCCGTGTAGTTGCCTACACGTCCCTTCGTAGTCCCGCAAACAATGGGCAGCGTCAAATGTGTCTTCTACGGCGATTTCATACATGGTAGTAGACTCAATTATACCATAGGCAGCAACGGCTCCGTGCAGAACGGGGCCTCGTCGGCGGTGTTGTCGCCGCGGAGCTCTGCCTTTCCGGACGTTGACTCAGGTGCCGGGCACATCTATAATTTGAGTTGGCACTAGGAGCAATATGAGAGCAAACTCAGCATCAACGCGTAGGACAGTCAGGCGACGGCGCAGCGGGTTACGGTCATTTGTCACGATGCTGCAGATTCTCGTGCTCCTCTCCATGGGCATGCTGGCTGGGCTCGTGCTGGGATGGTTCGGCAGCCTGTCTCAGAGTCTGCCGGACGTCGCCACGTTCGAGGCTCCCGAAGCAACGCTGGTCTATTCGAGCGATGGCGTGCTCCTCGGCCGCATCTTCCGCGAAAACCGCACCAATGTCCCCCTGAAGGATATTCCGGCCAATCTTACGAACGCGACAATTGCGATCGAAGACAAGCGTTTCTACAACCACTCCGGCGTCGACTTCCGCGGGACCACACGCGCCATCTGGGAGAACATGCGCACAGGCAGGCGGAGCCAGGGCGGCAGCACCATCACCCAGCAGCTTGCGCGCAACATCTACCTCACGCAGCAAAAGACCATCAAGCGTAAGATCCAGGAGGTGTTCCTGGCGATCCTGCTCGAGCGCAACTATACGAAGGACAAGATCCTGGAGATGTATATGAACCAGGTGTTCTACGGAAGCGGCGCATTCGGCGTTCAAGCTGCCTCCAGGGTGTATTTCGGCAAGGACGTCAAGCAGCTCAACCTTGCGGAGGCCGCGCTAATCGCCGGCCTGCCGCAGATGCCCACCGGCAACTCGCCTCACAGGAATCTGAAAGGGGCTGTGGCCAGACGCAACCAGGTCCTTAACAAGATGGCAGAGCAGGGCTTCATCACGGCACAACAACGGGACGAAGCAAAGGCCGAGGAACCGCGTATCGTCCCGCGCAGGACCGGTCGCACCTCATTCAAGGCCCCGCACTTTGTGGACTACGTGACCGGCCAGCTCCGCGACAGATACGGCGATGACGTTATCTATGGCGGAGGGCTTCGCGTCTATACGACGCTCAACTATCAGATGCAGGAGATCGCCGAACGTGCACTGCGGCAGGGCGTCAAGCGACATGAACGCTACCGCCGTGTAACGGAGGGCTGCTTCATCGCCATTGATCCCACCAACGGGGCGATACTGGCGATGGTGGGCAGCGTTGACCCCAAGTCCCAGTATAACCGCTGCACCCAGGCAGGAAGACAGCCGGGAAGCTCGTTCAAACCGTTCGTCTATACAGCCGCGTTGGCAGCCGGATGGAAACCCACCAAGCGTCTGCCGAACACGCGCGTGTCATACCCGGCCGGCAGCGGCAAGGTATGGACACCCAAGAACTACGACGGCATATACGGCGGCAGCCCTACTATGGAAACCGCCGTAGCACTCTCGATCAACTTGCCCGCCATCTATACCGCCAAGCAAATCGGGGTCAAGAACGTGATCAAGTATGCCCGACTGATGGGAATCCGATCGCCCCTTGAGCCCTACCTGCCCATCGCCATCGGCGGGGTTCCCGGCGTGCATCCGATAGAGATGGCCTCCGCCTACTGCACCTTTGCCAACGACGGGGCGCACGTCGAGCCCATCGCAATCACGCGCATTGCAAACAGCAGAAACGAGACCCAGGCCGAGTTCAGTTCCGAGGGGCAGCAGGTCATATCCAAGAAGATAAACGATGACATGGACCAGATGCTTCGGGCTGTGGTGACAAGGGGCACCGGGCGCAGCGTGTCCTCGGTCCCTGAGGCGCGCGGTAAGACCGGTACCACCAACAATGACCGCGACGCCTGGTTTATCGGCTACGTCCCCAAGAAGATCGTTGCAGCCTGCTGGGTGGGCAACGACAACTACGCGCCGATGAGCGGCGCCTACGGCAGCATCGTGTGCACCCCCATCTGGCGGGAGTTCATGCTCAAGTCCCTGCCGATCCTGGACCGAATCCGGGAGAAGGCCGGGGCAGGCCAGGAGCGAAAAGAGAAACCGGAGAGGAAGCGGGACACCGAACCCACCAGAAGGGAAACGCAGAGGCCTGACGAGACGGCGGATGACTCGGGCGATCAGGTAAAGCGCAGGATCTGCAACGAAAGCCAACTCCTCGCTACCAAGAACTGCCCTTCCTGGCGTACCATCACGTTCACAACCGGCACCGAGCCGACTGGATACTGCTCTATACACGGTGGCGACTCACCGGAGCCGCCGCCCGGCACTCCTCCGGAAGCCACGCCGCCTACGCCCGCCGCCTCGACGGAGCAGGTCACCGTGACGGTCTGCAGCGAGTCCGGGCTGTTGGCAGGCCGAAGCTGTCCGAGGCTGAAAAAGCGCGTGCCGCTCGACCAGGTACCGACGGATGTATGCAGACTCAAACATGAGCATGATAGCGCCCACCTGCTGCGTGTAGCGACTTCAGAGCCGTGAGCACTCTAGCACCATTCTATGCACGTTCAGTATGAAGACCGAATACTTCAGCGCAACCGCATAAACCAGCTCGCTTATCTGGTTGTAGCTCTGTTCGTCATCCTGCTGGGCCGGCTCTACTACCTGCAGATCGTGCATGGCAGGGATCTTCTCCGCGCATCCGACCTCAATGCCGTAAAGCTGCTTCGCACACGCGCGCCACGAGGCACGATTCTGGATCGGAAGAACCACAGCCTTGCCACCAGCAGGCCCCAGTTCGTGGTGCTTGCCATGCCGGATGTGCTTGCGAAGAACAAAGAGGCCCTGACGACACTCTGCGAAATCCTGCAAATCACACCCGCCGAAATAGACGAGATTGTCAAGGACAACATGAAGCGTCGTCTGGCGAGGCCCGGTTCGCCAGTGCGCATCAAAGTGGATGTCAAACTGGAGACAGTTGCGCGCATCGGCGAGAACCGGATGAAGCTGCCCGGCGTAAGTATAGAGCTCGATCAACTCCGCAGCTACCCTGACGGCCCGGCGGTCGCACACATCATGGGGCATCTGGGTGAGATCAGCCAGAGCGAGCTCGAGGAGGCCGAGGAACAGGGCAAAGACTACCGCCTCGGGGACTACGTCGGCAAATCCGGACTCGAAAAGCAATACGAGGACCTCCTACGGGGCAAGGATGGCGGCAAGAGGATCATGGTGGACGTCACCGGACGCATGGTCCGCATCCTCGGCGAGCAGCCTTCGGTACCCGGAAAGGCCCTCAAGCTCACCATCGACCGTGATCTACAGGTAGCGGCCCATCGGGCAATGGGCAAACAGACTGGCGCGGCTGTGGCGCTCGATCCCCGAACCGGCGCCGTGTTGGCTATGGTCAGCAGTCCTTCGTATGATCCCAACGTGTTCGTCAAGAAGGTCACTCGCAAGGACTGGGAAAAGATCAACCTGGACAAAGGGCGGCCGCAGCAGAACCGCGCTGTCTACAACGTCTACCCGCCCGGTTCCACGTTCAAGCCCATGGCCGCGGTCGCCGGGTTGATCCACAAGGAATGCAGCCTGAATACAACCGTAAGCTGTCCCGGTTCATTCCGCCTTGGCCGCACGTTCCGCTGCTGGAAGGTTCACGGAGGCGGGGTCAACTTCAACAGAGCGATCGCTGAATCCTGCGACGTCTGGTTCTACAATCTGGCGCTCCGATTGGGAGTAGACAGACTGGCGGCCGTGCTCCGGGAATTCGGCTACGGCTCACCAACTGGCATCGACCTTCCCAGGGAGAGCCGTTACAAGGACGGCCATCTCGGCACCATGCCTGACACGGCGTGGAAGAGGAGAGTCTACAAAGAGAAATGGTATCTAGGCGAGACGCCCAGCGTCGGCATCGGCCAGGGATATGTGGAAACCAGTCCACTCCAGAACGCGGTCGCTATCGCGGGCATCACTCAGGACGGAAGGATCTACCAACCATATCTCCTGGATCAGGTCCTGGATTCCAAGGGCCGCGTCACCAACACCAGGCCCCGGCTCCTCAGGCAGGTCAAAGCCGCGCCCAAGGATTTCGAAATGGTCCGTGTAGCTATGCGGCAGACGATCACGGCAGGGACCGGAAGGGTAGTAGACATACCGGGCGTTACCGTATGCGGGAAATCCGGGTCAGCGGAGAACCGGGGACCCGCCCATGGCTGGTTTGTAGCCTTTGCGCCGCTGGAGAAACCAACCATCGTGGTCTGCTGCATCGTTGAGCATGGACGTCACGGCGCCACCTCCGCCGCGCCGGTCTGCCGGGCGATCCTCGACGTCTACTTCGGCAAGAAGAAGCCCGAAGAGATCGGCAGCGTTCAGGCCCACGCCAGCGGAGACTAAGGGCCTGCACACGAAACCCACTCAGTCACTCTGAACTTGGTTCGGCACCCACATAGACTGGGGAGAAATGGGCCAAAAAATCCTCCCTCCATCCGTTGATTGAGTGGATGCCTGGTGCTATAATACTTCTCCATCGACACGATTCACTACCTTGCCAAAGGTGCGTTCCTTGACCGACAAGCAGCTCCAACTTGGGGAAGACGATACCTTTCTGGCCCTGCAGGATGCGTGGGCGGGAGCACTCGATGTGCTCTCCGAACAGATAAACAAGCCATCCTTCGAGAGCTGGATCAAGACGGCTCGCCCGGTGCGCATGCAGGGCGGCACCGCCGTCATCGGCACCTCGAGCCGCTTCGCCAAGCACTGGCTGGAGAGCAAGCACCTGGCGTTCATATGCGAAATCCTCGAGCAGCATCTGGGCCATCCCGTCAAGGCACGCGTGGAGTTCATCGAGGAACAGGAACCGCCGCTTCTAACGGAGAAGCTTCCCAAGAAACCAAAGCCGCAGGCAAAGCTGGATGAGGAAGTCTTCCAGCCCCTCAACGACCGGTACACCTTCGACAGCTTCGTCGTCGGGCCAACCAACAGGCTTGCTCACGCCTGCGCCGAAGCCGTGTCGGAGCAGCCCGGGCGGACCTACAATCCGCTGTTCATCTATGGCGGGGCAGGGCTCGGCAAAACACACCTGATGCACGCAATCGGCCTTCGGGTCGCGGAGACGAAGCCCGACCTGCGCGTCGTCTATGTCTCTGGCGAGCAGTTTACCTATCACTATGTCACATCATTGCGCGAACACAGCACCGCGCAATTCAGGCGCCGCTACCGCAACGTGGACCTGTGGCTGGTGGACGATATCCAGTTCCTTGCGGGCAAGGAACGCACGGAGGAGGAGTTCTTCCACACCTACAACGCCATCTACGATACCGGCAAGCAAATCGTCCTTTCGAGCGACAGGCCCCCCAAAGACCTGGAGCTTGACGGCCGCTTGCGATCGCGCTTCGAGTGCGGGATGCTTGCCGACATCGCGCCGCCGGACCTCGAAACGCGGATGGCGATACTCGGCTGCAAGGCGAAGTCCGAGCAAATGTCGCTTACGGACGACGTGATCCTCTACATCGCCCAGCTTATCACTTCCAATATTCGCCAACTTGAGGGCGCGCTCATCAAGCTGCACGCGTATGCCTCGCTCATGAAGACGGACGTCACGCCCTCACTCGCGGAGGAAGTCCTCGGCAGGTATTTCGTAGAGAACGCACCTCCGGCGATCGATGTACAGAAAGTGCTGCAGGAAGTCTGCAAGAAGTTCAACGTGGACCCGTCCGAAGTCAAGGGCAAGTGCCGGAGCAAGGATGTGGTTGTCCCGCGGCAAGTGGCCATGTATCTGACCCGCTTGATGACTGATAGCTCGCTGCCTTCCATCGGGAAGGCGTTCGGCGGCAAAGACCATTCCACCGTCCTCCACGCGTGCAAGAAGATCGAGGAAAGGATAGCGCGCGACAGGGCGTTCGCGCTGCTTCTGGAAGAGATTCAGCGGCACGTCCGCCAGGGGCACGGCGGGTGAGTACGCATCTGATCGAAAACGGCCTCGTTTCCGTCTACACCGGCCCCGGTCGGGGCAAAACCACCGCCGCGCTTGGTCTGGCACTTCGCGTGCTCGGCTGGGGCGGGCGCGCATGCATGATCCAGTTCATTAAGGGCTACGCCGAACTGGGAGAGATCAGATTCGCAGCCGATTACGGAGAACGCTTCCTGCTCCGGCAGTTCGCCAGAGACGGATCTCCCTCCATCCGCGAGAATGATGTCGTGGAACGGCGCCAGGCCGCCGAGGACGCGTTGGCGTTCGCCGAGGAGACGATCGGCGAGGGCAAGTATGACCTGGTCATCCTCGACGAGATCAACAACGCCCTGCACTACGGGCTCATCAGCCTGCCCAGAGTTGTCAGGCTGATCGAGAACAAGCCGCGTCACGTGGAACTGGTGCTGACCGGCCGCGGCGCGCCGCCGGAGATAATCGAAATCGCCGACCACGTGACCGAAATGACGCTAGTGAAGCACCCGTTCCAGAAGGGCATCTCCGCGAGACGCGGCGTGGACTACTGAGCAATGACCGAGATACACCTCTCGCAGTCGGAGGCGGAGCACATCCTGCGCGACTGGCTCGGCAAGCAGGCAGGCTGCACAGGCATCGAACGCCTGCACGGAGGGGCCTGCAGCGCCGTCTTTGCACTCAGCTTCGACATCCCGCCGTATGAAGCCGTGGTCAAGCTTGCCGATCACTCGTTCCTCTACGAAATCACGGGCCTCAACTACCTGCGCCGGAACACTCAATTGCGGGTCCCCGAGCCATATTGGCACAAACCGGCGGGTGAGCTGCTGACTCCCGAGGTCCTGGTGATTGAGCGGCTGCCTGGAATCAGCCTGGAACAGGCGCGTATCTCACAGAACGAGCGCGCGTACATCGATGAGCAGATGGCGGATATTCTCGTAGAACTGCACTCGCACAAACACGAGACCTACGGGTCGGTCAGCTGTGATGAGGAATACCCGCGCTGGCTGGAATTGTTTGGTCCGCTCATCGAGAGCTGGTATGACGAGAGCAAGCCCCGCCTCACGAGGCCATCGAAGGAGATCATCCCTCATCTGCTCGAAGCAATGCCGAGCATTCTGGAGGATGCGGGACCGCCGACGCTTGTGCACGGCGACATATGGGACGCAAACGTGATCGTCAAGCAGGAGAGCGGCCGGTGGGTGGTGACGGGACTGGTTGACCCTGATGCGCACTACGCGGACGTGGAGTACGAGCTGGCGTATCTGGAGGTCTTCGACACGGTCACAGAGAGGTTCTTCCGGCGGTACAACAAATCGATGCCGATGCGCCCGGGATACGAGACCCGCCGGCAGTACTACTGGCTCAACACGCTGCTGCTGCACGTCGCGTGCTTCGGCCACCGGCACTACGTCGAACGCGTGGAAGCCACCGCACTGGCTCTGAAAAAGGCCTTGGCGACCTAGGCCGTGATCCGCTTCACCAACTCCACGCACATCCCTGGCTTCAGCGGGTGAAAATGCACCTCGTCCATCAACGACCTCATGCAGAAAATGCCCCTGCCGCACTCACGAAGGTCGTCCACACCGGGCGGGCAGATGTTTTCGGGATCAAAGCCGGGGCCGTCGTCGGAAATGAAGACTCTCAGGACATCGCCGGAGCTCTCCAGCTTCACACGGATCCGGCTCCGACCTGACCCATTCCGTCCGTGCTTCACCGCGTTGGTACTGGCTTCTCCGACGGCAATGCCGATATCGTCGAGCTGGTCCGCTGTGAAAGCCACGGAGCGAGCGAACTTGCCGACACGTTGGCGGATGTTCGAGACATTACGAGGATGGCTGGCCACCGTGAACTGCGCAGTTCTCGGGGCACGCTCTGTTAGGCTATTGGCGGCTTCCGGTAACGCCATTGCTCCGGTCGTGTCCATTGTTTGAGCCTCCTCAAACGTGATAGCCGCTCCCTGCCAGGAATCGCGTCTTCTTACGTTTGCTGCGACTGCCTACCGCTTATTAGACGAATGAAACCCAGCTTTTGTTCAAAGTTCTATCAAGCTCGGCCGTTAGCGCATAACAAAAGGGCGGAGCGCCCCTCAGATGGAGCGCTTCGCCCTCTTCTGTTGCCTGAGCTAGGCCTGAGCTAGTGCTGCCCGGCGAATCGTCCGCGCGCAGTCGGCGACAGCGCGTGAAGCGACAGCGACAGCGCGATCATCGCCCAGCCCATGAAGAGCAGGTCGATTCCCACCAGCAGTCCTATCGCCCAAAACGCCGAACTCGGCCATCTCGCCCAGATCAGCACGCCCAGAATGAACGACAGAATGCCGCTCGCAAGCACCCAGCCCCAGCCGGTCATGCCGCGTATCTCAAAGGCCTCGATGATCTTGAACACGCCCGCCACAACAAAGAAACCAGCCAGAAACAGCGTGAACGTCAGCACTGCAGCGAAGGGATACGCCAGCAGAATCAGCCCGGCGATGAAGTAGAACGCCGCAACCACCAGTCCCAATACGACCTTGCCCGCCGCATCGTGCTGCCTGATAGCATGCACGGCCTGGAAGATGCCGGCCAGCAATAGCACTACGCCAACCAGTTTGCTTATCGCCACCGCCATCGCGAGCGGAGTAAAGATCGCCACCAGTCCCAATATCACCATGGCTATGCCGAGCAGCAGAATCATCCACCAGTTCTCGCCCGGCCTTGCCGTATCAACGTTTTGTTCCAAAGGGGCTTCCATTGAGCTCACCATCCCGACTATTGATGCAGAAGCGTAACTACTGCTCATTGCATATTTACCCAGCGGTGGATGAAGTGGGTCACAAAATGTGCAGCGGACGTTGTTAGCGAGAGAAGAGGAGAAGGACGTAAGGGCCTGCCTGCGCAACTACTTCGCCGGACGGTGGTTCCGGGTCACGCCCCGGCTGCACCACGATCAGGCAGGATCGCGTCTCACGGATCACGGCCGACAGCTCCTCCGGCGTATCCAGCACGGGGACTGGACGGCCCGAATAGAACCCTGCTGCGGGCTGACTCGGAGACAGATTGTAAGTGAAAGCGGGCTCACTTCGAGCAGCGATAGCGCGGGAGATCTGCGCTATTGGCTGCGCCGCCGGTCGCGCGGCGATCGGAAGCCCAAGTCCTACGGCGGCTACCATGGCCCCGCACATCCCGCAGCACATGACGGCAAATGACAGCGCTGGCCGCTTGAGCGTAAGCAGCAGCAAGCAGCCCACGCAGGCGACGGCCAGGCACACTCCCATCGGCAACAGCGCCATCTCCAGCCCCGGAATCGGATCAGGCAAGCGCGGCGGCACTACCACCATAGCGGCGCCGATAACGCACGCCACCAAAGCCCCTGCAATCGCCCCTCTTCTGAGCGGCGGCAGCAAGTCATTTGCTTCCATCGCACGCGACCACAGAAGCCCGACAAGCAGCGCAGACGCCGGATAGATCGGGTAGATATACGCGGGCAGCTTCGACTTCAGGATGGAGAAGATCACTAAGATAACCGCGATCCACACCGTAAGGAACAGAAACGCCCCTTCAGTTCGCTTCTGTAGTTCCGCGTCCCCGGCCTGCCGATGGGCACGTCCGAGAGCGGCCGGCAGGAACACGCTCCAGGGGAAGAACCCGACCAGCCAAATCGGCAGATACGCCCAAAACGGCATGTTGTGGTGAAAATCCTGGCCCAGGGCGCGCTGCATGTTCTGATGAATGATGAATTCGTTCAGAAACGCCCCGCCGGTGCGCTGAGCCACAAGCACATACCAGGGCAGCGCGATCGCCAGCGCCACTAATGCTCCCACAAGCGGCATGGCCCTGCCGATGCTCCGCAAGTCGCGGCGAAGCAAGAGGAACACGAATACGGTCGCCGTGATCACAACCGGCCCCGCGGGCCCTTTCACGAGCGCGGACAGCCCCATCGCCGCCCAGAACACCACATACGCCGCCCGACCGGCAAGCTTCAGACAGGCGAGCAGAAAAGCTGCGAGGGAACATGTGATGCACAAAGCGAACGCCGCGTCCAGTATCGCCATTCTGGCAAGCCCGACGGTGAGTGTACACGTCGCCAGCGCAAAGCCTGACATCAGCCCTACCCGCCGGCCGAACAATCGCGCTCCGAGGAACACCGTAAGCACCACCAGCAGCAGCTCCGCAACCGCCGATGGAAGCCTCACCGCAAACGAGTTCACTCCGAATACGCGCATGCTGGCCGCCTGCAGCCAGTATACGAGAGGAGGCTTATCGAAGAACGGTTCGCCGTTGCATGTCGGAACCACGTAATCCCCGCTCGCAAGCATTTCCCGGGAGGTTTCCGAGTAGAGCCCCTCATCCAGCCCTATTAGAGGAACCGCACCCAGCCGCCAAAAGAAGAGCGCGAAGCAGAGCACGGCAAGCAGCAGATAAGGCAGAGCTGAAGCCCTTGCCGCACCGCCTCCACGTGCCGCGCTCGGGGCATCCTGAGCCCGTTGAGGAGCGCTCCGGGTGCTATCCGTGACATCACCTGCAGTCGTCACCTCGTTTCCTCCGCTGCGGCCGATCTCTGTCCAGACCCCTCTTTGGTGGCGGCCGGCCTTTGTCCCGGCCTCTTGAATACCCATGCCGCCCCCGCTCCAACCAGGGAACCGAGGATCGCCCCATACACCACGTCGAAGGGGAAATGCACCCCGAGATAGATGCGCGAGAACCCGACAACAACTGCCAGCGCGAGAATCGGCCATCGCCAGCTAGGAAAGAACGCCGCGAACACGAATGCGGCCGCAAACGCGGTCGTGGAGTGGCCCGAGGGAAAGCTATGCACGAAAAGCGGCTTGCCGACTATGTGCGCGTCGAACATCACGAGCACAGGCCGCGGCCTATCGCCGAATTGCTTCACCAGAGCGGAGATGATCCCCGATGCGGCGTATGCTACAAAGGCCGCCTGCCCCAACCGCTTCAGTTGGTCGCGCTTCTTCACAACCCCGACTGCCAGAATCCCCAGCGAGGTCACGGCAAGGACTAGTCCCTCGCCGAAGGTGGTGATCCCGAGCATCACCGGGTCGAGCCAGCTTGCGGACAGCCCTGTGTTGATCGCTCTGAACACGGACGCGTCGAGCGCTGCTATGGCATCGCGGATAGATTGGAGGTCGATCATCGAGCAATACATCGCCGTCTCAGATTATAGCCGATTCGGGGGAAGGAGGGAACAGGCCGGCGAACGCGGAATGCCTTCGCGGGACGGGCACGAGATGAGATCGATTGGCATTGCAACAGCACTTCTCTACGTTATCAGTATCGGCGTGCTCGCGTGCGCGGAGGGCAGGCAGATGGAGCGCACCGTTATTGGCAAGGACGCGCGTTCGTTCGCGCTGGAATCATCGGGTAAGGTATTCTCGCCCCGCGGGTTCAACTACGACCGCGACTACAAGATGCGGCTGCTCGAGGACTACTGGGAAAACGAGTGGACCACGGTCGAACAGGACTTCGCGGAGATGAAGCAGCTCGGCGCGAACGTCGTCCGTATCCACCTGCAGTTCGGCAGGTTTATGCGCGGGCCAAACGAGCCCAATCCGAAGGCGCTGGACCGGCTGGGAAAGCTGGTCGAGCTGGCTGAAAGAACCGGCCTTTACCTCGACCTCACCGGCCTAGCCTGCTATAGAAAGAGCGAGGTTCCAGCGTGGTACGACGCGCTCGGAGAGAAGGCCCGCTGGCGCGCTCAGGCCGCGTTCTGGGAGGCAGTGTCGGCCCGATGCGCCGGCAGCCCCGCGATCTTCTGCTACGACCTGATGAACGAGCCCGTCGTCCCGGCCGACCGCATGGAGCGCGGTTCCTGGCTCACCGGCGAACTCGGCGGCTTCTGCTACGTGCAGTATATCTCGCTCGATCAGCCGGATCGCTCTCGCCCCGACATCGCCCGCGAGTGGATCAGGACAATGACACAGGCCATCCGCAAGCGCGACAAGAAGACGCTGATCACGGTCGGCCTCGTCGATTGGAGCCTCGACCGTCCTGGCCGCATCACCTCCGGTTTCGACCCGAAGACCGTCGCGCCCGAACTCGACTTCCTCTGCGTCCACCTCTATCCAGAGAGCAACAAGCTCGCCGACAACCTGGCCACGCTCAAGGCTTTCTGCGTCGGTAAGCCGGTAGTCATCGAGGAAACCTTCCCCATGCACTGCACCGTCCCCGAACTCGCCCACTTCCTCCAGCAGTCTCAAGACCACGCCGCCGGCTGGATAGGCTTCTACTGGGGCAAGACCCTCACCGAGTACCGCAAGTCAGACACCATCCCGGATAAGCTAATGGCCGAGTGGCTGAAGTGGTTCGTGAAGGAGACGGGCGGGTTGCCGAAGTAGTTAGCGCCGCATGCCGCGGTTCGCAGAGGCTGATGGTGCCGGGCGCAACGAAATTCGACCAAGACCTGCACCCGACGAGCCAATTGCCGCCGTGCTACTGAGACCCTTCGAGATCAGGGACAACCGGGCATACATGTTGTGGACACAAGAACCGTATGCGAATCCCGTTTCGGGCAAGCGCAGCGTGGTGCTCCGCCCAGTCCGAGTCCACTGCATTCAGCACTTCGGTGGAACCGCCATTAGCCTTTGCCGCCGCAAGGAACTTAGTATCAGACCTGTCTAGGGTAATCAGTTCAGCATCATCTGGTGCCTCTGCGAAGCCGCACGGATGGGAGTTACATTGCGTGAGACTCACTCTGGCGCAACGGGTAGTGTCGGCCTGAATCTCCCAAACCCACTTGAGGAATAAATCACCTGCCCCTGGCTGACCCGAGAGATTGAGATGCTGCATGTACTCGCTGAGTATGAGCATCGCATCATCAAGCACAATTCGGCCTTTGGCTCTGATCGCGGCAAGTGCGTCTATACACGCTATGACGCATTCGGCATCTGCATGATCGCACTTGCCATTAGCAACCACCGGCACATTCGTGTCCACAACGACCGCTCTCAAGACTGCCGGCCCTGTCTTCTTTCCATCATAGCCCGGGTTATCTCCGCCATCTCCGTAAACTCATCCCCAAAGAAGTCCTTGGGCCAATTGGTGATATTGCCAAAGAGATCAACATCCAGCCTATGCAGTTCTGAGCCATCATCACCAGCTTCGCAGAAATACAGCGCTGTTTGCTCCGGAGTGATGGTCTCGTCGGCAACGCGACGCTGAAGACGGCGGAGCAGGTGTTCGCTGTGGCTCTCTACAATGATCTGCAGCTTGCGGTTCTTGACTACGTCGATCAGAACATCCGCGAGTCCAGACTGCACGGAGGGATGCAGGTGGATCTCTGGCTGCTCAAGAAGCACAATGGATCCCTCGGGCACGTAATAACAGAGCGCCAACACCGGGAGTATTTGTGAGACACCGAAACCAACATCCGTGATCAGGACTTTGGCGGAAGAGGGGGTTTTCTGAACTCTCACTTGGTAAATACTACTTCCTTCAGCAATCGGCTCTACACGAAAATCGTGAATCAGGCCCAGCTGTTTCAGCCAATGGGCAACCCGTTCCTCGATGGTCTGACGCCTTCTCCTGGGCCCAGGCGAGATGCACCGTCCCCTGTGCCTAGAAGCCAACAACGCGTCCACGACCCGCTCACCCCTTCGGCCCATATCGGCCGGCTCCGAACCCCGCCACGTATAGTAACGCTGCGGGAACTCCCTGAGTGGCCCCAGATAATAGACCTGGCCGAACAGACTTTCGATGGCGAGTTGCAGGTCAGCAAGAAAACCTGCATTCTGATAGTATGCATAGACTTGGTCCGGAAAGCCATAGAACTTCACAGGCCCCGGCAAGTCCCAGGGGCGCCCCTGCGTCCTTACAAGACGGAAACCCTCGCCTTCATTCGACAACTCATATTTCAGACCGCCCTGACCCTTGCGCCTCAGTTCGAATGTCTGGTCATCCAGTGAATATGACAGTCTTGACACAGCCAGCCTATCAGATCCGTTTTCGCCCACCCTGCAGGAAAAGGCCAAGTGTTTGGTGCTGAACAATATGCCTGTATTGCTGTCTGGGTCCTTAATCGCGAGTTCCTTGGGCAGATTCCAACCCAAGGAGAAATCCATTGCGCTCGTCTTTTCGTGACGGTATATGACTTCGCGAAAACTCCCCAGGTTGGTTAGGCTTTTCTCATCGCCGAATTCCAGCACTTGCGCTCGGTCTGAGGATTCGAATGTCTGCTTCAGCATTAACAGCAACTGCAAAATGCTAGTCTTTCCCGAGCTGTTGGTGCCAAACAGCCCGGTGAACGGGGCCAGCCGCATCTGCTCGATCTTGTGCCAAGACTTGAAATTCGCAGCGCTCAGTTCAGTGATCATGTCCGTCGCCTTCAATATGCATTTGCGGCACCAAGCATCCTCAACGGTTTCCCAAGAGGCTGACTTAGATACCCGCCTGTCCAAGGATGAGTGCGACACAGGAAGGCCGGATTCCTTCGGCCATTCTGCTAACCGGTGGTCGTGCTGCAATTCGCGCGTAGCTCTCCCAAAAACCTGCCAATAATGCCTAATGGCCACTTGACACTAGTGCTATCAAGCCATATAATGGCGCTAGTAGACAATCATCTGTTTAATGAGCAGTTAATTCCGGGTATCGAGTACCCGCGGAGGTGAACTGAATTGGCTAAAACTGTAGGTATCGACTTAGGCACCACCAACAGCGTGGTTGCGGTTATGGAAGGCGGGGAGCCGGTCGTCATTCCGAACTCCGAGGGTTCGCGGACGACGCCGTCGGTCGTCGCTTTCACCAAGAACGGAGAGCGTCTGGTCGGCGTCACAGCCAAGCGGCAGGCGATCCTGAACCCGGACAGGACCATCTCATCCATCAAGCGCGAGATGGGCACCGACCACAAGACGGATATCGACGGCAAGAACTACTCGCCCGAAGAGATTTCCGCGATGATCCTCCAGAAGCTCAAGTCCGACGCGGAAGCCTACCTGGGCGAAGAGGTCACGCAGGCGGTTATCACCGTCCCGGCCTACTTCAACGACCCTCAGCGCACCGCCACCAAGACCGCGGGCGAGATCGCGGGCCTGAAGGTACTGCGCATTATCAACGAGCCGACCGCGGCCTCGCTTGCCTACGGCCTCGACAAAAAGGGCAACGAGACTATCCTCGTCTGGGACCTCGGCGGCGGGACTTTCGACGTGTCCGTACTTGAGGTCGGCGAGGGCGTCTTTGAAGTCAAGTCCACCTCCGGCGATACGCGGCTCGGCGGCGATGACTGGGACGAGCGGCTGATGAACTACATCTGCGACGACTTCAAAGCATCCCAGGGAATCGACCTGCGCAATGATCGCCAGGCGCTGCAGCGCGTGCGCGAGGCGGCGGAGAAGGCCAAGATCGAGCTTTCCTCGATGGTGCAGACCAACATCAACCTGCCCTACATCACCGCCGACGCATCCGGGCCGAAGCACCTTGATATGCAGATAACCCGCGCGAAGTTCGAGGAACTGACCCACGACCTCCTGGAGCGCTGCATCCCGCCGTTCAAGCGCGCGATGGAAGACGCGAAGATATCCGAGAAGGACATCGACGAGATCGTCCTCGTGGGCGGCTCCACCCGTATGCCGATGGTCTACGAGCTTGTGAAGAAGCTCGCGGGCGGCAAGGAACCAAACCGCAGCGTGAACCCGGACGAGGTCGTAGCGGTAGGCGCCGCTATCCAGGCCGGCGTTCTGGGCGGCGAGGTCAGGGACGTCGTCCTTCTGGACGTCACCCCGCTTACCCTGGGCGTTGAGACGCTCGGAGGGATCACCGACAAGCTGATAGAGCGCAACACGACGATCCCGACCCGCAAGTCCAAGACCTACACCACCGCCGCCGACGGGCAGACGGAAGTGGAGATCCACGTGCTACAGGGCGAGCGCGAGATGGCGCAGTATAACCACAGCCTCGGCCGGTTCCACCTGACCGGGATCCCGCCCGCGCCGAGGGGAATACCGCAGATCGAGGTTACGTTCGATATCGACGCGAACGGCATCGTCAACGTGTCCGCTAAGGACCTTGCGACGGGCAAGCAGCAGTCGATCACGATCACCGGCTCGACTCGACTCTCGAAAGAAGAGATCGACAAGATGATGAAGGAGGCGGAAGCGCACGCGGAGGAGGACAAGAAGCTCCGCGACGTCGCCGAGGCCAAGAACAAGGCCGAGCAGCTTCTCTATTCTACGGACAAGATGGTCAAGGACCTCGGTGACAAGGTTCCTTCCGAGGACAAACTCGCAATCGACAACGCGATGTCGGAGCTTAGGTCGGCGCTGGAGTCCAACGACCCGGCCCGAATCAACACAGCCGCGGACGCGCTCCAGCAGCAGAGCTACAAGCTCTCGCAGATGCTCTACGAGCAGGCCTCGCAGCAGGCCGGAGCGCAGCCGGGCGCAGGAGAGGAACCCACGCCGGAGCAGCCCAAGCCCGAGGGCGAGGACGTGATCGACGCCGAGTTCAAGGCCGAGTAGCAGTCTGAAGGTCAGAAGGTTTTGAAGGTTGGAAGGTTGTTCGAACCGCTGCCAACCTTCTAACCTTCGAACCTTCCAACGTTTGGAAGAAAGGAGCGAACAACAAGATGATGGCAAGATGGGACCCTTTTCGTGATCTGAGCGCATTGCAGGACCGGATCAACCGCGTGTTCAATGAGCAACTCGGACGCAGCGAGGCCGCCGAAGGAGCCGGCAAGACATGGGCTCCTGTAGTGGACATTCTTGAGAGCGAAAGCGACTTGATTGTTCGCGCGGAACTGCCCGGAGTCAAGAGAGACGAAATCGACATCGAGGTCACCTCGGAGTCGCTCACCATTCGTGGAGAACGAAAACTGGACGAGCAGGACAGCCTGAAGTACCTGCGGGTCGAGCGAGCCTACGGGCCGTTCCAGCGGTCATTCAGCATCGGCGTGCCCGTGCAGCCTGACAAGGTCAAGGCTTCGTATCGAGACGGCGTGCTGCAGGTAGTCGTGCCCAAAGCTGAAGAGATCAAGCCCAAGAAGATCGAGATCAACGCCGAGTGAGGCGTTAGAAGGTTGGAAGGTCAGAAGGTTGGAAGGTTGGAAGGTTAGGAGCCTTCCGGCCTTCTAACCAGCGAAGCCATGGCCCGAAACTACAAGGATTACTACCAAATACTGGGCGTTGACCGGAACGCGACTGAGAAGGAGATCAAGGCTGCGTATCGACGGCTGGCGCGCAAGTACCACCCGGACGTGAACCCCGGCGACAAGGCCGCGGAAGAGAAGTTCAAGGAGATCAGCGAGGCCTACGAGGTTCTCTCCAACAAGGACAAGCGCACCAAGTACGACCAGTACGGCCAGTATTGGGAACAGATGGGCCAGCCCGGCGCGGGACAGCCGCCGCCGGGATGGGATACGTTCACGTTCGACTACGGCGGGCCCGGAGGACAGGGCCAGCCTGATTTCGGCGGAGCGGAGGGCTTCAGCGACTTTTTCGAGATGCTCTTCGGCACCCGGGCCCGTGGAGCGCAGACCACGCATCGGAGGCATGCTCCCAGCAAAGGGCGTGACATAGAGGCCGAGATGGAGGTGTCGCTGGAGGACGCCTTCCACGGCGCGAAGAAGTCGTTCAGTTTCAACGGCAAGAAGCTTGAAGTCACGATCCCGAAGGGCGTCAAGGACGGCCAGAAGATTCGGCTCGCGGGACAGGGCGAACAAGGTCCTGCCGGCGCGGGCGATTTGCTGATTACGACAAAGGTGCGTCCGCATCCGGTCTACGAGCGCAAAGGCGACGACCTGTATGTGGACGTGCCTGTTGATTACACGACGGCTGCACTGGGCGGTGAGGTGCAGGTGCCGACCCTGACGGGTCGGGTGACTATGAAGGTGCCGCCGAGGACCTCCGGAGGCCGAGTTTTTCGGCTTCCGGGCCAGGGTATGCCGAAAATGAAAGAGAGCGGGCGTGGAAATCTGTTTGCCAAAGTCCGGGTCACCGTACCAGAGGCTATGTCGGACAAGGAGCACAGCCTTCTGGAGCAAATAAGAGCGGCCAGAGAAGGCAAGAGCAGCTAAAGTCATTTTGGATTGATGGTCTGTGATTCCAGATCCACGATCGTCAATCTTCAATAAAGAAGGGGGCGATGCGATGAGACCAGTAAGAAGAGACGAACCCGTGTATATGATAAGCGTCGCCGCGCGGCTCTGTGATCTGCATCCCCAGACGCTGCGAATGTATGAGAGGCTGGGCCTCGTGCGGCCTGCGAGGATTGGCAGTAAGAACCGCATGTATTCGGAAATGGATCTTGACCGGCTGCGGCAGATCCAGAGGCTCACCCAGGAGATGGGTGTCAACCTTGCGGGCGTGGAGATCATTCTTGGCCTCCTTGAGAAAATGCAGCGCATGCAGGAAGAGATGGATACAGAAGTTGATCGCTTGCGGCGCGAAATGGAGGAATTATTACGCCGTTTGGAGAACTAGAAGTTGCAGTCGGGCCACAAAGCGTCCTTGCGTATTTACAAAATGCGTAAGGAGTGATATGATCCGGCTACGCACGGTCTACGAACCGTGCACCTTAAGACCGCGTAATTAGTGAGCAGCAGTTCTTCCGTTAGTGTTGGGGCTACGAAGTGCCACGCTCCAATTTACGCGCGCTTTAGTCAAAGGAGGGTGGGGTTCTTGCCAAACGGTGTAGTTAAATGGTTCAACGATGCCAAGGGCTACGGCTTCATCGCAACAGATGAAGGCAAGGACATCTTCGTGCACTACTCCGCCATCGAGATGGATGGGCGGAAGACTCTGCATGAGGGCCAACAAGTTCAGTTCGAGGTAGCGGAGGGCCCCAAGGGTCCGCAGGCCGCGAACGTGCAGTCGGTCGCTTAGTAACAAGCCGCCGAACAACAAATTGCCCCGCACGCGCCGAATGGTACGTGCGGGGCGTTCCTATGTACCGCCAGTTATGCGCGATGGACTATGAATTGGAGAGGGGCTGCGGCTCATTCATAATTCATAATCCCTAGTTCACAATTGCCTTACAGGCTCTTTGAAAGCGTGTAGGCGTAGACTTCTGAGGCGCCGGCCTCGCGGAGGACTCTGGCAGCTTCGTCCAGGGTGCTGCCGGTTGTGAACACGTCGTCGATTAGCAACACCCGCTTGCCCCGTATTCGTTCCTCGTGCGCTACTTTGAACGATCCCCGGATGTTGCTGATTCGCAGATCGAACGGCAGTTCCATCTGGCGCCTGGTCTTCCTCGACTTGTGGAGTGTCTGGGTTTCCAGTGGCAGGTTCACCCGCTTGCAGAACACGCGGGCCAGTTCCTCCGATTGGTTGAACCCGCGCTGGATGCTTCGGGAAATGTGGATCGGAATAGGCACGGCCAGCTCCGCCCTGCCCGCCAGTCCCGTTTCCGCGTAGGATTGAGCCATTATATCGGCGAGGGGCTCCGCGATGGCTAAGTGGTTGTGATACTTGAGCGCATGGATTGCCTCGCGAAGAACGCCCTCGAAGATGCCGGCGCTGCGGGAGAACTCGAAGTGGTATTGGCGCTCACGGCATTCCTCGCAATACCCCCCTGCAGTCCCCCCTTTGTAAGGGGGGACGGACGGCGGCCCCCCGCACTTGCGGCAATAGGGCGGCGTGATGGGGTCTATCTTCTCAATGCACTTGCCGCACAGGTAGTTCTCGACTTCCGCATTGCAGATGAGGCAGTGCGGCGGGTAGACGAGGTCCAAGAGGCCAGAGAAGGCATCGCGGGCGACGTGCAATGCGCTACTCACGGCGTCCATTGCTTACTACCACTGTCTTAGCATTCGGAGCACACGGAGCATCCTGAGCGTGTCGAAGGATCGACGGGTGCGGAGAATGCGGCCGACGACGGGCGGCTAGCTCCGGCAGCAGGTGCCAGTCCCCTGCCATGATCGCTTCTTTCTTCCTTCTCGACCAGCCCTTGATCTGACGCTCAATCCTGGATGCTCCGTCTTTCGTCGGCACTCCCTGGCTGAACACGAGTGCTACCGGCAGGCGTTTGGCAGTATAGCCACCGAATGTGCCAGCGTTGTGTTCGGCTACGCGCAGTTCCGGATTGCTGGTGGAACCCGTGTAATATGAGCCATCGCTGCACTTCAAGATGTAAACCCAGTGCATAACAGATCAGCTTTACTCAGGCCTACGCTTGTTTCCTTCTGTTGCTGGCTCAGTGGAGACCGACGCATCTTCAGCGACCCTTCGGCGGAGCTCAGGATGCTGAAGATGCTCCACGGTGCTGCAGAAGCGGGGTGTGCGACAGCAGCCGCGCGCAGCACGTTGGCTATATCGGCTCGAAGAACACTATCCGCTTGAACTCTTCGTAGCGCTGGGTGATCTCGGCTTTGGTGAGGCGCTTGAAGCGGTTCAGGCTGAAGTCCTGGACGTTGTAGCTGGCCATGGTGCTGCCGTAGACTACCGCCTTGCGCAGGCTATCGTGCGAGAGATGGCCGGTGCTTGCAACATAGCCCATGAACCCGCCCGCGAAGCTATCCCCCGCGCCTGTCGGATCGGCTACTTCCTCAAGCGGATAGGATGCCGCGCTGAAGCAGATGTCGCCGTCGCAATACATTACCGCCCCGTGCTCGCCCTTCTTGACGATCACGTACTTCGGGCCGAGTTCGTGGACCTCCCGGGAGGCCCTGGCGAGGTTGACCGTGCCGGTGAGCTGCCGCAGCTCCGCGTCGTTGATGAAAACTACGTCCACGCGCTTCATCACTTCCCTGAGCGCGTCGGGCTTGCCGGTGATCCAGAAGTTCATCGTATCCATCGCCTTCAGCTTCGCGTTCGGGACCTGATCGAGGACCTTGAGCTGGAGTTCCGGGTCGATGTTGGCGAGAAAGACGAACTCGGAGGACTTGTAATCGGCAGGAAGCTCCGGGCTGAAGTCCTGGAATACGTTGAGCTCGGTGGCAAGCGTGTTCGCCTGGTTCATGTCGCCTTCGTAGGTGCCGGCCCAGTGGAAGGTCTTGCCGCCCTTGACGACCTGCAGGCCCTGAGTGTCGATGTTGCGCGACTTCAGGAAGTCGAGGTGCTCCTGCGGGAAGTCCTCTCCGACGACTCCGACGACGCGTACAGGCGCGAAGAAGCTGGCCGCGACGGACGAATAGGTCGCCGCGCCCCCGAGTGCCCGCTCGGCCCTGCCAGACGGGGTCTGGACAGAGTCCAGCGCAACGCTACCTACTATAAGCACGTGATCCTGCGACATGAATAAGCTCCTCTTCAGATGTCAGACGGAAAATGCAATCGCGAACACGCGAAAGGCGAAAGCAAATCGTGACCCGTTTCCCCGCTCCGCAGAACTGCGACCCTTCGACGGGGCTCAGGATGCAGTCCTCCTCCGCCCAAATCTACAAACCATCACCGGCGAGCAGTGCCCACGCGTCTGCCGGCGCGTCGTGGCGAAAGGCGAGCCCCGACGGATGAAAAAGTACCCCCATAATTATAAGACCGCGAGAAGGCCATTTCTGTACATCAAAAGATTGAAAGTTCAGCTAAATGTTGTTCACGAGAGATGAATAGGCTGACTTTTGGCTGCTAGCGGATTGCCGACACGGGTTCAATCGTGCAAGCGCGAAAGCAGATTGTAACTCGTTTCCCTGCTCCGCAGGACTGCGACCCTTCGACGGGGCGCACGATGCAGTCCTGCTCCACTCAGATCTACAGACCAACACCGGCGAGCAGTGCCCGCGCGTTTGCCGACAGGTCGGGGCGAAAGGCGAGCCCCGACGGATGGGGCGCTGCGGATGGAAACCCGAAAGCGCGACCCTTGCTTACTCGCGCGCTTTGGCGATCTTGCCCCTCTCCCGCAACACCATCTTGCGGTATTGGCAGAGGAGGAGGATTTTCCAGAGCTTGCCTCTCGGGTTCTGGAGGAAGCGATAGAGCCACTCCAGTTTCAGCTTCTGTATCAGCTTAGGCGCGCGGCGGACCTTGCCGGAGAACACATCGAACGATCCCCCTACGCCCATCGCCACGCTCACGCCAAGCTTATCTATGTTATCACGAATCAGCTTTTCCTGACGGGGTATACCCATAGCTACGAGAAGAGCCTGCGCGCCTGAGGCCTTGACCTCTGCGACGATCTCGGCATCGCGGGAGGCATCGAAGTAGCCATCGTGCGTGCCAGCGACTTTCATGCCGGGGTGCTTCTCGCTCATCTTCTTTGCCGCAAGTTCGGCTACTCCCGGGGCCGCTCCGAGGAAGTAGATGGAGAACCCGTCCTCGGCGGAGAGCCTGCACATCTGCTCTGCAATCTCGACCCCGCTCACTCGCTCGATCAATGGCGTCCCCAGCTTCTCCGCGCCCCACAGCACGCCGATCCCATCGGGCGTGACCAGGTCCGCATCGTTGATAAGGCTCTTCAGGTCCTCATCGGTCTGCGCCCGCGCGATGCTGGATGCGTCGGCGGTGACGATCATATGCGGCGTGCCGCTCGCGATATACTCGCGGATGAGCGCGAGCGTCGCCGGCATGTCCACCCTGTGGACCTTGATGCCGAGGATGCTGACGGTAGGGATTTGGTTGTTATTCAGCTTTCTATCATCAGCAATCATCATGAAGAATGGGACCTATGACCGGCTAGAGCAACCCGAAGGTTTCTGCATCGAACTTCTTCAGGAGGTCTTGGGTTTCCTTGATTCGCTCGCCCGCAAGTTCTTTGGTCTTTGGAAGCGTGATACCCGCGATGCTCGCGTCGCTGTACTTCTTAGCGACAGCGAGTCCGCCCGCGAGGTTGCGATGCACCATAGCAAAGCAGCGGGCGAAGCCTACGACCCCGAGGAGATCGAGCATATCAGCGTCGGCGAGAAGAATAGACTCGATGCTGCGGTTGGGATCACCGCCGTGGTGGAACTGGATGCACTCCAGCACCAGCGACTTCAGGTCTTCCGGGCAGTCGCGCTCCGTGAGGAACTCGCGCGCGACTTCGACCGAGCGGTCGTAGTGCTCAACGCCGGGCTTGGCGAACTTCGCGTAGCCGCCCCAATCGTGCAGGTGAGCGGCAAGCCAAACTGCTTCCTGGTTATACTCGCGGCCATCGGCGATGATCGGGATCAGGTGCAGCAGCCGCTTAGTGTGGTTGATGCCCCAGTCCCCGCCGTATTCCTGGGTTAGGTTGATGATTTCGTTGTGGTTTAGCATAGTCATCAGCTCTCAGCCTTCGGCGATCAAAGATTGCCGCGATTCTGTTTCGAGCGTGATTCCGGATCACGCCTTAACATGGGGCAGGAATGCCCGGTACACCCGTCCGGGGTACGAATTCCCCGGACGATCAGGAATGCCCCAGATACACCCGACGGGGTAGGAATCCCCATGACGATCACGTAGCAGTTCGCCGGACGATCAGAGCCCTCACGCGTGATTGCAAATCGTGCCGGAGCAAAGTATAGTATAGACTAGCGGTTCTGTGGGTGGCAAGTATGCCCGGACCGGGAGAGGAGAGTGTGGCGTGAGCACCGTTATATCTGACTACTACGTGAAAGATATTACCCTCGCGGCGTTTGGCCGCAAGGAGATAGCTATAGCCGAAAAGGAAATGCCGGGACTGATGGCGACGAGGGAGAAGTATGGCCCGGCGAAGCCGCTTGCGGGCGCGCGGATCATGGGGTCGCTCCACATGACGATCCAGACCGCCGTGCTTATCGAAACCCTCGCGGAACTGGGCGCTGATGTCCGCTGGGCAAGCTGCAACATATTCTCGACCCAGGACCACGCCGCCGCCGCCATTGCGGCCCGTGGCATCCCCGTATTCGCCTACAAGGGCGAGACGCTCGAGGAGTACTGGAGCTTCACCAAGGCTGCGATGACCTGGCCGGACGGCAACGGCCCTACCCTCATAGTCGATGACGGCGGGGACGCCACGCTGCTGGTGCACAGGGGCTACCGCGCCGAGGAGGACGCCTCGATCATCGACGAGCCAACGGACAACAAAGAGCTGGCGATAGTGAATGAGACTATCCGCAAGTCGCTCGCCGAGGACCCGACGTTCTTCCACAGGATCGTGGCGAACATCCGCGGAGTCTCCGAGGAAACCACCACCGGCGTTCACAGGCTCTACCAGATGCTTGAGAAAGGCGAACTGCTCTTCCCCGCGATCAACGTGAACGACTCCGTGACCAAGAGCAAATTCGATAACATCTACGGATGCCGGGAATCGCTAGTGGACGGCATCAAGCGCGCGACGGACGTTATGATCTCCGGCAAGATAGCACTCGTCTGCGGCTACGGCGATGTTGGCAAGGGATCGGCTGAGTCGCTCGCCGGTCAGCACGCCCGCGTGTGGGTGACGGAGATCGACCCGATCTGCGCGCTGCAGGCGTGCATGGCGGGCTACACGGTAACGACTGTGGAGGACGCGCTGCCCTACGCCGACATCTACGTGACCGCCACCGGCAACTGCAACGTCATCACCGCGGAGCACATGTCGAAGATGAAGGACCAGGCGATCGTGTGCAACATCGGCCACTTCGACAATGAAATCCAAGTCGATCGGCTGAAGGAATGGCCGGGGATCAAGCACGTAAACATCAAACCCCAGGTGGACGCGTTCACGTTCCCGGACGGGCATACGATCTACCTGCTCGCTGAAGGCCGCCTTATCAACCTTGGCTGCGCGACAGGCCACCCGAGCTTCGTCATGTCCAACTCGTTCACCAACCAGACGCTCGCGCAGATGGACCTCTGGCAGCACGACTACGAGGTAGGCGTGTATCTGCTAAGCAAGAAGCTGGACGAGGAAGTGGCCAGGCTGCACCTGGCGAAGCTGGGCGCTAAGCTAACCGAGCTGACCGATGAGCAGGCCGCCTACATAGGCGTGCCGAAGGAAGGGCCCTATAAGGCCGAGCATTACAGGTATTAGGGAAGAGAACCGCTGATGCCCTTCGAATGAACTCGAGGCAACATGGTACGAAGTCCACCTGCGTGGACCACGTGATGTGCGCAAGTCCTGAGGTGGGAACTGATTAGCGCCAGTGGTCTTCCCTGCGGGCGGGATTGCAAATTCGCCCGAGCGTGGGGCAAATCCCGCTCGGGCATGCGGCAGAACCTGCCGAGTATGGGGGAGTTCATTCAGGACATCAGCCTGGCCTGTGGCAGGAAATCCTAACCCTGACCGCCGTTGCGGCGGATAGGGTCTACTATTACACCATCGAAGACGGCAGCGCTGGATTTTACGCTGCAGTGATCGCCGACGACGCAGCGCTCTATCACGGTGTTGCGCATCACGCAGGCACCCTCCCACAGGATGCTCTGCTTCACCACGGAACCCATCTCTAACACGCAGTTGTCGGCGAGAACGGAATACTCCAGAAGCTTGGCGTCCTTTTCGATTCTGCAGTTGTTGCCGATCACGACCGGATAGCCGATCTCCGCGCTGGGATCAATCTCCACGTTCTCTCCCATCCACACGTATTTACGCGTTTCCGGGACCGGGATCCGGCACTCGCAGCGGCCATTCAGTGCGTCTCGGTGGGCTTCCTGATACTGCTTGAGGCTCCCGACATCCTTCCAGTAGCTGGAGGTCAGGTAGCCATAGAAGCGAGCTTTCTGCTCGAGAAGCATTGGGAAGAGATTGTTGCCGAAGCCGTATGGCGTGCCCTTGGGAATGAGTTGGAAGACATGCTTATCGAAGACGTAGACGCCCGTGTTGGCGGAGTTAGAAAAGATGACTTCACCCCTGGGTTTCTCCAGGAAGCGAGTGATCCTGCCGCGGTCGTTCAGCAGCGCGATGCCGTATTCGGAAGGATCGTCCACAAGCGAAAGGGATATCGTCGCAAGGGCCTTTTTGTCCTCGTGGAAGCGGACAAGGCGCCTGATGTCCATATCAGCAAGGTCGTCGCCGCCGACTACTACGAAAGTGTCCTCGTCGAAGAAGTCCTCACAGCGCTTGACGCTCCCGGCGTCGCCCCAGAGCCTGTCTTCGGGGGAATACTCGATGTGCACGCCCCACTTGCCGCCGTCGCCGAAGTAGTCCCTGATCTGATCGCCCAGGTAGTGCAGGTTGACCATGATCTCCTTGAAGCCGTTTCTGGCGAGCATCTCGACGATGTGCTCCATGACCGGCTTGTTGACCACCGGAACCAAAGGCTTTGGAACGTTCCGCGTAAGCGGATCAAGCCGCGAACCGACACCGGCGGCGAGAATCATCGCTTTCATCAGGGCACCTCTCACGTCACAGTTGGGAGAGCAAATTGGGAATCATGAATTAGGAACTAGGAATTGCAGCAAGTCTCTGCACGACTCCTGGTCGTCATCACGATGGATGCGTATAAGTTCTTCCACAGCGCTGAGTTCCTTTGACACATCATTCTGGGCCATACCGTGCCCCCCGCACCCACCTCAGACGACGTTACTGCCATTCATGATTCATAACTCAATCGCGTTACGGCAAAGGCCCTTATCTCAGTTCCATCACCGCTTCTCGGACTCCCGCTGCTACCTGCTCCATCTGCTCCTCGGTTAGTTCGGGGAACATGGGAAGGCTCAGGACTTCGGACGCGGCTTTTTCGGCCTCGGGGAAGTCTCCGGGTTTGTATCCGAGCGGCTTGTAAGCATGCTCCAGGTGAAGCGGACTGGGATAGAAGACCTTGGAGCCGATGCCCCTCTCGGCCAGCTTCGCCGCAAGCTCATTGCGCCTGGCGAACCGGATCGTGAACTGGTGATATATGTGGTAATTCTCGGGCTTTGGAATCGGCATCTGGAGAGGGAGCCCGGTAAGGCGCTCGATGTAGAAGTCGGCGATGGCTTTGCGGGCGGCGTTCCACTTCCCGATGTGCGCAAGCTTGACGCGCAGCACCGCCGCCTGGATCTCATCGAGGCGGGTGCAGTAGCCGACGTGCTCGTAGGTGTAGGTGGAGTCACGCCCGATGTCGCCCTGCCCGTGGAAGCGCAGGGACTTGGCGAGCTTATAGACCTCGTCGCTCCCGGTCAGCACCATTCCTCCGTCGCCGCACGCGCCGAGGTTCTTTGTCGGGTAGAAGCTCAGAGTGGACGCGTCCCCGTAGGCGCCGATTCCGCGGCCTTGATGAGTCGAGCCTATCGCCTGAGCGCCGTCGTACACGACTCTCAGGCCGTGCCTGTCCGCGATCTCGTCTATCACGGCCGCGTCGGCGCATTGGCCGTAGAGGTGGACCGGAAGGATGGCTTTGGTTCTTGGCGTTACCTTCGATTCGATCTGGCGCGGGTCAAGGTTGAACGTTTCGGGATCGATATCAGCATAGACGGGCTTCGCGCCGACGATCATGATCGCCTCAGTCGTGGCAACGAATGTGAAAGGGGTTGTTATAACCTCATCACCCGGCCCGACTCCCACCGCTGCGAGGGCGACAATGAGCGCGTCCGTGCCGGAATTGACGGCTATACCATACTTGCATTCGCAGACTTGGGCGACCTCAGTCTCCAACGCCGTCATATTCGGCCCCAGAACGAATGCTCCGGAGTCGAAGACAGCCTGCACTGCTGCCGCGATTTCGTCCTTTAGCGCCTGATTCTGCGCCTTCGGGTTTACGATTGGTATGGCCACGGTGGAATCTCCTTCAATAATAGCTGAGAGCGAAGAGCGGAAAGCGAAGCCCCGGACACCACGTTTCCATTCTCAGTGGCAAACCTAATGAGTAATGCATTGATTCCTTAGAACATTGCGCACGATGGCGCCGGTGAGTCCATCAAGAGGTCGGATGCGTGGAGCGTCGGCGACCTCAGGCGTCGCTGCCTGTCCACGGGCTATTATCCCGCTTTGTGGTTGAGCTGTCAATTTGGTTTGATGGATGAACTGTTGCTGGCCTGACGGCCGGGCTGGCGGAGTTTCGATGATCTGGGCCTGAGGGTACGTGTACGGGAGTGACTTGGAAAGGGGCGAGTGATCATGAAAAGCAATGTTCAGGTGGCGGGACATCCGCTGCATCCCATGATTGTGCCGATTGCTATTGGGGCGTTCGTGGTAGCGTTCATATTCGACATCGCGGCCCTTGCAACGGGCGCCAGCAGGTGGTTTGAGCTATCATATTGGGCCCTGCTCGTCGGCGTGATTGCGGGGCTGCTTGCAGCGGTCACAGGTCTGTATGACTACGCGACCTTGCGGATGTCGGGCCAGGCCAGGCAGACCGCGACGGCGCATATGGTGCTGAACGTGATGCTGATGACGCTCTTCATCATCAGCCTGTTTCTGAAGAGAGAGTATGTAGGAGCCGCGGGGCCGGTGCCGGATGGCAGGATCGTCAGCACGTTCGTGTTGGACCTGATAGCCGTGGTCCTGCTCCTGGTTTCCGGATGGCTTGGAGGCGAGGTCGTCTACAGGCACGGTGTGGCCGTGATGGAGGAGGCCGCCAGCGAACTGCAGCCGCAACCCACGCCCGGAACTACCCCCGTCATGGGGACGCTCGGCGGCGAGAGGCCGGGAGACACGGAAGATCCGGAGCAGCAGGGATAGGCTAGTAGACCTCAAGCTCGGCAAGGGCCATCATTCGCTTGCCATCGACGCCGGGACGCAGCCTGGTTGCGACCAATCTGACGTACCTTGCCCTCGTTTCCGGAAACGTGAAGCCGCGGACGAGGCCGTCGGCCGGCTGCTCATAGCCTCTCTTTTCGGCTACCGTGCTCCAGGTTAGGTTATCGTCCGAAGCCTGGATTCGGAAGTCGATCGGAAAGCCCGCGCCATCTTTCGCCGGATAGAGGTCGACTCTGCTAACATAGCAGGGCGCGCCCAGGTCTACCCTCACCCACTCCGCCCTGGTGACGGCGGTTGTCGGAACGGAGGACCAGCCCATGGAGGCGGGTATGGATGTCCGCACACCATCTACCAGCTTCACCTTGTACCAGTGCATATTCGATGCCATGCTCTCAATCGAGCTTGAGGCGGTCACATCCTTGTTGAGCGCGAAGTTGCCGGAGGGCTTGTATGGGGGCGGAATAGGAGATGAGTCGTTGAGGACCTCGATCTCGGTGATGGCTGCGGTGTACTTGCCGTCGAGATCACGGCGAAGGCCGGTCATGTTGATATTCACGAATCGCGCCTTGCGGCTGCTGAAGCTGAAGTACTGAGGTGAATCGCCAGGCAGGGGGTAGTCTTTCGCTGAATGCGCGACGGTCCACGTCTTGCCGTCCGGTGATGTCCTGATCTGGAAGCTCCTCGGGAAGCCGACGCCGATGTACCCGCAGTCGTTTCTCGGGTAAAGCACGACCCGGTTGATGGCCTGTTCGGATTTAAGATCTATGGTGACCCACTCCGTGTGGTCCCGGGTTCCGTCGCCTGCGCTTAGCCAGCCCCGCGTGTTGGGAACGGTGTTGAGGGAGCCGTCAACCAGCGCCGATTCGCTCCAGCCGCTCTTCGGCGCGGAATAAGAGCTGCTGCACGTTACCGGGCAGTGCAGAGCAAGGTTCGGCGACGCCGGCGGAGGGGGACCGACCCATTCTGTGGGACCGATCGAGGGCGCTCCGTCGGGAAGCGGATCGCCGAAGAAGTCCTTGCCGCCGTTGTTGTCTATCTTCGCTCCCGCGGCCCTGCACGGAGACTTTTCGGATATGCGCAGCCCGTTGGGAAGGTGGCGCGGGTCGATATACTGCGGATCTGCTTCTGTGGAGCCCGGTTCGCCCTCGGGCACGTGGCAGTTGACGTAGCAGTTGTTGCTCGCGCCGGGCGGCAGCGACACAACCTCCACGCCTGGCCTCATGTGGAATATGTTGTTCCTGATTATGGCGTCCGAGAGCTGATCTTTGGCGATTCCGCGTCCCCAGTTGGGCCCAAGATTGTAGAACAGGTTGTTGTACATCTGGAAGCCGTAAGTCGTAGGCGGGCCGTTCTGGCACAGGCCTACGTGGTTCACGATGAGGTGGTCGTTGACGGAGATGTTGTATCTGAAGAAGCAGGGTGAGTTCTTGGTTGGCGGGCCGCACCAGTAGCTGTGCAACAGGCCGCCGTAGTTGTCGTGGGAATAGTTGTATTGGATGTAGCAGTTGCGGCACTCGGTATCGAAATCATAGACCTGGTGATCGACCTGGCCGCCGGGGGTGTTCTTTGTCTCGCAGTATTCCTGGTAGCAGTTCTCAGCCCCGCCGAACATAACGGGGTTCCAGCCCTCTCTGGTAACGTCCGTGTAGTCGAAGACGCAGCCGCTGATGCGGCTGTTGGTGACGGTCTTGCCGACGCAGTGCCCGGCGAAGATGGACGAGAGACCGTTGATGAGGTAGAAATAGGAGTTCAGGCAGGAGATGTGATCGCCCGCGAAGACGATCATCCCCATCGAGCACTTCCTGAACGTGCAGTGATCGATCGTGTTGTAGGAGCCATCGGTTGAGCCTGCCTCCACGACGACCGACCAGGCCTCATGCTTGCCCTGCATCTCGCCCGGAGGAAGATAGGCGATGTTGGTGAAGTCGCAGCGCCGGACGGTGACGTGGTGACAGCCGCGCAGGACCAGAGCGTGGCTGCAGGGCGATTGTATCTCGAGGTTCTGTATCAGGTAGTGCGACTTGTCCACGAGCCTGATGGCCCCGGCCTCCTTTTCCTGCGTGTCGCGCAATATGACGGGCTTGTTGCCGCTTCCGTAGGCATCGAGCATGATCTGTCTGCCCTCAGCACCGCTGCCGTTGGGAATGAGCATACCACGGAACTGGCAGTCCCTCTTGAAAAGGATGCTATCGCCGGGCTGGAGATTGACCCGATTGACTTTGGAGATCGTTCTCCAGGCTGTAGACGGGCTTGTGCCGGCGGCGGTGTCGGAGCCACCGATGGCATCGACGTAGTAGGTCGCGCCCAGTGCGGGGCACGCGCAGAAGCCTGCAATAGCAATCCAGAGAACAAGCGCTGCTTTGCAGGGCAGACGAATGGCCAGCATATCTCTCACCTCGGGTGGCGTACAGGCTTCAGTTCGCCCTTTGGCTACTTTCCTCCTGCCACCAGGCAATCGAGAATGCGAACGGTGGGCAGGATCATGCCTGGCTCCTCACGGTAGTCGCTGGAGATCTGGTCGATGTTGGCGAGCATATCGAGGAAGTTGCCGCCGACCATGGCGTTCATCACGGGATATGCGAGCTCTCCGTTCTCTATCTTGAAGCCGAAATCGACCGAACAGGATACATCCCCAGTGGTACCGTTTGGGATGATGCCGCCCATGTTGATGTAGAGGCCTTCCTTGGTACTACGGATGATCTCGTCGCCGGTCATCGTTCCGAGTGCGGGGTTCACGTTCGATGGGGTGGCCCCGCCTCCGCGCGTGCCATGGCCGGTGCTCGCCACACCGGCCTTACCGGCCGTATAGGAACTGTAGAGGTAGGATTTCAGAACCCCGTTCTCCACCACGACGAGGGGCTTCGAGGGGACGCCTTCGTGGTCCCACCCTCGGGAACTGAGACCTCGGGGTATTAGGGGATTGTCGGTGATTGTAACGACGTCGGAGGCGATCTTCTTTCCGAGCCTGTTCATCATAAACGACCGACTGCGCTGGATTCCCTCCGCGTCCGCGTTGGCGACAACGGCGCCGAAGATCGAGGACGACGCCAGCGGACCGAGGATGACGGGCATGCGTTTTGTTTCGATCTTGCGCGCTCCGAGGAACTTCATCGCCTCTTTCGCAGCGTTCGCACCAACCGCTGACGGGTCGAAATCGTCGAGGACGCGCGCGGCATCGAAGTCGTAGAAACTGCCTACGTCATCACCCTGCCGCACTACCGCCATAATGTGCCCGCCGATGTAGGAACCGTCGTCGGCAAGCGAGATGCCAAGCGCGTTCACGAGCGCGCTGCAGCCGAACCTGGCCGAAAACCCGCCCTGCACCACCGCCTCCGGACACACGGCGAGCGCTCCATCCACATTCGACAGGGAGCACTCGATGAGCTTCTTTATGTCCATCTCGGCGATGCGCGTATCCGCCAGCCCCTCCACGTGCGGATATTGATGCGCGGGCGCTGGAAGCGCAACAAAATCCGGGTCGGGCTCGGCGACGCGCGCGAGCTTCGCCGCCTTCTTGCCCGCCTCCGCCGCGGAGTCGACCGTCAGCCGATCAGCGGAAGACCAACCGGTGCCGCCTTTGTAGATCGCTCGCACGGAGATTCCCCCGCCCTGACGGGAGTCGCAGGACTTGATCGCGCTCAGTTCCAGATCGACGCTCAGGTTGCTGCCATAACCCGCGCTGACGTCGGCGAACTCGGCGCCGTTGGATATGGCCGCATCGCAGGCGGCCTGAGCGATATTCAGAAGGGTGTCTTTGTCCATATTCATCGGGTTCTGTCCTTCGAATGAAATTCGAGGCTCCACAGCAAGTGCCTTCGAATGGATTCGAGGCTACATGTTACGAAGTCCACCTTCGTGGACTGGGTGCTGAATCAAGGTCAGCATGATTTGTGCTATGTTTGGCCGCCGACGACGAGTTCTTTGACTCTGATGTGCGGGCCGCCGTTGTCTACGTACATCCCCTGCCCGTCCTTGCCGCACATACCCGGCATCTTCATCTCGAAATCGTTTGAGACCATGTCGATGTTGGCGAGCGTCTCCAGGGTCATTCCAGCTACGGAGACATCCCTCAGTTGCTCGGCAAGCTCGCCGTTGCGGATCATTACGGCCTCACCGGCATGACAGGTGTATTGGCCGCGCTCGCAGAACACGTAGCCGTATTCGCCTCCGCGGAGGTAGATCCCCAGATCGATACCCTTCACGAGGTCCTCAAAACTGGACTCTCCCGGCTCGATGAAGGTGTTGCTCATGCGGATGATCGGCCTGTTGGAGTAGTCCTGCGCGCGGGCGCTGCCGTTAGGTTTCGCTCCCATCTTGGCCGCGGTCTCGAGGCTGTGCATATAGCCCTTGAGCACGCCCTTCTCAACGATGGCCCGCCTTGAACTCGGCGTGCCCTCAGAGTCATATTCGAAAGATCCCCACTTTCCGGGGATCGTCGAGTCGTCTATGATCGTCACTAGCTCAGAGGCGATCTTCTCGCCGATCTTCCCGGCGATGATTGAGGTCCCGCTAAGGACGTGATCCGCCTCCGCGTTGTGGCCGATGGCCTCGTGGGTCAGCAGGCCCGTGATCGACGGATGAAATATGACGGGAAACTTTCCAGCGGGCGGCGGGGCCGCAGTCAGGAGCGCCAGCGCGAGGTTGGCGCTCTTGGCGGTGAACTCCTCAGGCGTAGTTCGTTCGACAAGCTCGAAACCTATGGGCTCGCCGACCCGGCTGCTTGCTTTCTGAAGAATATTGCCGTCCCTCACGACGATTCGCGTGTGCATGATCGTGCGAATCGACTCCTTGCGGACGAACGTCCCTTGGGTGTTGCAGATAGTCTCCGTGTCGGCGCGGTCCGAGTAGGTGACGATCGAGTTGGCCAGCTTATCGCCCACGATCTTGATCGCGGCCTGCTCGAAGCCTTCCAAGGCCGCCATCTTGCGCTCCACGCTCACGCTGCGCGGGTCGATCTCGACCTCCGCCCTGGATTCTCGCTCGATGCCGTCGATCTCGGCGACAACCGCTTCCTCGGCGCGGGCGGATGATGCTGCTGCCATAGACACAGCCGCGTCCAGCGCCGCGAAAGCGGAATCATTGTCGAAATCCGACACCGAAGCGAACCCCCAGGCGTGGTCCTTGAGCACCCGGATGCCGAGCCCGCGAGACGAGCCGGAATTGAGCCTGTCCGCACGCCCATCCTGCCTGGTGATGCCCGTGTTCTCGCTTTCGAAGACTCTTGCGTCCGCAAACGTGGCTCCGCGCTTCTTCGCGGAGTCGCATATCGATCTGAGCAAGTCCCTCATATAGTATCCCTCTGCAGGTGCGCCGGCTGAATCAGTTCAAGATGACGCAGCGCCTACATAGTGTTTGCCTGATTGCGTGTGTGTTCCTCCCCGGACTCGTCATGCTTGCCCGAATAGGCCGGCCGCCAAACCACGCAAGATCTGCGTGACAAGGCTGCTTCCTAAAGGTTATAATTAGCGCATTGTTGGGCTAGTTGGCCAACGGCGGAGGCAAGAGGATGTCTACGGACGAAGTCAGGCAACTGCTGGGGGAAGGCGCCCAGTTGATGAAGGAAGGCAAGCTGGGCGAGGCGATAGCCAAGCTCAAGTCGGCAGCCGATCTGGACCCGTCGAGCGTGCAGGCGCGGTCGTATCTCGGCGCGGCGTATGCCCGCGATGGCCAGGGCCCTGCTTCGGTGGAGCAGTTCCAGGCGGCGGTCGATCTCGACCCGGACAATCCGGTGCACAATTTCAACCTCGGACAGGCTTTCGAGGTCGCGGGCAGCAAACCGAGGGCGATGCAGTTGTATGAGAAGGCGCTCGCCCTGGACCCGAAGTATGCGAAGGCGCGGCAAAGGCTGGATGCGCTGACCGGCGGCAACAAGCCTGCACCAACTGCGGCTGCGGCGGCTCCGGCCGCCACTCAGATGTCGGGGATTCCGGGCGTACCGGCGGTTCAACAGCCGGCAGGTCCGCCACCGGCGGCGCCGGTAGGTGGCCCACCGCAGTATGGCGCGGCGCCCACTCAATATGGAGCGCCTGCTCAGTATGGGGCAGCACCCCAACCTGGCGGGCCTTTACGGCCCAGCTATGATCCTTCGCTCGGGCTTGGACGCCAGAGTGCAGCCTACTCAAATCCGTCCAGTTCCGGCAAACGATTGCTGGCTGCCATAATCGATGCCCTTCTCTTGGGGGCCGTGATCGGCATTGCCGTCTTCGCTACGAAACCGGCTGGAGTTGACTTCAGCTCTTCCTCAGGGGAGACGAACGCTGTGGAGGCGTGGATGCAGCAGATCCGACTTGTCAGCATGTGGTTGACTGCAGCTTATGTGGTCGGGTTCAACACAGCCTGCGCTGCGACGCCAGGCAAAATGGCATTGGGTATGCGAATCGTCAAGACAGATGGCTCCAAAATGGGCTTTCTGACAGCGCTCGGCCGGTACATCATTCAGAGCATCATCAGTTCATTTACGTGCAGTCTTGGTATGCTCTCGATCGTGTTCAACAGCGAACGCAGGGGCTGGCACGACCAGGCGGCAGGTACGGTGGTTGTCGATAAGTAGGCTCGTACCAGTGCAATCCGCGATAAGGCCTCGTCTCCCCGGCTGCGTTGGCCTTGACGCGTTCGATTGGCCCATACAAGAAAAGGATACAGCTTACTCCGAGCCGGCGGGCGAACAGCCTGCCGGCTCATTTGCAAGGGGCTCGTCAGTCGGTTAGAATAGACTCACCAATCGACTCGGAGACTTTGGCGAATGAAGCGCGTTTTCCTCCTGTTCCCACTGATCGTCCTGATGGCCTGGTGCGCCGCCGGAATAGTGGATGCAAGGCAGCCCGTGAAGCTCGTGGTATGGGGACTGCAGGCCAGCGAGGAACAGGCCGGCCAGAGGGCTCAAGTGGCTGAGTTCGAGAGACGCAACCCGGGCGTCAAAGTAAGCATCCTCTCGATGGGCGCCGGGCAGATGAACCCTCAGAAGCTGATGACGGCGATTGTCGGAAAGACGCCGCCGGACGTGATCAACCAGGACAGGTTCACCATCGGCGACTGGGCTTCACGCGACACGTTCATGGACCTCACGCCGCTCATCGAACGCGACCGCAACAAGCCGGACGGCATTCGCCCTGAAGACTACTACCAACCTTGCTGGGCCGAGGCCCAATACAAAGGCAAGGTGTATGCGATCCCGAACTCCACGGACGACAGGTTCCTCTACTACAACAAGACCCTCTTCGCTCAGGCCGGCCTTAAGCGCCCGCCGAGAACATGGAGCGAGCTGAAGGCTTACGCCAAGAAGCTGACCGTCAAGAACAAGGACGGCTCGATCCGGCAGATCGGGTTCATACCGAACTGGGGGAATAGCTGGCTGTATCTCTACTCCTGGCAGATGGGCGGCGAGTTCATGAGCCCGGATGGCCGCAAGTGCACGATGGACAACCCCCAGAGCGTGAAGGCGCTGGAGTTCATGGTGAGCATCTATGACGCGCTCGGTGGCGCGCAGAAGGTGGACCAGTTCCAGGCCGGATTCCAGCCGGATGCGATGGACCCGTTCCTGACGGGCAAGGTCGCGATGAAGATCGACGTTGATGGCGCGGCGAACAACATTGCCCGGTTCAACCCCGACCTCAACTTCGGAGTTGCGCCCGCGCCTGTGCCGGATGAGCGCTACGTCCAGGCAGTGCCCAACGTGACGTATGACTCGAAGGGCGTTGCGGTGGCGATGCCGAGGTCGGAGTGGGAGGCGATCAGAGATCGCTCGAGTTCTCTTCCGGGTGGGAGTGCAGATCCCACCCGAGCGGAGGCCGGAACGGACAGCAGGTTCCACGGCAAGGAGATGTATATCACTTGGTCGGGCGGATTTAGCTGGGCGATTCCGGTGGGCGCGAGAAACACGGAGCTTGCGTGGAAGTTCATCAAGTGGATGTCGAGCCCTGAGGCGGGCCTGATCGCGGCGGCGGCACAAAGGAAGTATAACCTGAGCAAAGGGCGGCCGTTCGTGCCGACTATGCACGCGAACCAGAAGTATAACGCGGCGGTTTTCGAGAAATTCGCGCCGAAGACACCCAAGTTCCGCAATACCGTGCGTTTCGCGCTTTCGATGATGCCGTACTCGCGCTACAGACCGGTCACTTTCGTCGGGCAGCCGCTCTGGGACGAACACGTGCGGGCGTTCGATCAGGCGGTCCATCACCAACAAACGCACCTGACGCCGCAGCAGGCGCTGACGATCGGAACCAAGATCGTTCAACGTGAGTTGGACAGGTCGTTCGTGCGCGAGAAGTACAGAGTGGTGCCCATGGCGAGGTTGTGGGCGGCGATAGTTGCTGTCATCCTGCTGCTTGTGGCGCTTTTCGTGGTGCTCGCTCGGCGAACCGGGGCCGTGGGCTCGCTGATGCGGAAAGAGGCGGTGGCTGGATATGCGTTTGCATCGCCCTGGCTGATCGGCTTCCTGGTGTTCACGATCGGCCCGATTGTAGCGTCGATTGTATTCAGCTTCTGCGACTACGACGTGCTGCACGAGGCGCGGTGGCTTGGACTGGCAAACTACAGCCAGCTGTTCACCTATGACTGGGAGATCCTCTCCAAGGCGCTCTACAACGCAATGTTCCTGGCAGCCATCGGGCTGCCACTCGGCATTATGACCGGGCTAGCGATAGCGATGCTGCTGAACGCTAACGTTAAGGGCATGAGCTGGTACCGGACGCTGTATTACCTGCCTTCGATTGTACCGATCGTTGCGAGTGCGGTGCTGTGGCTGTGGGTCCTGAACCCGCAGTGGGGGATCGTGAACGTCATCTGGAGGGCAACGCTCACGCAGTGGTTCAACCTGGCGCCTCCGGGATGGATGAGCCAGCCCTCCGAGTTTTTCGGAGTGCTAAGCTGGCTGTGGGAGCACACTCTGGGGCTCGCAGGTGTCGGGCTGCCGCAGGTGTTGTCTCAGCCTGCGGCGTATCTGGGAGCAAAATCTGCGCTGGTTACGATGGGTCTCTGGGGCGCGGGCGGCGGAATGATCATCTGGCTGGCAGGGCTCAAGGGGATTCCGACTTCGTATTACGAGGCCGCGGATATCGATGGCGCGAACCAATGGCAGAAGTTCCGCAACATTACGCTGCCGATGCTCAGCCCGTATATCTTCTTCAACCTGATAATGGGCACTATCGGCGTGCTGCAGACGTTCGACAACGTGTACGTTATGACCAACGGCAACGGCGGGCCGGTGGACGCTACTATGGTCCCGGTGCTGCTGTTGTTCAACAAGGCGTTCAGGTATTTCAGTATGGGCTATGCGTCCGCGCTGGCGTGGATTTTGTTTGCGATCATTCTTGTTTTCACTCTGTTCCAGCTCAAGATGGCGCCGAGGTGGGTGCATTATGAGGCGGAGAAAGGAAAGTAGCATTGTCTGACAGTAGACCCAACATCCTCTGGATCTGCACCGATCAGCAGCGGTTCGACACGATCCGATGTATGGGAAACAAGCACATCAACACGCCCAATCTGGATAAGCTGGCAGCGGAGGGTGTGGCGTTCGCGCACGCATATTGCCAGAGCCCGGTGTGCACTCCGAGCAGGGCGTCGTTTCTGACCGGGCGGTATCCTCGAACAACGAGATGCCGCCAGAACGGCCAGATGATACCAGCGGACGAGGTGCTGCTGCCTAAGATGCTCAAGGAGGTCGGATACGACTGCGGGCTTTCCGGCAAGCTGCACCTGGCGCCATGTCATCAGGTGCTTGAGAAGCGGATTGATGACGGATATCGAGTGTTCAACTGGAGCCACCACCCGCACCCGGACTGGAAAGAGAACGAATACACGCACTGGCACGAGTCCAAGGGCTACAAGTGGAAGGACATATATCCCGGCCCGAAAGGCAAGTTCGCGTTCCCCGGGGCGCCCCCGGAACTGCATCAGACAACCTGGTGCTTCGATAAGGCGATGGAGTTCATCGAAGAGAAGCGCGAGTCACCGTGGCTGTTCAGCATCAACTGCTTCGATCCGCATCACCCGTTCGATCCGCCGAAGGAGTATTTGGACCGCTACGATCCTGATAAGCTGCCGGACCCGGATTACGTGGTTGGGGAACTGAAGAACAAGCCGATCTTCCAGCAGGTAGACCACGACGGAGCGTATGGCGGGATGCTGCTCGCATACAGCAGGATGACACCTTCCGAGCGCAGGGAAGTGACGGCGGCCTACTACGCGATGGTCGAGTTGGTGGACCACAACGTCGGGCGGATCATGAGCTATCTGGACGAGACGGGGCAGCGAGAGAACACGATCGTGATCTTTCACAGCGATCACGGCGAACTGCTGGGCGATCACGGCATCTACCTGAAAGGGCCGTTCATGTATGATTGCTCAGTCCGGGTACCGCTGATCATCTCCTGGCCGGGGCATTTCGAGCAAGGCCTCAAGAGTGACGCGATGGTGGAGCTTGTGGACCTGGTTCCGACGCTTCTGGAGGCCTCTGGAACGGAGATTCCGCTCGGGGTTCAGGGGAAGTCGCTGTACGGCCTGCTGGCGGGCGATGCTGACCCGCATCATCATAAGGATTACGTCTACAACGAGTATTACATCGGGCAGCCGTTCCATAAGGCGCTGAAACCAGACCCGCTGGTGACGATGGTCCGCACGCGGACGCACAAGATCGCCGTGTTCGCGGGGATGAAGACGGGTGAGCTTTATGATCTACAGGCAGACCCGGGCGAGCACAGGAACCTGTGGGACAGCCCGAAGCACCAGCAGCTCAAGATGGATATGATGAAGCTGTGCTTTGACGCCAGCGTGCTGACGCAAGACCCGCTGCCCGAGCGGACGAATGAGTGGTAGGTGAGTAGATGAGTTTCATCGGATGGGTGTTCAGCCTGGTGCTGCTGTATCTGGCTGTGGGACGCACTGTTTTCATGCTGATTGATGGAATACAGCGACGCCGTGCTGAATCGGTTGCTCCGCTCGTGGCAGGAGCTGTAGTTCTTGCACTGGCAATACCCTTCCTGCTGCGCGCGCGGCCCGCGGACAGTGGCCTATTCTCGTTCGTAGTGGTCATTGCGTTTCTGTGGCTGTTGTGGATCTCCGCACTGAGCCTGATCATGAGGTCCAGAGATAGACCCACCTGGCAAGATAAGAAACGCCGCAAGGAGCTTTCGAAGCAGATCAAGCTGCATCTGGCGCTGGTGACGGGGGCGATTATCTTCTCGGTACCGTTCTATTGGCTGGTGACTACGTCGCTGAAACCGGATGAGCGCACGAACGTTTTCCCGCCGGATCTGATTCCGATGCAGCAGGCAAAGGTTAGGATCGGTGGCGAGAACAGGAGCGTTTACGTTCTGAAGCAGGGGGAGAAGGAGATCAGGGTCGCCAAGACGGCCGAACTTGAGAACGACCGGTGGCACGTGGCTCGAGTCGACAATCCACAACAGGTTCTGAGCGTGGAGAGCAAGACCCTCAGACCTGATCTCCACCCGGTGCTGCTCTGGAGGAATTACTCAGACGCCCTGAAGTTCCTGCCGCCTGAGTACAAACACGGGCTCAAGCCACTGTGGAACACGATCTACGTCACGATTTTGACGATCGTGGGCACGGTGCTGTCGAGTTCGCTGGTGGCTTACTCGTTTGCGAGGCTGCGCTGGCCGGGGCGGGACATCATGTTCGTGGTGCTGCTGGCGACGATGATGATCCCGGCGGCGGTGACGATGCTGCCGGTGTTCCTGATATTCCGGTCGCTAGGATGGATCGATACGCTGAGGCCGCTCTGGTTCCCGGCGATTTTCGGCAGCGCATTCAACGTGTTCCTGCTGCGGCAGTTCTTCATGACAATCCCGCTGGAATTGGAGGATGCGGCGAAGATCGACGGCTGCGGCTACTTCACGATCTATTGGCGGATAATGCTGCCCTTGATCAAACCCGCGCTGGCGGCGATCACGATCTTTGCGTTCATGGGCAGTTGGAACAATTTCATGGGCCCGCTTATCTACCTCAGCTCGCCCGAGAACATGACGCTTGCCTACGCGCTGCAGCTATTCCAGGGGATGCACGGCGGCGAACCGGCGATGATGATGGCCGCCTCCACGCTCGTGATGCTCCCGGTGCTGGCGGTGTTCTTCTTCACGCAGCGCTACATGATCCAGGGTGTCACGCTGACAGGGATAAAAGGTTGAGATTCCCGGCCGTGCTTGCCTCGAAGAGTATATAATGTGATATTGCGTCGGCGGCAGCAAAAGTGCGTGCGCCGATGGAACCGACGCCAACCGATCGGAGAACAACAGAAATGCCTAATCACCGATGGAGCCCACCCTACCTCGGCGCAGCCTATTATCCTGAGGATTGGCCGCTCGAGCAAATAGATGACGATATCGCCCTGATGAAGCAAGCCGGGATGAACGTGATGCGCGTGGCCGAGTTTGCGTGGAGTCGGATGGAGCCCGAGGAGGGCGTGTTCGATTTCGACTGGCTGCACCTGGTGGTTGACAAGCTGTCAGCAGCCGGGATAGCGACCATAATGTGCACACCTACCTGCACTCCGCCGGCCTGGCTGACGGAACGCTATCCTGAAGTGCTGTTCGTCGATACGGACGGAAAACAGGCAACTCACGGCGGGCGAAGGCATACCTGCCCAATCAGCCCGGTGTATAGAGGGCACTGCGAGCGCATCGTCACCAGGATGGCCGAGGAGTTCGGCAGGGATGACAGGATTATCGGCTGGCAGATCGATAACGAGGTGTATCCGCATAGGGACAGGGTCTGCTGCTGCCCGGCGTGCGTCAGCAAGTTCAGGGCTGATATGCAGAAGCGCTTCGGGACGATCGAAGCACTGAACGAAGCCTGGTGCACTAACCTGTGGAGCCAGACCTACCAATCGTTCGATCAACTGCCAGTCCCTCGCGCGGACATCTGGCACCATCCCTCTCTGCTGGCGGCATGGGACCAGTTCAACTCACGGTCGTACGTCGAGTTCGTGGAGTTCCAGGCGGAGATACTGCATCGGCTGACGGATCATCCGATAGGAACGGACATGATGATGATCCTGGGCGTGGATCACTACGACATGAACCGCAATCTGGACGTGGTTCAGTATAACCACTACCACTTCGGCGAGGGTCTGTATCAGGCGGCGTTTTGGTTCGATTATCTCCGCCCGATCAAGGACAGGCCTTTCTGGAACACCGAAACCGCCACTTGCTGGGGTGGGGGCACGGCCCCGTCGGGCTACAGTGAGGTTGGTTTCTGCCGCGCCAATAGCTGGATGCCAATTGCTCTTGGCGGTGAGGCGAACCTCTACTGGCTCTGGCGGTCACATTGGGCGGGGCACGAGCTGATGCACGGCTCGGTCCTAGCGAGCACCGGCAGGCCGATGCACATTTTCGACGAGGTCAAGGAGATCGCAGAAGGTTATCGAACGGCGGCGGACTTCATCAATGGAACAAGGCCGTCGGCGAGCGGCTTTGCGGTGCATTTCTCGCATGCCTCTCACGTGACGTTCAAGAACCAACCGCCGGTCTGGAACTTCGACTACCTGGGCAAGTTTCTTGAGAGCATCTACAAGCCAATCATAGGAGCGCAGTACCGGCCGGATGTGATAGACCCTTCGGTGGATCTAGGTCCGTATAAGCTCGTTTTCAGCCCGTTACTGCCTGCGCTGGACGAGTCCGGCGTAAGGGAGCGCCTTAAGGACTGGATAGAGTCCGGCGGAACATGGGTAGTGGGGCCGCTTTCGGACATACGCACTATAGAAGGCGCCAAGTTCGCGCACGCGCCCTACGGGTGCTTGGAGGAATGGGGCGGGATCTACTGCAGGTATCAGCTTCCAGGGCACCCGAGGGACTTTGCGATCAAGTGGAAGGACGGCACTGAATCGAAGGGCGGGCTTTGGTACGATTGCCTCGAACCGCGAGACGCGGAGCCGCTTGCGCTTTACACCGAAGGGCCGGGCGAGAGACTGGCGGCGGTGACGGCGCGCAAGATGGGCAAGGGGCGAATCATCGTGTTGGCAACGCTTCCTCCTAAGGAAGACCTGCTGCGGATGCTCGGTCCGATAGCAGCGGAGGCCGGAGTGTCACCCGTTGCGGACGCATCGGATAATTTGCTCGTGGTTCCCAGGAGCGGAGAAGCGGGCGAGGGGCTGATCCTCGTTGAATTCGAGAACCGCCCGGCGAGAATCAAGCTGCCGCGGCAGGCGACTGATCTGCTAACAGGTAACGCGCTATCTGGCGAAGTGGAGATTCAGCCGTATGGCGTGCAGGTGCTGAGGTACTGACCACATGATTCTGGCAATCGATCTCGGCACGTCCAAGCTGTGCGCGGCTGCGGTCGATTCCTCTACCGGCCTGGCGCTGGCGGTGAGGTCGTGCGCCAACGATACGGACGTTACGGGCATCGCGGCGGACTTACACGAGCAGGACCCGCTAAGGACGCGCGATCTGGTGTTCGACCTGATCCGGCAAGTGCTCGCAGACGAGGCAGTTGCCGGTCAGCCGACTGATGCGATAGGCATATCAGGTCAGATGCACGGCGTGCTGCTGGTCGATCATGGGCTGCGCCCGCTGACGAACCTGATCACCTGGCGTGACCGGCGGACGGCGAGGGAAGGCGCGGGAAGCATAGGGGAGAGCCTTGGGCTGCTGGATGCGGAGGCGGAGGAGAGGACGGGCGGCAAGCTGGCCGTTGGCTACGGCGGCGCGACGATACGCTGGCTGAGTCGCAATGGACAGCTTCCCCAAGACTGCACCGCGCTGACCATAGCCGGTTTCCTTGCGGCATCGCTTACCGGGGCTGTCTCGATCGATGAGACTCATGCCGCGAGCTGGGGGATACTGGATCTCTCGCGGAATGCGTGGGATGAGGCTTGCGTTTGGCGTCTCGGCATTCCCGAGAGTGTGCTGCCGGGGATACGTCTGGCAGGGCTGCCACTCGCGGAGACCAGACCGGAGGCAAGGTCGGAACTCGGCTTACGTGGCCCGGCTGCCGTGTGCTCACCCGTTGGAGACTGCCAGGCCAGTGTGATAGGCTGTGCGGGTTTCTCGGCGGATACGGTGGTGGTCAATCTCGGCACCGGCGGGCAGATCTCCATTCCGTCAACGGACAGCAGGCACACCGATGAATTGGATGCCTGGCCGATGCCTTTCGGAGGCTTTCTGCAGCTTGGGGCGGTGCTGTGCGGTGGATGGTCGTACGCCTACTTGAACAGCTTCTTCCAGCAGGCCGTTCGTGAGCTATGCGGGGTGGAACTCTCTGATGCGACGGTCTACGACCGAATGAACACGCTAGCTGCCTCCGCGGAGCCGGACTCAGGTGGGCTGGTTGCGGACACGCGCTTTTCCGGAACTCGCAAGGATGAGACGAAGAAAGGTTCGATTTCCGGCATTGACACCACGAACCTCACGCCGGCCAATCTCTGCCGGGCCGTGCTGGAGGGGCTGGTGCGCGAGCTGCATCAGATCTATGCCACCTCAACCTGTAAGACGCTAACGAGGCTCGTGGCAAGCGGCAATGCTGTGCGCAAGAATCCCGTGTTGCGTTCCGTGATCAGCAGAGCTTTCGATTTGGAGTGTCTGATGTCCAGTATGCCCGAGGAAGCCACCCGCGGAGCCGCATATGCGGCCGCAGTGGGAGCGGGCGGGGCATCGAAGGAACACATCACTGATCTCGTCAGAAGCTTCGCCGACAAGATGTGATCAGGTCCCACCAGCCGCGCTGCTAGTGGTTGCCGCCCGGGTCCGGCATGCATGCCGATAGGGCAGCAATGAACTCACGGGCCGGCCTGCCGCCTCTGGCTATAAACCGGTAGACCTCCCTCCAGGCTTCGGCGTAATCGCCTTTGCAAGCATGAACGGTAGCAAGACCCTCGTGGACTTCCTTGAGCTCAGGATCGAGCGCCGACGTCCTGTTCCAATGCTCGATCGCCTCGTCCAGTCTCCCTCTCTTCACGGCTATCACGCCCAACAGATAGCAGGCCTGGGTGCATTTCGGATCGAGCTGGAGCGCCATCTTGCATTCCTGCTCGGCAAGATCCGGTTCTCCCAGGTCGTAGTACGCTGATGCGAGGTGCCGCCGCAGGCCGCTGGAGTCCAGCCCGAGCCTCAAAGCCGTCAAGAGGTGCTCGACTCCTTCACGGCTGCGGTGCTTACTGGCAAGTACGGTGCCGAGGTGCAGATGCGCGAACGCGAAGGTGGGGCATATCTCTATCGACCGCTCCAGGTCCTCGATGCCACGTTCGTTGCCCTGCCGGCAGAGGACCATGCCCCTGAGGTCGTAGGCCACGAAGTTGTCTTTGGTCACCTTGATCGCGTGGTCGGACAGGGTGAACGTGTTGCGCCAAACTTGAGTCTGGAAGAACGTGCCCGTGCCGAGAACAAGGAGAATCGCGAGGGCTGCGGGTTGCGCCATACGTCGCACAGAGCCGCTCTGTTGGCGGAGGATGTCCCCAATGCCCCAAGTGACCATCATAAACAAGCCCGTCAAGGTTACATACGTGTATCTGTCGGCCATAGCCTGCCCGCCGACCTGCACGATCCCTATGACAGGAATTAGCGTAATGACGTACCAGAACCAGCCGATCACGAGGTAAGGGCGTTGCTGCCTCTGACGCATCACCATGATGGAGATCGCTGCAAGAGCGATGATGGAGCAGACCACCTTCCATTGCGGCAGGGATTCGATCGGGTGCGGATAGAAGAACGCCAGGCCGCTCGGCCACAGCATCTTCAGGATGTAGCCAACGTAGGCGACCGCCGAGTTGGCTATACGAACGTCCAATTGCAAGCCCCTGAAATCTGCGACGGCGCCTCCGGCTCTCTGCGCGATCAGAGTCACGACGCAGGCGGCAAGGCTCATCATCAGAAGCGGCGCTTTCTCTCGAACAAGCCACCAAGCAGGTCTGCGGCGGCTGAGCGGCCAGTAATCGAGAAGAAGGAGCACGATCGGCAGCGAGACAAGCATCGGCTTTGCCATAAGACCGAGCGCAAATGAGGCGATCAGCAGGCCGTACCTGACAGCGCCCGGACGCTCCACGTACATCAGATAGGTGTAGGTGGTCAGGAACCAGAAGAACGTGGAAAGCACGTCTTTGCGCTCGGCCACCCATGCCACCGACTCAACGTGGAGGGGATGCAGGGCGAACAATGCCGCCACGAACGCGCTTCTCCAAAGCGAGCCGGTCATCCGACTGAGCACAACGAACAGCAGAATCGCGTTTGCCACATGAAACAGCAGGTTGGTGATGTGATGCCCGATCGGATTGAGGCCGTAGACCTGGCAGTCCAAGATATGGCTCACCCAGGTCAGCGGGTGCCAGTTAGCACATCTGAAGGTAGTCAAAGCCCAACTGAGAGACGATAGGCGGAGCCCATCCGCGATGAAAGGATTGCCCGTGACGTAGATCTCGTCATCGCAACGATCCACGAAGTCGAGGCCAGGCGCGTGCCAATACGCCGCACCAGTAGCCAGCAGCAGGAACAGACAGATCAGAATTTTGAGCTTCATGCTTGACGCGGGACTTGCATTAGCAGATCGGGGGTGGGCTTTCGGGGACTGCAATTTGCGAGAGTTCTTGCGTACAGCCGTGACGCTATTGAGTTGTTTCTTCATACTGTGTCATACCACGTGGAGCATCTTGTTTGCTATATGTCTGACCCCCACGAGGCTGCATTTGTTCCTTGCCTGGACAGAAAGACTTGCGGAAACCGGCCGACAGTCTGGGGCTTTCTCTGCTGAGCGCTAGACTGGGGACTACGGCCCGGGGTCCGGCATGTGCTTGGACAGGTCAGCGATGAATTGCGGGTCCTGCTGACCTCCCAATGCTGCGTAGCGATGAACCTCTCTCCACGCCGCCTCGTATTGTCCTTTCGCGGCGTAGGCTCTGGCGAGGTTGTTGTGAGGTTCGGCCAGGCTGGGGTCGAGCCTCGCCGCAGTTCGCCATTCGGAGATGGCAGCGTCGATCTGGTTCTGTTGATAAAGGACAGCAGCGAGCAGGCTGTGCGCGCCCGCGAAGGTGGGATCGAGATTGAGTGCAGCCTCACACTCCTCGGCTGCCCGGCTGAGGTTACCGAGCTTGTAGTAGGCTAACGCGAGATTGTGGCGCAGCGCCGGAGTGTCAAGGCCGCTGCTCAAGCACTTCAGAAGATGATCGGCGGCTTTCCGATAGCTGCCATTCGAGATCAGCGCGAGCGCCAGGTCGTAGCGACCCTCCCGGTAGGTCGGGTCGATCTCCAGGGCCTTCCTCAAGTCCTCGATCGCCTCCGCATAGCGCCATTGCCGGAAGAGCCAGACCCCACGGTTGCAGTAAGCACTGGCGTTGTTGTGCGTGACTTTGATAGCATGCGTGAACAACGTGTAGGTATCTCGCCACACTCGGACCTGATACCACGTGCATACCATGAGCACCACGATCAGCACAGCAGCCGATGCAGACAGTGGCCGCCGCAGAGCCGTCCTGCTTTGACCAAGCAAGTCAGGAACACCCCAGGCCAGCATTATGAACGGGCCCAATAGACTCACATAGGTGTATCTGTCAGCCATCGCCTGGGCACCGACTTGCATCAGCCCGATCACGGGCAGGAGCGTAATCAGATACCACAACCAGCCGGCGGCCAGGTAGGGCTGGCGCTTCCGATATCGAATGAACATGACCGTCAACGCGACAAGGATACCCAGAGACACAATCGGCTGCCAGATGGGCAGCGCCGTGCCTGGATGTGGATACTGCACGGCGAGATGGCTTGGCCAGAGCATCTTCAGCAGGTACTTGACGTAGGAGACGAGCGCATTGCCGATGCGATACTCAACAGGCAAGTCACCGATACCGACGACCGCTCCACCTGACCGCTGCGCAATGATGGTGATGGCGCACGAGCCAGCGCTCATCACGAGCAGCGGCAGCTTCTCCAGCAACAGCCGCCACTTCAGGTTCGCCCGCTGCAAGGGCCAGTAGTCGAGCAACAGAAGCACCAACGGCACCGACACGAGCATCGGCTTCGCCATAAGGCCGAGCCCGAACGCCATCACCACCGGCACGTAACGCAGTACTCTGGGGCGTGTGGCGTAGCATACGTAGGCCCAGATCGTGAGAAACCAGAACAGTGTCGAAAGCACGTCCTTGCGCTCGGCGACCCAGGCAACGGATTCGACGTGAAGCGGATGGACCGCGAAAAGCGCAGCCACAAAGCCGCTCCGCCACACGGCCCCCGTCATGCGGCTGAGCACGAGGAAGAGAACGAGCGTGTTGGCGACATGGAACAGAATGTTGGTTACGTGGTGACCGCGCGGGTCGAGCCCGTAGACCTGATAGTCTGCTATGTGGCTGAGCCACGTCAGGGGGTGCCAGTTCGTGCAGCGGTAGGTGCTGAACGCCCAGGCGAGGCTCTTCATCGTGAACCCTTTGGCAATGAAGGAATTCTCGAGCACGTAGTCTTCATCATCAAAGCACTCAATGAACTTGCAGCCCGGTGAGTTCCAGTAAGCGATCAGGGTGATGCAGACCAGTAGAAGGGCAATCAACAGGCGCAATCTGGCGGGTGTGATATAGTGGACTCGGAAGGGCACACAGGATTGAGCTATGTCACGTTGAGCTTTGGCCACAATGATGTCTTAACCTGTGCGCGCCGCGAATCCTCTGTTATCCGTTCCGGATGGCGTCTGAGACAAAACCCCTGCAGGAGTGACGGGGGCGATGGTGGAAGTAGCAGGTGGATACGGAGGGGATCGGACGATGCGCAAATTCAGCAGGCGTGACTTCTTGAGGGCATCTCTGATGGCCGGGGCGCTCGCCGGAGTCGCTGGCGCACTTCCCGGCTTGGTGTCGGCGGCCGGTGAAGGCAAGTACAACGTGCTCTTTATCGCCGTAGATGATATGCGAACCACGCTGGGCTGCTATGGCGCTCCGGTGGTGAAAACACCAAACATCGATGCGTTGGCCGCGAGGGGCACTGTGTTCGAGCGGGCCTACTGCCAGCAGGCGTTGTGCAGCCCATCGCGCACCTCGCTCTTGACGGGCTGCCGGCCTGATACCACGCGTGTCTACAGCCTGCAGGACCACTTCCGCAGGTTCCTGCCCGACGTGATCACCCTGCCGCAGCACTTCAAGCAGCGCGGCTACATAACCCAGGGACTCAGCAAGATATTCCATCCCGGCCTCGACGATCCGGCCTCGTGGACTATCCCGCACTGGAACCCCAAGGCGCCGACCTACCACAAGCCCGAGAGCATCGCCGCGTACAGCAAGCGCAAAGAGGAACTCGCAAGCCAGAATGTCGTTCCGAAAGACCAGGTCCTGGAGCGCGATCCGAAGACCGGCATGGCGATGTCCATCAAGCGGCAGGCAAATGCTGTCAAGCTCAAAGGCCCTGCATGGGAAGACCCCGACGTGCCGGACAACGAACTCGTGGATGGCAAGACCGCGGACAAGGCTGTCGAGACCTTGCGCGAACTGAAGAGCAAAGGCGGACGGTTCTTCCTCGCGGTTGGTTTCCACAAGCCCCACCTGCCATTCGTCGCGCCGAAGAAGTACCACGACCTGTACTCACTCGACGAGATCAAGACGGCGCCCAATCCGTTCGCTCCCAAGGACTGCCCGGAGGTTGCTCTATACAACTCCTCGGAGTTGCGGGCCTACACGGACATACCCGACGTGGGGCCGGTAGACACAAAGAAGCAGAAGGAGCTTATCAAGGCTTATTACGCCGCCATCAGCTATATCGACGCACAGATAGGCAAGGTTGTGGGCGAACTCGACAGGCTCGGGCTCAGGGATAAGACGATTATAGTGCTCTGGGGCGACCACGGCTGGCAGCTAGGCGAACATAACATCTGGTGCAAACACACGAACTTCGAGGAAGCCACTCACGCGCCGCTGATCATCAGCGTTCCCGGTCAGAAACCGGGCAGAACGCGCGATCTGGCCGAGTTCGTGGACATCTACCCGACTGTATGCGAGCTTGCGGGGCTGGATATACCTTCGAGCGCCGAAGGCACAAGCCTTGCCCCGCTCATCAGAAATCCAAAGCGGCAGGTGAAGAAGGCCGCTTATAGCCAGTATCCGCGTCCGGGCAAGGTGATGGGCTACTCGGTCCGCACCGACAACTACCGCTACACCGAGTGGATCAAAGACCGTAAGGAGAATGTCGGCATCGAGCTGTACGATTACCGCAGGGACCCGCTCGGCAACGTAAACGTGGCGGGCAGGCCCGAGAATCGTGAACTGGTCGCCAAGCTCGCAAAGATGCTGCGTGAACCCTGGAAAGGCGGGGCACCCTCGGTGCCCTAGGTGGTATTTCCGGCCAATGCAAGTCTTCCGGCAACTTCTCTTGATCAGCATTGCGATCGTACTCGCGCTCTGCCCCGGCTGCTCCCGGCAGTCCTCGCCCGCACCTGAGAAGGTGGTGGTCATCTCGGTCTGGCATCCCTGGGGCGGTTCGCAGAAGGAACGGCTGGCCGAGGTTGTTAAGGAGTTCAACCGCACACACAGCTTCAAGGTGCGGGCGGTGTTTACGCCTAATGACCTGAACGCCGACCAGAAGTTCTTCACCTCGGTCGCTGCAGGCACGCCTCCTGATGCGGCATTCGTGGACGGCACACAGGTCTCGCAGTGGGCGGAGCAGGGCGCGCTGATGCCGCTGGATGAGTTCATTAAAGAATCGGGGATCAAGCCCGAGGACTACTACGCTCCGTGTTGGGCGCAGAACACCTATCGCGGCAAGGTCTGGGCGATGACCTATTGCGCCGACCCCAATTTTGCATTCGCCTGGAACAAGAAAGTCTTCCGGGAATGTGGTCTGGACCCGGAGAAGCCTCCTACCACGATCGAGGAACTGGACCGGCTTAACGACAAGATAACCACGTTCAGACATGGGAAGATCACCCGTATCGGGATTATCCCCTGGATGCAGTTCGGCGGCGCGAACTCGACATTCACGTGGGGTTGGGCGTTCGGGGGCAGCTTCTACGACCCGAAGACGCAGAAGATAACCGCGAACCATCCGCGAGTAGTGAAGGCTATGGAGTGGATGGCGAGCTACGCCAAGAAGCTGGACGTAACGAAGGTCAATGGCTTCGCGTCAGGGTTCGGCAGCCGGGACCAGAACCCGTTTTACAACGGGCAGATGGCGATGTGCTGCCTGCATATATCCCAGCTCGATGACATCGCCACGTATGCGCCTGATCTCGACTACGGGCTGACGTACATTCCGAGCCCCGAGGACGGAGAAGCTCGCTCCTCATGGGTCGGCGGTTGGTGCCTGGCTATCCCCAAGGGCTCCAAGCATCCGAAAGAGGCGTGGGAGTTCCTGCGCTGGTGCTGCGGAGATCCAAAAGGCACGCAGGCCGTGGGCCGAATGCAGTCGCTACTGCCGGGGTATCGGAAGTCGCCATTCATCGCGGAAGCGCGCAAGCGGACGGGTTACGATCAGTTCCTGCGGATTATGGAGGAATGCCGGCACCAGAGGCCCGTAATGCCCGCGCAGGCGTTCTACATGGGCGCGCTGGATAGAGCGGTGGACTACGCGACCTATGGCCGGATGACGCCCAAGGAAGCGCTCGATAAGGCCACGAAGGAAACACAGGCAGAGCTGGATTTGAGGTTAGCCGGACGATGAGCAAACGCAAGACGACAGCAACAGAGCGTCGAAACCTGCGCAACGGCTTGCTGTTCTGCTCGCCGGTGATAGTGGGACTTCTGGGCCTGACGCTGTACCCGGTGCTGGCGTCGCTCTACTACGCGTTCTGCAACTATCCGATGCTCAAGCCACCGGTGTGGGTGGGGCTTACGAACTTCAGGACGCTGTTTTCGGACCCTGTGTTCTACACTGCGCTCGGCAACACGGCTTACTTCGCATTTTACGCCACTCCGATCGGTATGGCGGTCGCATTCACTCTCGCGCTGCTGCTGAACCAGAAGGTGAAGGGCATGGCGGTTTTCCGGACGATGTTCTTCGTACCATCGATAGTGCCGATGGTGGCAGGTTCCGTGCTGTGGTTGTGGCTGCTGAACCCGTCTTACGGACTCGTCAACACGCTGCTATCCGCGCTACACCTGCCGTCGTTCAACGGCATGTCCGACCCGGCGACCGCGAAACAGGCGCTGATCATCATGAGCACCTGGGGCGTGGGCGGGTGGATGCTGATCTATCTAGCCGGCTTGCAGGACGTACCGACCGATCTGTATGAGGCCGCTGAGATCGACGGGGCCGGGATGTGGGCGCGATTGCGACACATCACGGTCCCCTTCATGAGCCCGCATCTGTTCTTCACGCTTGTGATGGGCTTCATCGGCGCCGCGCAGTATTTCACCCAAGTGTTTGTCATGACCAACGGCAGGGGCGGCCCGGTGGACTCTACGCGGTTCCTCTCGCTCTATCTGTTCCAGAACGCGTTTATGTACTGGAAGATGGGATACGCTTGCGCGATGGCCTGGGTCTTATTCGTGATCATTCTGCTCTTCACGCTGCTGCTGTTCAAGACTTCCGCGAGATATGTCTATTACGGAGGCGAGAGGTAGATGGCAGGACGAAGGCGCGGTCGCGGCAGATTCCTGAAAGGGTTGACCTATGCGGCGCTGATTATCTTCGGCACCCTATTCACGCTGCCGTTCTTCTGGATGCTCTCAACGTCGCTCAAGCCGGCGTATCGAATTCAGCAGTTCCCTCCGGACATCATTCCGATGATGCAGAAGTATGTACGGCACGACGGCAAGAAGTGCGCGCTCTATCGAGACACCAGCAGTGGCCGGCAAGTGTGCGTGATCGGTCCCGGACGAAAAGACGGGACCAAGACTTGCGCGATCTATTCCGATGATCGCAACGACGGCCTTTTGCTCGAGCTGCCTGCCGATCAGCTCGAGCCTGCGCTGCGCCCCGGTTTCGAGTGGAGCAACTACTCGCGCGGCCTTACGTTCATTCCGTTCTTCCAGCAACTCCGGAACACGCTGATCATCTCCGTGCTCTGCGTCGTCGGCTCGATCCTCTCGTGCAGTCTGGTTGCATACGGGCTCTCAAAGATCGACTGGAAGGGGCGGAGCACGCTGTTCGTGATCGTGATTTCCACAATGATGCTCCCGGCGCAGGTGACGATGATCCCGGTGTTTGCGATCTTCGTAAAGCTGGGATGGATCGACACGTTCCTGCCGCTCGTAGTGCCGTCTCTCCTGGGGACACCGTTTCTGATCTTCCTGCTTCGGCAGTTCTTCCTTGGCATCCCGAAGGAGCTTTCGGAAGCGGCGCGGTTGGACGGCTGCAGCGAGTTCGGGATCTACCGCCGCGTGGTGATGCCGCTCTCGAAGCCCGCTTTGGCAACGGTGGGGCTTTTCAGTTTCCTCGCAGCATGGAACGAATTCATGGGGCCGCTCATCTATCTCCTGGACGAGTCGCGCTACACCCTCTCACTGGGTCTTGCGATGTTCACCGGGCAGTATGGCAACGAGTACGGTATGCTGATGGCCGCCTCAACGGTCGTCACGATCCCTATCATCGTCCTGTTCTTCTTCACCCAGCGGACCTTCATACAGGGCATGACGATGAGCGGAATAAAAGGCTAAAAGCACAAATAGCTCCCGCCACGCCATTTATAGTTGCTTTACGAATCCAGGCAGGGCCGCGCTGTCGGCCAGTAGAGTCCCCCGCCTCTGCCGCGCCCTCCCACACACCGCCACCTCTGCCGTCCAGCCGAGTGCCTAGATGTTGTGGTATAATGCGGGCAGACGGGGCGTTGACGCGCGTTAGTTGTGCGAGATCCGGATTCGATTCCACATTTGTGGCAGAGGCTCACGAGGAAAGGGGAACGAAAGGGCGCCTTGGAGCGCCCTGCTAGAGGAGGAGGGACTTAGTATGCGACAGGGATTCCTGGCAAGCACGATTGCGGTACTGCTGATGACGATGCTGCTACTGACCGGCGCGCACGCCTACGAGTTCTGGTGGCCAGTCTCCGGCCGCGTCAGCGGGCAATGGGGAGAGGATCGGGGCGATCATCTGCATGCCGGAGTAGACATAGCAGCCAGCTCCGGCACCCCGATCCATGCGGCCTGCAAGGGCCAAATCGTGTATCGAGGCTGGTACAGCGGGTATGGCTACACGATCGACATCCAGCACGAAGGTGGATATGTAACCCGCTATGGCCACCAATCGGCATTCGGCTCCTACGGCGTGGGAGCTTGGGTCAACCGGGGCGACGTAATTGGATATGTGGGAAGCACGGGCGATTCCACAGGGCCTCACACCCACTTCGAGATCCGGCAGGGGGTAACGTTCAACTTCTCCAACACCTACAGCATTCCAACGACATACTGGCAATGGATAAACGCCAAGACCGAGATTCCGCGGACGTATTCCGGCTGCAACTGCAGTTCCGTCGTCGCGCCCGCCTATGCTGCAACTTATGTGGGGCAGTCATATCCGGCGACGATGACCGCCGGTTCCACCGCGATCGTCTACGCCGAATACCTCAACACCGGCACAGCGACCTGGGGCCACGCCGCCACAAATCTCGGCACGCAGGGTCCTCAAGACCGAGCCAGCCCATTTTACAATTCTACGAACTGGATCAGCCCGTCGCGAACGACCGCCGTGGACGAATGGGCCGTCGCGCCCGGGCAAGTCGGCCGGTTTACTTTCATCCTCAAAGCTCCTGATACGCCGGGGGTCTACGTTGAGAAGTTCAGGCCGGTGCAGGAAGGCGTGACCTGGTTCGGAACAGATGTCACATGGACGATCACTGTGGTGGCGACTTCTGGCAATATTACGGGCACGGTCCGGAACACCGCCAACGGATCTGCAGTACCCGGCGCGACAGTTGCTATCACGGGTGGAAGTTCTACCACAACCAACAGCTCCGGCGTGTATACCTTCACCGGACTGGAGCCCGGCACCTACACTCTGACCGTGTCCAGACCCGGGTTCACATCGACAAGTGGAGACGCGACGGTTACCGCGGGAGAGACGACAACCAAGGACTTCAGCCTGGTCTCCACCGACTCCATTGCGCCGACAACCCCATCCGGTCTGACGGCGACAGGTGTCTCGCCTTCCCAGATCGATCTGTCATGGACCGGATCGACGGATTCCGGCGGGGCCGGACTGGCGGGCTACATCGTATACCGCGAAGGCGTCGAGGTCGGCAGAACCGCAAGCACGACATATGTGGATAACGGGCTGCCTCAGAACACAAACTTCAGTTACTACGTGAAGGCATACGACAATGCCACCAACCTATCCGGCCAGTCGAACACTGCCACCGCGGCAACCAAACCCGGAGCCGTTCCGATATTCGAGGACGGTTTCGCCACGATCAACACCAACCTGTGGTCGGCGATCGTCCAGAGCCCGATGACCTACGCACTGCCACCGGTGGCGGATGCCTCGCGCAACCACGGGACATTCCCTGGTGGGAGTTCCATCAAGACGGTGGACTCCGGCACCGGGACGCAGGGCTGCCTGCTCGGCCACAAGTTCACGCCGGCGTTCGCGGCGGCGAAGTTCGAGACCTGGTTCTACGACACATCGACCAACGACGCTTCCAGGCAGGGGCTTCAGGTTCGCTGTCTGACGGAGACCGACGGGATCAAGGCCATCTACTTTGTAGGCACGTTCTCGGACAGGTCTTACACAGGTTACAGTGTGGGCTACTACAAAGTTTGCGGGAGCGGCTGCACCGGTTGGTATTGGCAGAGTGCGGTGAAGCCTCGTTCGATAGGGTGGCACAAGTTCACCATAGATTTCCAGCCCTATACGGGAGCGGGAAACGAGGTAACGTTCTACATCGATGGGGCGAAGGTGGGCAATTCAGTGGAACGCACCCTGGACACGCAGATCTACGGTCTGAACATGGTCTCCTACGGGTACCACTACAGGATTAACGTGCCGGGGTGGTTCGACGACTGCGCGATGTATGCCTCGCCGCCGAATCCGCCAACGATGAGAGATCCGGTCGCCCTGTCGACTGATTCGATCCGCTGGAGCGTCACCGACAACTCCAACAACGAGATGGGTTTCAAGCTGCAGGACGCCGCTCAGGCAACAGTCGCCTCTGCCACGGTCTCCAACGGCACAGGTAGTACTGTGACGATGGACGAGGGCGGCCTTGCGCCGAACACATCATATACCCGGTCTGCCAAGGCCTTCAACGGCTCTCTCGACAGCTTGCCTACAGCCAGCACGACTCGGTGGACTCTGTCGGTCCCTCCGACTACCTCGAACGTAACTTGTGACAAGCCCACCGGCTGGTCATCGACTGATACGTTCACATTCACGGCTGTGGGCGGTTTTGGGGCCGGCACCGTATCCAAATACCTCTACGCTTGGGATACAAACCCAACTCACGCCTGGACCGGTTCGGAGGCGGCGTGGAACTCGGGTTCGCTGATTCTTAGAGCCCCGTCCTCCGGTTCGTATTACTTGCACGTAAAGGGCTGCAATGGCGAGAATGTCGAGAACGGCACTCTCGACCTGGGTCCCTATAGCTACCAGGCGGAGCCACCGACGAATCCGACTTCCGTGGTCGAGACTCACGGCGTAGAGAGCGAAACCTGGCAATCGACAGTGTCGGCGCCGTCGTTCACCTGGAGCGGAGCGACCGCAGGCGCAGGTATTGCGGGTTACCTGGTGTACTTTGGACCTGACTCTGTCGGCACGTCGAGCACTCTGGTTACTACTGCTGCCTACACTCCGGCCGCCGTCAGCACAGGCAGGTACTATCTGAGGCTGCGAACTCAGGACAACCTGGGCAATCTGGCCGACGAATGGGAGACGCTGTTCACTTTCCAGTACGACTCCAGCGTTCCCAGTACCCCGGTGGTTGCCGATGAAGGGTCTTACAGCGGCTCGAAGACCAAGCTATCCGCGGATTGGTTCGCGGACGATCCCGATTCCGGCGTGGTCGAATACCAATATGCCGTCGGAACCTCGGTAGGTGGGACTGATGTAGTTGGTTGGACATCCGCCGGCTCAGCAACCGGCAAGGTGATCGACATACCCGAGCCGGGACTGGCCATAGGCCCGACCTACTATGTCTCCGTCAAAGCCAGGAACGGAGCCGGAATCTGGAGCGGACCAGGGTCCTCCAACGGCATACAGGTTGCCGAGGAGGTTCGGACCATCGCGGAGGCCAAGGCTCTCGCTGACTCCACGCCCGTTGCTCTCTGCAACAAGGTCGTCACGGCGAATCTGGGAGACAGCTACTACATCGAGGAGACGGACAGGTCATCCGGCATACTGGTGCTCGGCAAGGGAGTACCGGCCGGGGCTCTGGTTACGGTCGGCGGCATTATGGGCCTGAGCCCTGACAATGAGCGTGCGCTGCTCCAGCCGGCGACGGTGATCGAGTCGGAGCCCAGCCTTTCCCGCGTTCCGAGCCCTCTGTTCCTGACACTCAGGTTCCTCGGCGGAACTGATCTCAACACCCACACACCCGGCATATCCGGCGGCATAGGTCTGAACAACGTCGGTCTGCTGGTGCGGGTGGCAGGACGATTGGAGTCAATCGGGGATGGCGTGTTGACGCTGAACGACGGATCCGAAGTCAGCCCGATCAAACTTGCTGCCTACTTGTCCGATCTGAGTTCGCTCGACGTCGGGGACTTCGTTTCTGTTACAGGCATCGTCTCTCTGGAGCTTGATGGGTTGGTGCGCAAGCCGGTACTGAAGGTGTTCGACCCGTCCGGCATACGTAAGCTGAACTGATCGGTTCGTGGTGCGAACAAGGCCCCTTCCCTTGCGCAGATAGCGTCGGGGGAAGGGGCCATTAGTCTCACTCAGTATGACCCGCAAGAAGCCGACTGCGAGAAATGTGTAGAGAATGTGCAACGACCTCTTGACAATGCTCCACGCATGTGCTAATCATCCATACAGAGACTAACCCGCGTTACTTGCGCGTGTTACGTCGCCGTTGGTAACGGGGAGATGCGGACAGTCTGAGATCCCTATTCCCCGCGGACCTGCAGTCCCGTAACGTGACGCAGATCATGATACAGCTTCCTAGTGGCCGGAACTGCGGGCGGGTCCGCGCCCGAGGGCACGAATGGTCGGGCTCACGCCCGGCCGTTCAAGTCCGCACCAAACAGGTTTCCGATGGTGGTCCTCGACGAAGAAATGGAGGGAATGGAATGAATGCATTACGTAAGTCAGTGAGATACCTGACACTCATCTCCCTTATCGCCCTGATTCTGGCAACGGCGGCGAGCGCCGAGACGGTGCGAATTCGCTTCTGGTCGGATGGACGTCTGACCGTAGTTGAACGCACCGCACCGGCGAACATGTCTCCCCCTGAGGCAGCTGTGCGCGCACTGGTTGCAGGACCGACGGAGTTTGAGTTGGCCGATGGGATCAGTACGCGAATTCCTCAAGGGGCTTCCATCGTCAATCTCGTATTGACGGAAACCACAGCGGAAATAGATCTGTCTGCCGAAGTTCTGGCCGGGCTGGACGAAAGCAGCCTGCACGACATCTTCGAGCAGTTCCGCAGTACTCTCGGTGATTTTCCGAACATTTCATCTATCAAGCTTACTTGCGGCGGCGATCTGCTGTCGTCTTATCTGCCTGCAGGTCCGAGTGTGGGACAGCCCGCGCACATTCCGTCGGGCGGCTTAGCGACATCGGCTACCGGTCTGGCCGGCAAGAAGATATGCGTGGGGCCATCACACGGAAGATACTGGAATAGCAGCTATGGTTGGCTCTACCAGAGACCGGAAACCTGCGGGTGGGGAGAAGAGGCGCTTGAGGACACAAACAGCATACGCCTCGTAGCCTTCCTCAAGCAGTACCTGGTGCAAGACGGAGCCACATTCACAAGCCCGAGGCAGCTCGACCAGAGCGATTGCTGCCACCCGGATAACGGATTGCCCTGGTGGAAGATGTGCGCGCAGTCCTGGCTTCGCCATGCGGGAGTTCCGAGCAGCGTCTGGGCGAACTATACGGGCAACGCAGGCGGCGACATGGCAACCGACCGCGGGAACGATGATATCCGCGCCCGTCCAAAGTATGCTGACTATGTTGGCGCCGACATATACATCGCCCATCATACCAACGCCGGCGGTGGCGGAACGGCTACTGGAACCGAGACGTTCCGCGATACGGCGATGGAGCACCCGGAATATGAGACGGCCAGCTACAACCTTGCTACTGCCGTGCACAACAGCATCATAGATACAATCCGCACCACTTTCCCCGAGGAGCCGAACTGGGCAAACCGAGGCGTGAAAGATGGCAACGGAGGCTATGGCGAGATCCGCATCCCGAGCCGACCGGCGATTCTCATCGAGCTGGCTTTCCACGACGATTGCGCGAGAGATGCCAAGTATCTCACTGACGACTTTTTCCGCTCACTCTGCGAGTGGGGCATCTATAAAGGTATCTGCACGTACTTCGGCACGACGCCTACGTGGGACAAGTATTCCTGTGAATATGTCTCGGATACCATCCCGACCACAATGCTGCCCGGCCAGAGCTACAATGTGTCGATCACATTCCGAAACAGAGGAGTGTGCTGGTTTACGTCCCGGGGCTTCCGGTTGGGAGCGGTCGGAGGAAGCGACCCGCTGGCGAGCTTCACCCGCGTGGACATCTCCGGCCAAGTCAACCCCGGCAACACTTACACGTTCAACTTCACGCTTACTGCGCCTAGCGTTGGCGGAACATACACCACCGACTGGCAGATGGTAAGAGATGGCTATACCTGGTTTGGTCCGACCGTAAGCAAGAACATCTTCGTCTCAGGGGATCCTGACACGGAGCCACCGTCTGTTCCGCAGAACCTGCGTACCACCAGTGTAACCAGTTCTACTGTTGCGCTGGCCTGGGATGCCTCAACGGATAACGCGGCGGTGAACGGCTATCGGGTCTACCGCGACGGGGTTATGATCGGAACGAGCACAGTCCCGAGCTACACCGACAGTGGCCTGTCCAGCAGTTCTCGCTATGTCTATGAAGTCGATGCGTTTGACGGCGCGTCGAACTACTCGGCAAAGAGTGCACCGCTTGCCGTTAACACCGCTGCCGGGGTGGCTACATGGGGCCCCAACTCCGACAGCGAGTGCGACACTATGCTGAACAGCATGGATACTCCTACCGACAACCATAACGCAAGCACCAACAATGTCGGGTGCTACAGCATAACAGAACCCTGGAATCGCGAATCCCGGCCACTGTTCCACTGGCTTGGCACGGGTGTGAACACGCCACTCAACCCGAACATCGTGACAACGGGCGGAACGTTCACCCACACCATAAGCAACGTCTATAACCAAAACCCGGCGACGATCGGCGCGTATATGCTTTCGCGTGGTTGGCCAAATAACAACTATTCGGATTCGAACGCGATGGTTTCCTGGGTTTGTTACGACTACCCTCACGGCCTTCCGTGGACCACTCAAGGCGGAGATGTGGACCCTGTCATGCTCACTTCTACGAGTGTGACGGGAACAGGTGTCTACAACTGGACCTGGACAGGCATCCACAACGCGGGATATGGCTTACAGTTCCGAAACTTGACCAGCGTAAGCAACATTGCGAACCGCAAGACCTTTCCGACAAACGCACAAGGCAGGGCAACTCTGACGCTCAACTACATTCCTCCGAGCGGAGAGGCCAACTCCTGCGTCCAGAACTGGAACGCTATCGGCACCTGGCCGGAAACACCTACCAGCCTGACGGTTGCGAACTTCAGTTTTGAGACCCCCACCCAGCCTGCGGCCGGCTTCGCCTACACTCCTTCGGGAGGCAGTTGGACTTTCGACACCGCCGGTGTCGCCGGCAACGGCAGCCCGTGGTATGTCCCCAACGCCCCGCAAGGAAGCCAGGCGGGATTTGTGCAGAGGGCAGGATACATTGAGCAGAGCTTCACGTTCCCAGCCGCCGGATTATATACCATCTCATTCGCGTCCGTAGGACGTGGGGGAGGGCTCGGCCCCAATCCGATGAAATTGAAAGTCGATGGGGTCGATGTCTTCTCGTGGACACCCGGCGTAAGCTCGTGGACAACGTACAACGTGCCGTTCACCATAGCTGCACCCGGCAACCACACCATCAGATTCCAGGGGACATCTGCTGCAACGGACCTAAGCACGTGCATCGACAACGTCTCCATCAACGACTGCCTTGGCACGGACTTCCTGGCGACAGATGATGCCCGCGGGGTGAACGAAGCCGATATGGCCGCGTCTACCGGCAGCAGCTACAATGGTCAGGCCTTCGGGGTCACAAGCCAAGACAGCGACAGGTTCAACGCCGTCACCTATGGATGGGGCACCGAATGCACCGGATACGGCTTCGTCTATGTCTACTACGATCACCCGACCAATAACAACGTGTATGTCGGCGTCGGTTCCGACGACCAGTTCAAGCTCTGGATCAACGGACAAGTGGTGGCGAGCTGGCTTGCCGTGGGTGGTCGAGGCTGGACCAGCCAGGACGATACATTCGTCGGTCCGGTCACGCTCAAGCAGGGCTGGAACAGAGTGTTGATCAAAGTGCGGAACGGGGTAAGCGCCTACGGGTGGTCCCTGCGCTTCGCAAATGCTGATCGGTCGGCTCTGGGCAACTGCACGTTTGCACTGACTGACAGCACTGCTCCGACCAACCCGACGTCGTGCACGGACTCCAGCGGCTCGACTGACGGCATCGCGCAGACTGTCACTGCCGATCCCAACTTCACCTGGTCGGGCGCCGAGGACCCGGAAACGAGCGGCGAGGGTGTGTCCAAGCTCAAGGGTTACTACTACTACTGGGGAACCGATCCCAACGGCACCTCGTCAAACGTCACAACCACGGCGGCCTTTGATCCGCCTGCAGTCTCGCCCGGCACCTATTACCTCCGAGTCGCGGCGTATGACTATGCGCTGAACACTGCCGAGTGGCAGACAATCTACACGTTCAAATACGGCAGCGATGCCCCCACATACGGCATCACCAACAAGGCTGCCGGTGACAAGATCATGGAAAGCGCATCAGCCAACTTCTCGTTCACCATCTGGGGCAAGGTCACGAAGATTGACAATGATAGCTTCACTCTCGACGACGGGTCTGGGGCTCCTGTAGAGGTCATCTTCGCCGGGCACGGACTGGAGGACAACGACTACGCATCCGCTCGAGGAACACTGGACGTGAGCGGCGACTCGCCGGTTCTCGATGCGCAGGCAGTAACCAAGCACTAGCGGAGCCTTTGCAACGCTAAGCATTCACGGATGGGGCGCGATCTGAAGTCGCGCCCCATCACCAACAGAGCCGGTATCATCCAAGTCAGTCCGTTTGCCTTGGAGTACCAAGACCCGGCATGGGTCTCTTGACAATACTTCCGCACCGACCGACAATTAGCCATATACGAACTGGAGGCACGATGGGTGCATCTGTAACCACCTACGATATAGCGCGAGAAGCGGGGTTGTCGCGAACAACCGTTTCGTTCGTTCTCAACGGACGAATGGATGTCGCGATACCCGAAGAGACACGTGCTCGCGTTATCGCCGTAGCGGAGAGGTTGGGGTACAAGCCGAACAGAGCGGCACGAGCGTTGGCGTCGGGAAAGACCCAAATGGTGGCCCTGTGGACCTATGGCTTGTATGACGCCTCCTTCATCCGGGAACTGCGGGTCATGCGCGATATCCTCAAGAACGATGGATATGATACGCACGTAGTGGAGACCGACGACCTGACGGATGAAAAGGTCACATGGAGCGAAGGCGTATGGCCGGTGGACGGCATAGTAGCCTTCGAGAGCCCCCGGACGGTCGATGCTTACCTGGACGCCGGCCATGGTGAGCATACACCCATCGTCAGCGTCGGATCGCATTGGTCGGAGCGCGGGGATTTCGTGGGAACCGACCTTTACGATGCCTCGCTCAGTGCGGTGCAGCACTTACTGAGCCAAGGTCGGAAGCGCGTGGCCTTGTTGGGGCCGGCATGGCTCTGCTCCCCCGGCCAGAGCCGTTTTGAGGCTTACACTCTTGCTATGTCTCAGGCTGGACTGAGCCCTGAGTATGCCGGCATTCCTCTGGTCGCTACCTGGGATGAAACCCGTACTGCGTTTGATTTCCTGCCCGGGTATGTGGCGTCGCACGGGTGCCCTGAAGGGCTCTTCTGCTCCAGCGACGAAATAGCTATTGGAGCGCAGCGAGCACTGCAAGACTTGGGTTTCCGGATCCCCGAGGACGTTGCGATAATCGGCTGCGAGGGCATTGAAGAGACTGCATATCATCACCCCAGAATCAGCACCATCGAGGAGCCGGTGGCCGAGTCCTGCAGACTGGCCTGGGACTTTCTGAAGCGGCGAATTGAGAACCCTTCCATTCCGCCGCAAAGGGTCGTCCTGCAGCCCAGACTGGTGATCAGGGAATCGTCCGGCTAGGCTTCCGCGAGAGCGCTGGATCTCTCGCGGGTTTGGTTCGATATCTTGATGCGTCTGCGCGTATGGGCGATGTCCAGCTTCAGCTCGAGAACGGCTTTCCACGCTGCCAGTGCCGTCACGCGGTTTTGGCTCGTAGTGGGCATCTGCCGTTCAGGTGGCACCTCAGCGAAGCATCGCACCGCCACGTGTCTGTGCTCCCCGCACCGCGCTGCTGTTGTCGTCGAGACTGAGCATACTCATGCCATTTGTACTTTGAACCGCTTTGGAGGGACAAAGGGCTGAGAAGAACAAACAGCCACCAGCATGCAGCACTAGCCTGTACAGCAAGAAGTCCCCTGCCGGAGGTTATCCCGGCAGGGGACTGATGTAGGTGAACTCAGTCTGGTCCGGGCTAGAAATCGAGTATCCGGTCGACTTCCTCTTTGTCCACGTCCATGACATACGGTATTCCGCTGACCTGTGCGGCTTCCGGGGTAAGCGCAGCTATGTCATCTCTGGAAACGTGTTCCAGAGAGAACTTGCGATTGCCGGCCATCAACTGCCGCAGGCCCTGGGCAAGACGCTCGTAGTAGGTGTAGAGACCGAGCGCGCCGGCCGGGATTTTCTGGAACTCGCTGCTGCCCAGTTCCTCACGCAGAGAACTCGCCGTGACGAAAATCTCGTCGATCGAGTATCCGAAGCGGGCGACGTAGACCGGGATCTCGTGGCTCTCTATGCTCCTGCCGATCGTCTTGCCTACCATAGCAGCCGCGATCGGCCCTCTGGCCATGCCGATAAGCTTCACAAACGGCGCGCCGAGTGCGAGGCCCTTGGCTATTTGGTCCTCAAACGTGAAGCCTCCGTTGAAAGCCAGCGCAGGCACGGGTTTTCCGCTATCGCGCAGTCTGCAGGCATATTGGTAGGCCAGAGAATGGAGATAAACCGGCGGAACGCCCCACTCGTTCATCATCCGCCAGGGGCTCATACCCGTCCCGCCGCCGGCGCCGTCCACCGTCAGCAGGTCGAGCTTGTATCGCGAGGCGAACATGACCGCCCGGGCCAGGTCGGCCGGGCGGTAGGCGCCGGTCTTCAGGAAAATGTACTTCGCCCCGGCCTTGCGGAGCTGGTCAATCCGCTGGGCGAACGACTCTTCCGTGACCATACCCACG
>JBPOHN010000037.1:0-6675 GCA_052035525.1 Armatimonadota bacterium
GCTCTCGGGCTTCTTGGACATCGTTCACCTCATCAGCATTCGCTAATAAGGAATTCGACATCGGCCACCCGAAATCATGCCTGCTCACCCAAAAAATCGCTCTACCATTACTTTGGGATGCACCCTCAACAAAAGCTGAGGCTGCTATCGGAGCTTGGTGCCGTGACTACCACGCTCGACCCCCCCTTTGCATGCTGGGAAGCTCTGATTGCTCCCCTCCTTACAAAGTAAGGGCCGGAAGACACTTTTCGCCCCTCCTTACGACGGAAGGGCTGAGGCTCTCCCTCTCCTCACGACGGGGAAGGGCTGAAGGCTCTCCCCCTCCTCACGACGGGGAATGGCTGAAGGCTCTCCCCCTCCTTACGAAGGAGGGGGCTGGGGGAGGTTGCGGTTCAGCCGGCGAGTTCGAGCACGAGCAGTTCCATTGCCATGCGCGGGTCGTCAACATCGCCCTCAATGCCCTTGAGCATAGCATCCGTTCTGGCGATGGCCGTAAAGCACCGGACGAGGTCTTCCCGGCACCAGCGTTTCGCCGCTGCCGAGAAGCGATCTGCCTGCCAACTCTGACGAGCGGCCACTTCCAGGATATTGGGGCTGGACGGCAGAAGGGCGCGCACCTTCTCTGGCACAGCGTCTTTGCGCATCGCCTTCACCCGGGCCGCTTGCAACAGCTTGGCCTGCCAGATCAGCCGGTACTGCCGTGCCATGTTGGAAAGCACCTTCGGGGCGTCGCTCTCGGGCCTGTCGCCGGTCTCAAACAGCTCGTCGAGGTGTTTCATCGCATCCGCCGGCCTCTTCGCGCTGATGGAGTCCAGCATCTTGAAGATCTTTTCCTCCGCCGTCTCGCTGGTGACCGCCGCGACATCGTCCTGGGTGATGACCGCGGACTCGCCTGCGTAATCGATGAGCTTTCTGACCTCGGAACTCAGAATAAGGTAGTCGGAGCCGACACGCTGGATGAAAGCGTTAAGCACCGCGGGCTGAATCTTCTTTCCTGCTTCGCTAAAGAGCCTCTGCGCGAACTCGCGGGCCATACCGCTCTTCTCTTTGGTCGTCTCGCCACCGACCCGGATCACTTTGCCGACCTTGCGAACAGCCTTCGAGAGGTCGCCGATTATCTCGCTGCCCTTCCTGACTTTGCCATCTACCTTCTCGGGCGCAGGAGACATCATCACCAGGCAGCCCGAGGCGGGCGCGCGGTCTATGATGCCGGCCAGCTTTTTCTGCTCGTCCTCGTCCATCTTGTTTGCATACTTGACCAGAACAACCCGGCGCGGCGAGGAGAACGGAGGTATTCCAAGGCCAGCCATCACCCGATCGGCAGTGGCGGCGTCGCCATCTATCTGCTCGAGGTCGAAATCGGCGAAATCAGGTGCGACAAGCTCCGCAAGCAGCGCGTCCAACTCACGCTGCTTGCGGAAATCATCGTCACCGGCGATGTAATACGCTCTGCAGGCTTTGTCTGTCTTCGGTGCAGCCATAACAGGGGAATTATCTCACGCCACGCGCGGATTGGCAACAGCGTGCCAGGGCACAGCGTGCCAGGGCACAGCGTGCCAGGGCAGACGCAGATGCAGAAGCCCAGTTCACAGGCTCATGCATCCGTACAATTGCTGGATTTGACCGATCAGGCAGGTTAGTGACTCCAAACTGGGGAATACATAGATGTCCGACCATTGTGGTTGGGAATAGGCTGCTCCTCGCGGGCCGCGGTCCGCGAAGTCAGCAATCAACGGAGGATCGGATGGTCCTTCCCCACTACGAGCCCGTCAAGAACGGGACGCGGACCTGAGCCAGGCAGCGGAAAGTTCGGGGCAACTTCGATTTCCGACAACAGCCTGGCTCATTCGTGTCTCTGCCAGGGAGGTTTCCGGGTCCGTCTCGCATAAGCAATCCGCGTGAACCAACGCACTTTCCACGTTGAGGACAGAGACAGGAACACCCGGCTGGACGTGTATCTGGCCGAGCGCATGCCGGACTTGTCGAGGTCTCACATCCAGAAGCTTATCGCACGGTCCTGCATGCTGGTTGACGGCGCCACCACCCGCGCGGGCCACCGGGTTCAGCCCGGCGAGAACATATCGGTCACGATCCCCCCGCCCGAACCCACTGACATCGTGGCTCAGGATATCCCCCTGGATATCGTCTACGAGGACGAACAGATCATCGTGATCAACAAGCCCAAGGGAATGACGGTCCATCCCGCGCCCGGCAGCAGGACCGGCACACTGGTAAACGCTGTCATTGCGTATTCGGACGATCTTTCGGGCATCGGCGGCGTGGAGAGGCCGGGCATCGTGCACCGGCTGGACAAGGACACCTCCGGGCTGCTCGTTGTGGCCAAGACCGACCAGGCCCATGCATCGCTGCAGGAGCAGATACAGGCGCGGACAGCGGAAAGGCGTTACCTCGCGCTGGTCTGGGGATCGACCAAGTTCAATGAGGCCGTGGTGGACGCGCCAATAGGACGACACCCTACCGACCGGCAGAAACAGGCGGTGATCAAGGACACCAACCGATACACGGCGCGCGAGGCAGTGACGCACCTCAAGGTAGTGGAGAGATTCGAGGGGTTCACCCTGCTCGAAGCCAAGCTCGATACGGGGCGGACACACCAGATTCGCGTCCATTGCTCCTTCATCGGCCATCCCGTAGTGGGTGATCCGGTCTACGGCGGCACGAAGCGCGCTATTCCCTCGGATTACAGCAAACTCGATCAACGCGACCTCGCACGGCTTATCGATCAACTCCAGGGTCAAGCCCTGCACGCCTTTTCTCTTGCGTTCGATCACCCGATCACCGGCGAGCGACTCTCCTTCGAAGCGCCGCCCTCCTCCGACATAGAGGCCCTCCTCAGTTGGCTGCGGCGAGTCTAGCCCTCAGTGAGCGCGGGGTAATAGGGAGCTGACCGCTGATAGCTGAAAGCTGATGGCCTATGGCGAAGCTCTACATCGGCACGTCGGGATGGAACTACAACCACTGGCGCGGCGTCTTCTACCCGGAGGAACTCGCGCAGAAGAAGTGGCTGGAATACTACTGCACGCACTTCGATACCGTCGAGCTGAACAACTCCTTCTACCGGCTGCCGGAAAAGAAGACATTCGAGACGTGGCGGAACCAGACGCCGGATGGGTTCGCGTTTTCGGTTAAGGCCAGCCGCTATCTCACCCATATCAAGCGCCTGCGCGAGCCCGAGGAGCCGCTGGAGAGGCTGATGGACCGCGCATCAGGTCTGAGCGAGAAGCTGAACATAGTGCTCTATCAGTTTCCGCCCCGGTGGAACCTGGATCTGGAGCGCCTCGAGCAGTTTCTGAAAATCCTGCCCAAGCACCCGCGCAGCGCATTCGAGTTCAGGGACGAAAGCTGGCAGTGCGAGGAGGTATGGTCGCTGCTCTCGAAGTATGGGGTCGCCTACTGCGTGATGGACTCGCCCGGCCTGCCGCTTCACCTGAGGACCACTTGCGGCTACTCCTACATCCGGATGCACTCGGGCGGCGACGAGGGGAACTACACGGACGACCACCTGCGCGAGTGGGCCGGCTACGCTACCGATATGATGGGGAAGGGCGACGTCTACATCTACTTCAACAACGACTACAAAGGGTTCGCCGTAAAGAACGCCCTGAAGCTCAGAGACATGCTCCAGAGCTGATCACTTAGTGCCTTTCGTCCAGTTGCGCGCACCGCCCTTATTCGATCGCGTTCCACCCGCTGAGGCCGTAGTAATGTGAGTTGCGGAACCACGGAGACTTGGTTGTCATTGCGATTATCCTCCTCATCTCCGTGTTGGACAACCATCTTACGTGGCCATCGGCGTAGGAACAAGTTGTTCCCTCCCAGTGTATCCTGTCCGGCACGTCTCCACCGTCCTGGTAGACAAATATGCCATCGTTCTGACCCAGGATGCCCTGGTCTTTGTTGCCTCTGGTTTCGTGGATCAGGAAGAGCACTTTGCCACTTCGGCCGGCGACCGCCGAAGCCAGTTTGATCGTCTTACAGAAATCCGGGATGCCCTTGTCGGCGAGATCCTGATTCACCGCATAGGTGACGCCCAGACCTGCAGGCAGACCGTCGGGGTTATAGCCCGAGGCAGGCCGCGAACTCTGGACGTTCCTGCCTATGTAGCCGTATGTAGCTCCGCAGTATGAAGGTATGTCCTTGTCCGAGGGACAGTTGAAGATCGAGACGCTTCTTGCATACCCGCCCTTGTAAAGCGATCCCTGCCGGACGTCAATAGCAACCGGAGGGGTGCCGTACGCGAGCCACTGGGTGCCTGTCCACTCGACAGTGACGGGCCTGGCATCCGCGTACTGATGCATGTGCCGCCGGGAGCAGATAGGCAGAAAGCCATTGTGGTCGTCAGTGTAGGAGTGGAAAGCTGCAGTCAACTGCTTCAGGTTGTTGCAGCAGGTCGCCTGCCTGCCCTTTTCCTTGGCGGTAGCGAACACCGGAAAAAGGACGGCAGCGAGAATCGCTATGATTGCTATCACCACGAGCAGTTCAATAAGGGTGAAGCCGCGCAATCTAATCATTTGTACCCCCAAGACAAAAATGTGCACCTGCATCGGCAGGTGCACATTTCTCATCAGCAGTTTTCGGTTTGATCGGATTTCATCATCTAGAGGCCGTACTGACCTCTCCGGGAGTTGGACAACCAGTGGGACCTCCAGTTCGGTTTGCTGCCATCCGTCGCCGATGCCCAATCCGAGTCTCTGAGCAATTGCTCATAGCTGATCCATTTCACGTGTCCGTCTACATAAGAGCAGGTCGTGCCTTCGTAGTGAATCTTGTTGGGAACGTCGCTGAATGTGCCCCTCCAGGAGAAATAGCCATCGTTGATGCCGCGGATCTTCTCCGTGCCCTCCATCTCTTCCAGCCTCTTGTTCCAGCGGGCCTCGTGGATGAGGAGGAGGACCTTTCCGGATCTGCCCGCCGCCTCGGCATCAAGCTTGAGGGCGCTCAGATGGGCGTCGGCACCCCTCTTGCCATAGATGCTCCCCATCTCCCCGTTGCAGCTATACGACAGCGGATACTTGGGGTCGCCCTTGCCCGTGATATCACCATAATTCTCATCCATGTGGATGCCGTATGCCGGCACATTGATATCCGTCGGACAGAGATACACCGCCTTGTTGCGGACGTACCTCCATATCTGGCCTTTTTCCAGATAGCACTTTGACGTCGCGGAGCCCTGGCTTCCGGTCCATTCCAGGCGTAATCCGGGTGGCGGGACCGCGCCGTTCACTTGCGATGTGTTCCCGTTGATAGACGGCATCACGCCATTGTTATCGTCGCAGTATGCCTTCATCGCCATAGTGAGCTGTTTGAGGTTGTTCAGACACTTAGCTTGCCTGGCACGTTCCTTGGCATTTGCGAACACGGGGAAGAGTATTGCGGCCAGAATCGCGATGATCGCGATCACCACCAGAAGTTCGATTAGAGTGAAACCACGCCTTTTCATAGATCCCCCAATCCACTAAGGTTGATGCGATCAACCTGTTTGCATAGCACAAGGCGGTGTGCTTGCTAGTGTAGTAATATCATGTCTAAAGCAACCTGTCAATGACCTGCCAGCTAATATTATCGGGAGCCGTGTGTCAGATCGTTTGTCCCATTTTGCCGCGAGCCGCGTCCAGCGCTCCCCGAATCATCGCCCGCATTTTGCACCATCGGCCCTGCTCGCAGCACAAGACCAGCATGATTTCCTTCAGCCTCGGCTTAATCGTTGCCAACATCGCTGCCCTCTCCGTTGGCAAGTATTCCCGCATAAGCGCAAGGTGATTCCTTGTGAAATAATAGTGACGCGCTGGGCTGTGGTTGGCCGTCGTCAGCTTCTTCCACAGCAATCGACACCAGGTCGGTTCCCCGATACCGTGGTCCATCAGCGGTTTCTTCGCGAGTATCACGCGAAATCCCTTCCGGCGGGCGCGCAGGCAGAATTCCGAATCGACGAGATCGATGAAAAACTCTTCTCTGAATGGCCCGACGGCGTTCACCGCGTCCAGCGAGACAATGCTGCCCGACGTGATCAGGAAAACGCTTTCAACCCAATCCTCGGGCCCTTTGGCTTCACCTCTCCAAAACGGCTCCTTCCACGCGCGTTCGATGTAGTTGGAACCTATCATCGCCAACCGGTCGCGATGCGGATAGTCGTCAGAAACCAGCTTCAACGTAGGAAGCATGCAATCGTACACAAGACTGTCCTGATCGACTGTAAGCAGCCACTTCAGGCCCAGGTTCCGCGCCCATCCGATTCCCTGATTCAGGGCACGCGCGACACCCAAGTTCTTTTCGTTCGATATCAGGTCCAGTTCAAGCTCAGCAGCAGCGTCCGAAAGCCACTGCTCGCGGTCCTCTTGGGGAGTATTGTCAACAACTAGGGTGCGGCAAACCTGCTCCCGCACCGTCCTTAATCGATCGATTAGGCCTGGATCGGGGTGATAGGCAATGACCACGGCGCCGGTGTTCTGCTTTGAGGGGGACTCAGCCATTTGATACAGCCAGCAAAAAGGGCCGCCAGCGGCAGCCCTTTGTTCCTTGAAAACCCAATAGTGTAAGCGCAATGAATGAGATCGACCTAGGAAGTTCTGCCAACAGATTTGGATCTTGTTCTGGTCCTAAGACCAACCGTCCAGCATTGGCAACTTATCCTTAGAAAGGAGGTGATCCAGCCGC
>JBPOHN010000114.1:0-2871 GCA_052035525.1 Armatimonadota bacterium
TTTTTGATCATAGCCACCGGGTATCCGTGACTATCCTCAAGCGCGACGAGACGAATCCGCAACCATCCGGGCAGGCCATGGGGACCCGAACCTATGAACAACAAAGGCAATGAGGAACGAATGATGACAAAACGAAATAGAGAGAATCAATGGTAGCTGTCGACGCCTATGAATTGAGAGCTCGATTCGCGCCTGCTCTGGTGATTGCGTCACCGTGGGTGTTGGTTGTTGTGGCGGTCGTACAGGCCTTCGCGTCGACATTACTGACAACTTCGGCTGCTGCTCTCATTTTCCTTGCTTTGCTCTATGCGTTTTCTTTTGTGGTTCGTGGTCTTGGGCGGCGAATTGAAAACGGATTATGGGCCTCATGGGGAGGTCCGCCGTCCGCCACGGTTCTTAGTGATGCCGACTCCACGTTCTCTGCATAGACAAAATCACGGTTACGAAGTTCCCTCGCAACCACATTGGGGATTAACGGGGCAACTGAAGCCAGTTGGACCAATGATCTTCATCAAGTCCAAGATGCGTTTCGACTCGTTCGCCAGCACATACGGCAACACGATCATAATGGACTTTGGTCTGCACACAACGCCGAGTATGGTTTTCTACGAAACCTCCTGGGAAGCTGGTGGCTTTTGCTATTGAACTCCTTACTCTCCGCCGCGGTGACCGGCCTTTTCTGGCATACGCGCGGAGGCAAGACGCTTCTTATCCTCACCACATTGAGCCTTGGCCTGGGGTTGGCGGCAATTGTTGGTCGCATCTTCGTTCTGCCTGGGGCAACTCGAATCGCCGCTATCCGCTACGCCGAATCGGCTTGGACGTCTTTTCTTACGAATTCCCAGAGAGCGGATCAGACCACTCAGGAAAGGGGTGGCGCATGAGCATGGACCTTTGGATATTTGATGTCGGTCGTGGCCTATGCGTCGCTGCAAGATCGCCGAACGGCTATCTTTGCGTCATAGACTGCGGCTGTTCCGATGATTTCTCGCCGATTGAGTGGCTTGCGACACAAGAATGGACTCGCCACAAGAACTTCAAACTGGCGAAGCTAATAATCACCCATCCGCACGTTGATCACATCGCCGACATTGAGAATGTAACCAACAGGTTGAAACCGTTCATGATTCTTCGTCGAAAGGACTTGGATTGGGAGAAGGTAATTAGTGGCGGCAGTAATCAAAGTACCGCGATGAAGCATTACATGGAAAACTACATGCCCCCGGAGTACAACTCCACGGTCAACGATACAGACAAGCCCGATTGGGGTGATGGTTTTGCGATAAGTTCCTATTGCCTCGGCGAGGCCAAGGCCTCCGAGATCAGCGCAACAGATAGTGCTTACGTCAACAACACTTCCTATGTGAACGTCATAACGTATAGGAACTACTGCTTTGCCTTGCCGGGGGATATTGAGTCGGAAGGAATGGCCGCTCTGCTCGGCCAAAGCCAGGGTCTATGCTCCGCAATAAAGTCGGGCGTGGACTTCTATCTTTCACCTCACCACGGCCATCCCTCTGGGTTTTCCACCGAGTGGTTCAACGTGGCTGGTGCAACCAGGATTATGAATATTGCCTCGGAACGACGGAAGAGCGAGAGAGAAGAAGAGTCGCAAACGAAGGCCGATACAAGATACTCGGATAATAACTTCTGTTGTGGAAACAACCGGGAGCAAAAGCGTTTAGTTTCTACGAAAACACATGGCCACATCCGCATTTGGATTACCGATGATGGCAAATGGGGATGGGAGGCTGCAAAGTGATTGAAAGCAGGCTACCCATGAACGATTACCATCCCAACCCACGACTGCGGGGGAGGGCAAGATGACGCTTCAGATGGCCGTCTTCAATGTTGGCAGAGGGTTGTGTGTCGCCTTTATCACTCCCAACCGCTATCTCATCTTGGTGGACTGCGGAAGTTCCGAGGACTTTTCCCCTGTCCGTTTACTACGCGACTGCCAGACAAACTCTGTGCTGGGGCAAGGAAGACTCGCGTTCACTCCTTGGGCAAACGCCGATTTGGCCTATTTCATGATTACGCATCCCCACTCCGACCACATTAGCGACATTGAGAACCTACGAACGCTTCTGAAGCCGTCGATCATAATTCACCGCCCTGATTTGGACTGGCAACGCGTAGGGAGTTCGAACCGGGAGAACAGACCATTGGAATCTTACAGGCGGAATTTCTTCTGGCCGTGGGATTACTATCATCAAGTGGTTTCTCAGCCAGCCCTGGGCGGAGACATGTCTTTCCAATACTACTGGCTTCCCTTGGATCTGATTTCCGCCATTTCAAGTACGGACACCGACTATGTAAATAACTCCTCATACGTCTCAGTCATAAAATATGCTGGCCGCACAATTGCCCTGACCGGCGACATGACTTCGGAGGGGATGAAGTGGCTTCTGGCAATCAATTCCGGGTTCCGCTCCAGCATCACAGGGAATGCCATAAGGCCCGGAGTGGATATCCTTGTGGCACCACACCACGGACACCCGAACGGATTCTGTACTGAGTGGTTTGATGTCGCCGGCCCCACACGTTACTTCACCATTGTCTCCGAACGGACTGCTCGCCCAGGAGAGCAATCGGGTCAGACTCAGGTCGATACCAGGTACTCCCAACAGGAATTCAGCCTTGGCCAGAATCAGCATGACCGTCGTAAGTTCGCGACCAGAACCGACGGAAGCGTGCTCGTGGGGATTCGACAGGACGGTACTTGCACATACGAGACCATCGCGAACAGGTGATTCATGGAGCGGAACAACAAATGCATGCGAACGAAAAGAAATTGAGAGAATGCTTTCTGGCCGTGGATTCGGTCGGGGTTGCGGTCTCGAATGAAAACCTCTTCCAAGGAGGGACCTA
>JBPOHN010000014.1:0-1658 GCA_052035525.1 Armatimonadota bacterium
GAGACAGTGGCCTGTCCGGTTCCGGTGGCGACCGAATCCACGTCCTCGGTCACTACGAACTGTTTCAGGTACGGCAGGGCAACGCCGCTCACGGGCTTCACCGCATAACAGCCGGCGAAAGTGAGGATGTCGCCCTTTTTCAGGAAGCCGGTGTAGGCTCCGCCGATGCCATCCAGTACTATCGAGCCGTCCGCGCCCTGGTTTGCGCCCATGACTATGGGCGTGCCGTTGAACGAGCCGTTGGTGTGGCGGTAGACGTTGTTGGACTGCCAGAAACGCATTCCAGACACATCCTTGCCCACGTACCCGCGCTTGATCGCGTCAGCCGCGATCTGCTGGTTGCTGGACGCCTTGATGTACTGCGCAAGAGCGCCCCTGGCGCGCGGGTTGAGCACCAGATTGCGGCCCTCTTCGGGGCAGCCGAGTTCGGTCAGCCGCACGTCGGCATTCGAGATCACCTCATCCGAGGACGGGGTAATGCCCGGCTCGCCCACGATGTTCGGGCAGGACCAGCCCATCTTGTCGAAGATGAAGGTGTCGAAGCAGTTTGCCATCGCCACGGCCATCGGCTTGCCGAACTGCTCCTCGAAGTCCGAAATCTCCAGGGTCAAGTCCTTGTCCGTGTAGGTCACGGGCACGACGGCTTCCGTGTCCAGCGTGACATTGACGTAGGTTTCCGATGCGTACTGATCAACTCCGGTCAAGTCCCGCTTGGAATAGGAGATGTACTTCGGCAGGGTTTTTACCCTTACCGTATCCCCTTTGCCGGAGGGCTTGAACTCGGCCTGATAGTCCATATTGACGATGTTTTTGCCTATCGTCTGGTTGGTCAACACGGCGGCGGCGATCTTCGCCACCATATCGTGTGTCTGCACTGATGTTGACATCGAGAAAACCCTTTCTTAGCCTTGCCTGAGCCTGCCTATGGCCTGAGCGTCCAGATGACGCTTCAGTTCTGAGGCGCTGGCCTTAAGCGGATCGAACGGGGCGGCACTGCCTGCCCCGCCGAGTGGCTTGATAGGCGGCTCGGCATCTGTTGTGCGTTTGAGGCCGGAGGCGTCGGGCTTTTCGCCCTTCTTCTCCGGCGCGTTGTTTTCAGATGTTTCCTGCTTCTGCTGTTTCTGCTTGCCCTGAAGTTCCAGGTCGATGCGCACGATCTCGCGCACCTGCTGGTAAGGGTTGAGCGCGGCGATCCGCTTCAACTCCGCCGGGGTCTTCCCCAGGTGATAAGCCAGCTCGTGGGAGTTCTCGGAGGCGTTGACTGCCGCAAGCATGTCATCCGAGTACAGAGCGATAGTCTTTTCGGCCATCGCCACGGCCTCGAAATCCTCATGCTTGGCCGTCCCCTCGCTTGCCCACTTGCGCTGTCTGGCTTCCGCCGCGGCCTCTTCCTGTTGGGCTATGTAGGCATTCAGTTCCTGCTTGGCTTTCCATTCGGCCACACGCTCGAAGTACGCGGGCATGTCCTCATCCCGCCACTTATCCAGCGCCTCTTCGTAGGATTCATAATCCTCGAAGTTGTCCCGGTTTGGCCTGACCGGTTTTACCGGTGCCCCGGTCTGCGTCTCGCGAGCTGGCGTTTCAGCCTGTTTTCCGGCCTCATCCGCCTTTTTCCCGCCGCTTTCCAGCGCGGCCAGACGTTCCCTCAGCCCGGCAAG
>JBPOHN010000010.1:0-78377 GCA_052035525.1 Armatimonadota bacterium
GCTCTCGGGCTTCTTGGACATCGTTCACCTCATCAGCATTCGCTAATAAGGAATTCGACATCGGCCACCCGAAATCATGCCTGCTCACCCAAAAAATCGCTCTACCATTACTTTGGGATGCACCCGGTTAGAAGGTTGGAAGGTTGGCGGTTAGGTGCGCGAGTTCGCGTAGGAGTGGGAGTTGGCCGGGTTGGATTTTCGTTGAGGCGGTCTGGAGGTCGAACCATTCGGCGCGGTCTACTTCGGCGAACTCGCGCGTGCTGCCGGAGTGGGGCGGCCACTCAAGCTCGAAGGTGTTGCTGCGGAGGGTGGAGGGGTCGAAATCCGCCTGGACCGCCCACGCGGTGATTACCTTTCCGCTGGGCTGTCTCACGGGCGTCAGGGCGATGAAAGCATCGGGCGCGGCTGCGATGGGAGCGCCAGTCTCCTCCTCGAACTCCCGCAGAGCAGCAGCAAAGGCATCCTCCCCGGCCTCATATTCGCCCTTGGGGATCGACCACGCGCCCTCGTCTTTGCCGCGCCAGAACGGCCCGGCCGGATGAACGAGGAGGACCTGCAGATGGTTGTCCTGATAACGATACAACAGGAGTCCGGCGCTGAGTTTCGGCATGTTGGGGTTATACCCGCTGGTGTGGTTCCGGATCTCATCTATAAATTGTCAGACCAGGGATCGCCGCTTTCAGCTCCGCAACTCCCGCGTCCGTCACGAGAGTGTCGGTGAGGCTAAGCGTGTTCAGCCCCGTGAGCGACTTGAGGTGGGCAACTCCCGCGTCCGTCACCTGCGTGCCCCAGAGGCCGAGCCTCGTCAGGCCGGTGAGCGATTTGAGATGGGCCAGCCCCGCGTCCGTCACCTGCGTGCCGCCGAGGCTGAGCGTGGTCAGCCCAGTGAGCGATTTGAGGTGGGCAAGCCCCGCGTCCGTCACCTGGGTGACGGTAAGGAAGAGCGCAGTCAGGCCGGTGAGCGATTTGAGGTAGACGAGCCCCGCGTCCGTCACGAGAGTGTTGTTGAGGCTAAGCGTGTTCAGCCCAGTGAGCGATTTGAGGTGGGCAAGCCCCGCGTCCGTCACTCTGGTATCGGTGAGGTAGAGTTGCGTCAGCCCGGTGAGGGATTTGAGGTGGGCGAGCCCCAAGTTCGTCACCCGCGTGTCGCTGAGATCAAGCGCGTTCAGCCCGGTGAGCGATTTGAGGTGGGCAACTCCCGCGTCCGTCACTCTGGTACCGTAGAGGTAGAGTTGCGTCAGCCCGGTGAGTGGTTTGAGGTGGGCAAGCGCCCCGTCCGTCCCCTGCGTGCCGTGAAGAACGAGTTTGGTCACCTCAGAGAGCCGATTGGCAGGTATAGGCTCATCAGGTTCGAGTCCGAGCGCCTCGCGTATGGCCTCGCTGATAGGTTCAGGCAGGCCCGACACGACGTCCGGACGCTGAGCCTGGGCGAACTCATTGACGGCTATGCGGAGCGCCTCATCTTGAAGCCATTTACTGCCGTGTTCGCGAAGCGCCGCAAGAAGGTCTTTTCGGCGAAGAAGCTTGCCAGCTATAGCTGCTCGAGTAGGAGGCTCCTCACCGCGCAGGACCGCCACCCCATCTTCCAGCCGCTCGGTCTTCTTCTCCGGGAAAGCGCCCTCGAGTTTGTCGTGACAAATGGCGTCGCAAAGCTCCTGGTCCCGGATCAGGTCGAGGAACAGCTCGCCGAGGAAGTGCTGCAGGATTCGGTTGAATGCCAGGGCAGCCGCGACATCTGCATCAAGATTTCGATACCCCTCAAGCATCTTGTCGCCCTTGCGCTCGATCAGCGGCCAGAGGCTGCAGTCCAACAGGAAGTTGTTGACAAGACGAACGAAAGTACGGGGGTTGTTGCCGGCGCCCGTCGCTATGTCATCGCGCACGACTTTCAGCGCGTCAATCGCGGGGTTGGAGCCACCGTTGCGGGCAGCGAGCGAGTCAACTGTATTTCGCACGTAGTCGGCGAATCGGGTGCGGTGGTTGGGGATGATGATGGGAAGCTGGATTATCTTCTCCATGTAGAACTTGCCCCAGTCGCCTTCTTCACACCCGAAGTGACTGCAATACCGCTTCTGGAGAAACCCCTCGATGGGCTGCGGATCGACAGCGAGCACGAATACGAACCCCGGCTGGGAGAGGATGAGTTTGATGCTTTCGAGCAAGGCCACTGCCTTATCCGGCTGGCAGCGGTCGAGATCATCTATGAAGACGGCGATTTTCGCGTTAGCGTGGCTTTCTGCGGTACCCCGCAACATCTCGAAGGCAGAATGGTACATCATCTCGCCCTGCAAGGGATTGGACTGGCCTCCGATGAGCTCTTCTGCCTCGAGCGCTTTCTGTGCGTCAAACTCCGCGCCGACCTTGCCGATAAGAGGCAACCCCACCTCGCTGTGGAACTTCATCCCCCTGGTGAGAGCACGAATCGACGTCCCGATGCTCTTCAACGCAGTAAGCGCCGGATTCTCCTTTGTCTTCTTGTCTATCTCGTCCGCAATTGCCGCAATCAGTGAGAACAGCGGGTGCTCTTCGCGCTCGAACTGCCAGGCGTTGAACCAGACAGTGACGACGTCGGAATGCCCGTTCTCTGCAGGGCCTTGGTGAGCTTGAGCAGACTGGTCTTGCCGTAGCCCCATTGCGCGTGGACGCCTATGGTGAACGGGCCGCGCGTGCCGACGACCGAACCAGCGATCATCTTCGCCCACGGCATGAGGCCGAGGTAGTCATACTTGAGATCGTCCACAGGTTCGTCAGGTATCAGTGGAACGGGAGCAAACGCATAGTCACTCATCAGTGTCACCCGAGTCGATGATCTGTATTGCGGCCGCGAGGATTATATCACGTAGCAGGCAAGCTTACCAGCAGCAGACGTATTCGAGATCAAGTGGCGCCGGCAGGCCAGCCCAGCAATCTCTGGTACAACGGTGAATCAGGAGGGGTTCCGGACGCGGCAAGGCGCTCCTTGATGATGGTCTGCGCCTGGCTTCGTCCCATGCGGTCCGCCTCGCGCAGTACATCCGGCATCCAGCGCTCGACGAGGTCCCAGATGAAACCATAGGTGCCTCGAGTGCGGCCGGTGATGCCCGTCTTGGTGATGAGAAACACGCGGTCGAGTTCGATCAGGACACGTCCTGTGGCTCGTTTCGCATCCGGAGTCAGCAGGCGTTTTAGTTCCTTCACCGGGATCGGCCCTGAAGCCTCGATAAGGGCGTAGATCTGCTGCGCTTCCGGTGTCAGGAGCCCCTCGAACACCATCTCGTCGTAGACCATGCCGTTTGTCGCCACGAATGCCGGAAGTAAGGCGTTTGAGATGAACGTGGGTTCGCCACCTAGCGTGCGGGTGTAGTACAGGCGTTTCTCCGCGTGCAGGTCGTCCTTCCAGAACCAGGGGTCGGATGTGCCGCGCGGGACAGGCCCCATCACTTCCGATTGGTTCGGGAAGTCCGGATAGCTTGCCAGGGGGATCCTGGTGCAGCAGCCAACAGCATCCACAAATCGCACGAAATCCTCAGGCGTACAGACCCTGCCCTGCCACTGCTCCCGCCACTGAACCGGACCTCCCGCTGACTCAGACACTGGCGCTACTCCACGTCGATCCAGATCGGACTTGTCCAGGCCATGCCGGGTCGGGTAAGGGGTTCCTGCGTGATGCGGGCGTAGTACACGCATGGGCCATCGATCTTCTCTTCCAGGTGGAACTCAGCATCCAGGCTTTCGGGGCGAGGCGCTGATGAGAGGATCGGGCGAAAGTCAGTGTCCACGCCGAAGCGGAAGCGCAGCATCTCCACGCGAAGGAGCAGCTCCGTTGCCCAGACTTTCAGTTCGATCGACGCTGTATCGCCTCTTTCCGCGCTGAGTTCGCTTCCCATCGTGGAGCCGTTGATGCGGAAGTCAATCAGGATGCGTTCACCGGTGGTGCCGTAACACCGGCGGGCGCGGATGGAGTCGAAGATGTCCTCGCGTGTAAGCGAGTCCGCAAGCACTGCGGCTATGCCTCCGTGCCTGCGTCCACCCTGGCCGGAGTGCTCGTCCGAAGACGCAATCACGCCGAGCCGATAGCCGACCTTCAAGTAGTCCTGCGCGTAGTGCGGACCGGGAATGCTGGTGTTGGCGCGACGCTCGGGGTTGCGCATGCGGTTGAACTCGTATGAGAGCGCGTGCTGCGGGGAGTAGAGTTCGCTCTGCCCGTGGTGAGAGTAGATCTCCATCACAGGCCGCAGTCCGTTGTCCTTCCACGCGGCGAGATCAACGCCATCGCCCTTGCCGCGCAGGTCCCCGAATTGGATAGTATGGTGCGGGACAAGCATAACCCGGTCGGGGTGAAGCTCGGCTGTGATCTGCCGCTTGCCTTCCCAGGACGCCCCTCCGAGGAACGCGTCTACGCAGCGGAAATACATATTGTGATGGCCGGTAATGGGTGGTATGCGCTCATCGGCGAGTATGCTGACAAAACGCCCGGGCTCGTCGGCATCCTCTGCCCATTCGAGCAGTTGCTCATAGCCATCCTTGCCGAGCGATTCCACGTGGTCGCAAGCAGCGCCAAAGTCGAGACCGCTGACGTCCCGGGCGTATCCGTAGGGATCGTTGCCCATTCCGTCGTGCGATAGCTTCGTGTGGATGTGAAGATCGCCCCAGTAAACCCTCTGCGCGGACTTCTTCACCTGCGCCGCGTTCGAAAGGGTGTCGCCGACCCGGAAACGATACGTTCCTTCTTCATCCAACGTAACAGGAATCTTTGCCGAGCCTGTGAAGCTCAGGTTGTCCTGGATTACTCTGCCGTCGCTTGTGCTCAGGGTCTGCCCCTGGAAGCTTGTGGCGGAGCAGTTGTCGAACCTATCCAGAGAGACGATCAGCACGTCGAACGGCTTGCCGGGAGTGGCAAACGACGGCACGATCACTCGCATAGCTACGGCCTCGCCGGGAGATGTGACCAGACGTGGGGCGGTCCGCGGCGGTTCGCCATTGACCCGAACCCAGACCGTCTCCTCCTCAGCGACGTAAGGCGCGTAGGTGTTGGCGTATCGAATGACGATAGGCGAGTTCCAGGGGACGCTGCCGCGGGTGAGAGTTGCGGTTACCAGCCTGCCGTGTCTGGCGGTACCCTCGGAGAAGTTCAGGTGGCGCGGCGTGATCTGGACATCGAACTCAGCGTCGGCGTCTGGAGCGCTCGCCGATATGTAGTGGGGCCGGTCAGGGTGTTGGGTCTGAAGTTGCCGCGTGAAGCTCGGGCCGTTGACAATCAGCCAGGAGTTGGGAAACTGGATCTCCAGCTTATCGGCAGCATTCAGGGCCCTGCTGCAGCGGATCTTCAGTTCGACATCCGCCGGCGCGGCGACCGAAAAATGGTCGGGGCTGGAAACTGCATCAATAGTCATCTTATCAGCCATGCGTTCAGTATACCACGCTCGGGTTCCAGGAGGTAACTTGCCCGTGCCCCACGAAGATATGGACAGGAGGGGGTATTCTTGTTCGACGTAGACTCCGCTCAACTGATGAGCATCGCGCATCACCACACGGAGCCGACCTGGCACATGGCAGCGCACACACACACCACGTGGGAGTTCGTCTACTTCGTGAGCGGGTCCGGACGCGTTGACGTACCTTCGGCCAGACTGTCGCCGCAGCCCTACCACCTGGTAGTGTATCCACCCGGGCTTCCACACGCCGAGACCTCAAACCCAGCCGACCCCGAGGAAACGATCTTCATGACCATCGATGTGCCCGGCGATCCGCCCGCAGGGGCGCACTTGCTGCTTCCTGACACTCATGGCGAGCTGGGCTGGTTGTGCGGAAGGATTTTAGATGAATACAGGACTTTTGGCCGCACGCCTCTCGCGCAGTCGTATGTTGCCGCTTTCCTGCATCTGGTAGACCGCTTCTGGGGGAAAGGGGTGCCGGTAAGGCACGATTCGATCGATACCGTCGTGCAGTATATCCATACCAACTACGCATCGGAGATCAGCCTGGACTCGCTGGCGGACATAGCGTGCGTGAGCAAGACGTATCTCGCGCATCTGTTCAGAACGAGGTTGGGAATCAGTCCGCTGCGGTTCCTACATCAGGTCCGTATAGAAGCCGCCAAGAGGCTGCTGGGTACCTCGCAGTTGCCGGTACGTGAAGTAGCGGCACAGGTAGGGTTTTCGGACCCGCTCTACTTCAGCCGAGCGTTCAGACAGGCGACCGGATTATCGCCAAGAGCCTATAGACAACAGCCAAACTCCACAACCTAATCCATATCCCAAACAGTCCTGTCCATTTCCGTGCGGTGGCGTTGGGGATATAATCCGAAGTCATGAGCATGTATTACCGGTTTGCTAGCGTTATTGCCGCAGCGGCCCTCGCGGTCGCGCTATTTCAGACTGCCACATCGGCGGGAGGTTTGAGCACCAAGATGACAAGACGAATTGAGTGGAAGAAGACGAAGATATCGGATGAGAGGTATGAGTCCGTCGGAGTCTTCGACGTGAACAAGGACGGCAAGCTGGACATCGTGAGCGGAGGCTTCTGGTACGAAGCACCGAACTGGACGAAGCACAAGATCTGCGACGTGATGGCCGCAGACGAGTACTTCGACGATTTCTCCACCATCGTGATGGACGTCAACGGCGATGGTTACCTCGACTTCGTCACCGGCGGCTGGTGGGGCGGCAAGCTCCAGTGGCGTGAAAACCCGAAGGGCCAGCCGGTGGAGTGGAAGACGCACGACATCGCCGAGACAGGCAACATCGAAACGACCCGCGCATGGGACGTTGACGGTGACGGACAGAAGGAGATCGTCCCGAACAACCCCGGTATGCCGCTGTGCTACTTCAAGCTCGTCCTCGACAAAGACGGCAAGGGCACGTGCCAGTTCAAGAGATATCAGGTGCAGCCGGAGGGCGCACAGGGCCACGGGCTCGGCTTCGGGGACGTACTGGGCAATGGCAAGGGCTGCTTCATCGTTACCAACGGCTGGTGGGAGCCGCCTGCGGATTTCGAGAACGGTAAGTGGACATTCCACGAGGAGTTCAATTTCGGTTCAGCGAGCGTGCCGATGATCGTGGCCGACGTCAACGAGGATGAGGTGAACGAGATCATCGTCGGCCAGGCCCACGGCTATGGACTGGATTACTATACCGTCAAGACCGAAAACGGCAGGCGCACCTGGACGAAGCACCCGATCGATCCGTTCTTCTCGCAGTACCACGAGATGTGGTGGACCGATATCGACGGCGATGGTAAGTGCGAGCTTGTGACCGGCAACCGGTTCCGAGCGCACTGCGGCAATGAACCCGGCGAGACCGACATCATCGGCCTGTGGTACTTCAAGTGGAACGGTGAGTCGTTTACTAAGTGTGTCATCGACTACGGCAAGGTAGGCGATCACTCAGGGACTGGCATCTATATGGAAGTGATCGACATCAACGGCGATGGCAGGCTGGACATTGTGGCCGCAGGCAAGGAAGGTTTGTTCCTGTTTGAGAACCTCGGCCCGGAACAGGTCGGGGTGCAGAAGTAGCCTGCTTTGTGGACGCGAGGGCAGCGCTCCGCACCCTTCGACAAGCTCAGGATGCTGCTTTTGCGATTCAACGCTAGTCAGTTCATCACCAGACCTCAATAGGAGGAGAGTAATATGGCAAGAATTGCGATGATCGGCGCGGGGAGCCTTGTTTTCTGCAAGACTCTCTCGATGGACATCATGGCGACGGAGGGGCTCGCCGACAGCACGCTGGTGCTGATGAACCACACCGAGCCTAAGCTCCGCAAGATGGAGGGGTTCCTCAAGGACGTCGTCAAGGAGAACAAGCTTCCGACGAAGATCGAGGCGACAACCGACTTCCGAAAGGCTATCGACGGCGCTGACTACGTGATCGTTATGATCCAGGTCGGCGGCGTAGAAGCGTTCGGGCATGACTATCTGATTCCGCTGAAGTACGGCGTGGACCAGTGCATCGGCGACAGCATGGGACCGGGAGGCATCTTCCGGGGGATGCGTACAATTCCGGTGCTTATAGATATGGCGAAGCAGATGCAGGAGCTGTGTCCGAACGCGCTGATGCTCAACTACGCAAACCCGATGGCTGCGTGCTGCTGGGGACTCGGGACCGTGCCGGGACTGCAGTTCGTGGGGCTCTGCCACGGCGTGCAGACGACCATGGACCTGATCGCGGGCTACGTCGGACTCAAGAAGGAGGAGATCGACTACACCTGCGCGGGAATCAACCACATGGCCTGGTTCCTGAAGCTCGAAAAGGACGGCAAAGACCTCTACCCTATCCTCAAGGAGAAGTTCGAGCAGCCGGAGTATTACGTCAACGAGAAGGTCCGCGGCGAGGTTATGCGCCACTTCGGTTACTTCATGACCGAGAGCACCGGGCACCTCAGCGAGTACATACCGTGGTTCCGGAGCTCGGAACGGGCGCTCAAGACCTATTGCGATATGCCGGACTTTGGCGGAGCAAGCGGCGCGTACTACTATTACTGCAAGATGCTGGGCGAGAAGTTCGAGAAGCGCGATCCGCTGTCAATCGAGTCCAAGAAGCTCCAGCCGCGCAGCGCGGAATACTGCTCGTGGATCATCGAGGCCAAGGAACTGCGCAAGACGTTCCGGCTCAATGGCAACGTTCGCAATGACGGGCTGATTACGAATCTGCCGAACGGCTGCTGCGTGGAAGTCCCCTGCTATGTCGATGCGATGGGTCTCCACCCGACCGTGGTTGGCGATCTGCCGCCGCAGTGCGCTGCTTTGAACCTCACGAATGTGAATTTGCAGGGTCTGGCGGTTCAGGCAGGTATTACCGGAGATCCTGAGTTGGCGGCAAACGCGGTTGCGCTGGATCCGCTTACTTCGACGAAGGTCACGCTCAAAGAAGCCCGAGAAATGACGGCGGAGATGCTCGCGGCTGAGGCCAGATGGCTGCCGCAGTTCAAGGGCAAGACGCTGAAGCCGACGCCGACGATCAGCATTCCCAAGAACGTCAAGCCCGCGGATGTACCGCTCGACCCGGCGCTCGCAATAGCCAACAGGTTCGGCAAGCTGGCATCGGAGTAGGAAGCATATCACCCTGAACTTGGTTCAGGCTGAACTGAGACGCCGGATTGAGTTCGGTATGACGAGATCGTGCAAGGAGAAGGATCATTGGATAAGCCGAGAATAGGATTTGTTGGAGTAGGCGGGATGGGCCAGATGGCGCACCTCCGCAACTACGCCTTCGAGGACTGCTGTCAGGTCGTAGCCCTCGCGGAGCTCAAACAGAAGCAGGCGAAGTTGGTTGCCGAGCACTACCGCATTCCCAAGGTCTACTTTTCCGCTGCAGAGATGCTGGCGGCAGAGAAGCTGGACGGAATAGTCGCCAGCCAACCGTTTACGCGGCACGGTCAACTTCTGCCGGAGCTGTACAAGGCAGGCGTACCCGTGTTTACGGAGAAGCCGCTTGCGGGCTCGATCGAAGTTGGAGAGAAAATCCTCGAAGCGCTCAAGGCAAGCGGCACGTGGCATATGGTCGGGTATCACAAGCGCAGCGACCCCGCAACGATGTATGCCAAAGCTGAGATCGACAAGCTGAAGGAATCGGGCGAACTAGGCAAGATGCGTTACGTCCGCATTCTTATGCCCGCAGGCGATTGGGTTGCTAACGGGTTCATCGGGATCATTGGCAGTGACGACCCAGCACCGGAGCTTACCTGGGACCCGCCCGCGAGCGATATGGACCCTGATACCTACAACGCGTACAACGCGTTCGTGAACTACTACATCCATCAGGTCAACCTGATGCGCCACCTGCTCGGCGAGCCCTACAAGGCGACTTACGCGGAGAAGTCGGGTGTGTTGTTTGCCGGCGAGAGCGAGAGCGGCATCCCGGTCGTGATCGAGATGTCGCCATATATGACCACCGTTGATTGGCAGGAGTCAGCATTGGTTGCCTTCGAGCGTGGATACGTCAAGATCGAGCTTCCGGCGCCGCTCGCGCAGAGCAGACCGGGCAGGGTCGAGATCTACAAGGACCCGGGCGGAGGCGCTACCCCGCAGATGATCGTGCCCACACTGCCGTGGATCCACGCCATGCGCCAGCAGGCACTCAACTTCATCAGCGCCATCAAGGGCGAGGCAAAGCCGCTGTGCGACGCTGTAGAGGCGCTTGAGGACCTTAGGGTAGCAAGGCAGTATATCAAGCTGCAGCGAGGTGCGTAGCTATCGCCGGTGCCCTGTGCATCCACAGGGCACCGCACCTCCTCCGAAAGGGCACTCACCGTGAACGAACCGACGTCTGGGGGGCCGGTTTGACACCCGCAAACAGGCCTTTGGATGTTGCCGCCGGTGACGTAGGCGCCAACGCAGTCAAGTCAGCCGCCATACGGGCCCGAGGCATCGCCCTTGGCCTGCTGCTGGTGGTGATCATCAGCTTCATCGTGTCCTACGCCGAACTGGTGACTGCCAGAATACTCATCGGCTCTCAACAGCTTCCGCCGGCGGTGATCGCCGTGTTCGCTCTCATAGTCCTTGCGAACAAAGGCTTGCGCAGGCTTTCCCGTAGACTGCGGCTGTCGGCGAGGGATCACTCGCTTTCCGGCGGAGGTTCAGGCCGTGGCATTCGACGGCCGGACGCGAGAGGTGATCCGGTAGCCACAAAGTAGAGGTGAAGTCCTCTAGCGGCGACAAGGGAGCCGGCTACGCAGAGAACGATGAGAAGCGCGAGGCGGTATAGAAGCCGAAGAGCTGATGCGCCAAGCTGAGACGTGGCACCCTCCTGCGAGCCGGGCGATACAGTGAGCGCCGGCCCGCTCGCGTTGAACAGGTTGTAGGCGGTCACGGCGACGGCCACCAGAATGCCGATTCCTACAAGAAAGACCAATATGCCCAGAACCTGTCCTGCCACGCTATCTCTACGCATTCATACCTCCGTGCGATGCGACATGCCGTGTATCACGGGTTCTTGTACCCCTGATCCCGATTCCCTATGTAAGGATAGCATCACGAGGGGGCAACAGGCAAATCATTGAGCGAACCCCGCGTATCCCTATCCGCCGCGTTTCCCCCTCACTTTGGCAACTTCGGCCATTAGCGTCTTGCATAGATGAGCTGTTGTTGCTAGAATGGGATCACCGCAATACTTGTCCGCGCATCGTCTGAACGTGGCAGTGCCGCCCTGTGGACTGAGGTTCCATTGAATACCGTAAGCAAGCTAAAAGACGCCGGTGTGACCCCTCTCGCCGTGATAATCGGTCTGCTGTTGATTCCCCTGGACAACTGGTGGATCACGGTAGTTGAAGTCCGATGGTATATGATGGACGGCACCTGCCTGCCGCTCTTCATCACTCCGATATTCATGCTCTTCGTGCTGTGCATGTTCAACATGCTCATCCGCAAGCTGACGGGCTGGGGATTACGAAGGGGCGAGTTGCTGACTATCTACATCATGATCGTGATGGCTGCCACTCTCGCCGGGCACGACATGATACAGAACCTCTTCGGAGTGCTCGGTCACCCCTACGGGATGGCCAACGAGGCCAACCAGTACGAAAAGCTGTTCTGGAAATATCTGCCTCAGGACTGCTTCGTATCGGACAAGATGGCCCTCAAGGGGTTTTTCGGCGGTGGCGTCAATCCGTTTGTGTATCAGATCTTGCGGTTCTGGATAGCGCCGCTGGCGATTTGGGGATCCCTGGTTCTGGTGCTGATCGGGATGATGCTTGCGATGAACATCCTGATCAGGAAGCAGTGGACAGAAAACGAGAAGCTTGTGTTCCCGCTGGTCCAACTGCCGATGGCAATGACCAGCGAAGACTCAGGCCGCAAGTTCTACGCTAACAAGCTGATGTGGATTGGATTTGGAATCGCGTTCCTGATCGGCCTCATAAACGGCTTGCACCAACTCTACCCATCGCTGCCCTATCTGCCAGGCGTCAAGATGTACGATCTGGGCCAGTATTTCCCTGATCGCCCGTGGAGTGCGGTGAACCGTCATCGGGGCCTCGCGATCACGATGTACCCGTTCACGATAGGTCTTGCCTACTTCATTCCGCTCGACCTCAGCTTCTCGTGCTGGTTTTTCTATGTGGCCAGAAAGATCTGGCAGGTTATCGGCGCGATGATGGGGTGGGACGGAGCCGGAACCTCCGGCTTCCCCTACTGGGATGCGCAGTCAAGCGGCGCATGGCTGGCCTTGAGCATCATCATTGTTATGGCTGCGATGCCTCACCTGAAGTCCGTCTGGCGCCTGGCGTTCTTCCAGCAAGGAAACAAAGAGGAACTGCGGGATTCCGGCCTCTACAGGAAGTCTTTCTACGTGTTGGGATTCGGGAGCTGTTTCCTCATCGGATTGAGCATATGGATGGGGATGAAGTTCTACTACGCCATTGTGTTCTTCGCCCTGTACTTCCTTATCTCCATCGGCATTACGCGTGTCCGCGCCGAGTTGGGCACGCCGCATGAGATCTATTTCGTGAACCCGCAGCAGATCATGGTGGGTTTGTTGGGCTTCAACGCCATAGGCATAGCGGATATGACAGTGCTGCAGTCGATGTATTGGTTCAATCGCTGCTACAGGTGCCATCCCATGCCGAACCAGCTCGAGGCGATGAAGATGACCGAGGGGACTGGCGTAAAACTCCGGCCACTTATCTTCATCCTGATGCTCTCGACTGTGGTGGGGCTGATCAGCACCTACTGGGCCAACTTGCACATCACCTATGACGGCGGCGCCGCGGCGAAGTGCGCAGGCGGCTTCAAGAGGTGGGTCGGAGACGAATCGTTCAACCGGCTGGGTGACCTGATAAAGAACGAACCCTCAACTGATCTTGTCTGGACGATCCACGTAGCCCTGGGCGCGGTGATCGTAGTCGGGCTAAACCTTATGCGGGCGGCGTTCGTCGGCTGGCCATTCCACCCGGCAGGCTACGCTTTAGCTATCAGCTTTGCCATGGACTATTTCTGGTTTGCGTTTTTCATCGCGTGGCTGCTGAAGTTCCTGATAATCAGGTATGGCGGAATGAGACTGCACAACGCGTTCGTGCCGTTCTTCCTGGGGCTTGTGCTCGGAGACTTCTGCATCGGATCTGCCTGGGCCATAGTGGGGCCCCTGATCCACCAGCACGCGTACAAGGTGTTCATCTAGGTCCGCCGCTACCGCAGGAACGATAGGAGTATTCCCGCGGCAAGCACAAACCGATAGACGGCAAAGACCTTTAGACCAGCGCGCTGCAGGTAGCTCATCAGGAACTTGATCGCCAGATAACCTGACACCGCGGCCGCCAGAAATCCCACGATCAGAACACTGAGCTGTCCTTCGGGCAGGCCAGACTCCAGCACTGACTTGAGCTGCACAAGGCCGGCGCCAAAAATGACCGGCGTCGAGAGGAGGAAACTGAACCTGGCGGCAGACCCCCTGTCCAGGCCACGGAACAGGCCTGCAGAGATGGTTGCGCCAGAGCGTGACACGCCCGGAATCAGGGCCAGAGCCTGAGCGAACCCGATGACTATGTAGTCCGCGTAGGTCATCTGCCCCATGGCGCGTTTCTTCTGCCCTACCCGTTCGGCCAGCAGCATCACTACGGCAACAACAATCAGCGCCGTTGCTACAACCGCCAGCATCCACGGTCTGTCACGCATGCCTTCTATCTGGCTGTCGAATTTGTAGCCGATCACCGCAGCAGGCACGGTGGCGACAATGATCGGCAGTGCAAGCCTGCCCATTCGCGAACCATCAGGCTGCTGCTCATAGGGAATCCTGCGGAAGATGCGGCGGGCGAAGGAAGTTGCGATGCTGGTCCAGTCGTGCCAGAAGAAGCTCAAGACCGCGACCAACGTTCCCCAATGAACGGCAATGTCGAAGGTCATCTCCTCGCAATTCCAGCCCATCAGCTTTTCAAACAGCAGTAGGTGGCCGGAACTGCTGACTGGTATGAACTCGGTCAAGCCCTGGACGACGCCCAGGACGATTGCCTGAAGAAACTGCATGGAGGTTACCTCAATGATGTCTCAGGTTTCGCCGTCACAGGCAGACGGTACCTGCGTGGCATCATGTAGTACCGCACTATCAGTTCCCGGCAGATTGCCGCCACAGGCGCAGCGACGAACATGCCCACCAGACCAAAGAACTCGGCTCCGATCAGAAGCACGATGATCACTATCGCGGGATGCAGGTGCATTCGCTTACCGATGAGCTGGGGCATGATGAATTTGCTTTCGGCGAAGTGCATAACGGTGATGAACACAGCGAGAGCCACAGCGATCTCCGCCCGAACCTCCGGCCTGGCGGTTACTGCGCCCACAACGATGATCGGCACACCGCTGACGATGGGGCCAATCACGGGTATGGCACGCGTCACGCCAGAGAGGATCGCCAGAACCACAGCGTACTGAACGTGCAGCACGCCCAGGAACGCTCCTGTCAGCACACCAGCAATAAGGCACAGGATGAGCTGGCCAAATATGTAGCTCTGCAGCAGTTCGCCAATGCAGCGTCCCATCCGGATCGCCTCGCGCCTCCTATGAGCCGGCACCAGGCTGTAGAACTCCCTCGAGATGCTTCGGTAGTCATAGACGAAGTAGAACGCCAGGACAGGTATCAGGAACACGTCCAAGGCCACACGAATCGATGAACTCGCAACCTGCACTGTCCAGGCGCCGAACTGGCTTATTACACTGCCAAGCTTTGTAAGATCTGGTCGGCTCAGGAAGTCTTTCAGGTCAACGTTAAGCTCGAACGTCTCCGAGATATGTGTCAGAAAAGCCGGCAACTGGCCGACGTATCTGCCGAAGTTGTCCCTCACGAACGTCGTGAACTCACCCAGTTCCCTCGAAAACGGAACCGCGAACAGGCTGATCATTGCGGTGATCATCGCAAGGAAGACGATGAACACCAACAATGTGGCAATCAGCCGCTGCCCTCGCTCGGATAGATGCCGGTTCCGCGTTCTGCAGAGCCAATCGACGCCCGGCAGGAGAATGTACGTCAGGATGACGGCAAGCAAAACAAACATCACAACCGCGCGGATTCGCCAGACGCAGTACACCAGCCCCGCAATGATAGCGAGGAACAAAGCCCATCTGGCGAGACGCCTCGTGATCTCCCAGGACGATTCCACTCTGCTTTGCGCGCTATTGTCCAATTGGTGCAAACCGGGAGTTGATTATCTCCCAAATCCTTTCCGCCGCGCGGCCGTCTCCATAGGGATTCTGGACCGTCGCCATTGCTGTATAGGCGTCCCGGTCTCGAAGGAGCGTGTCCGCCTCGTTAATGATATCCTCACGATCAGTGCCTACGAGCTTGGCATTGCCTGCCTTTACGCCTTCCGGGCGCTCTGTGGTCTTGCGCAGCACGAGGACCGGTTTGCCCAACGAAGGCGCCTCTTCCTGCACGCCACCCGAGTCGGTCAGGACCAGGTATGAGGCCTTGATCAGGTGCACAAAAGGCACGTAGTCGGGTGGCTCTGTCAGTACTACGCGGTCCACGTCCTGAAGTTCCGGAAAGACAACATCTCGGACTATCGGGTTCTTGTGAACGGGAAAGACGACGGTCACATCCGGATGGCGTTCGAGGATCTTCTTGACTGCGATGCAGATATCCCGCATCGGCTCACCCCAGTTTTCACGCCTATGGGCTGTCATCAGAATCATGCGACCGGACCTCGCTGCGGCAGCGATCCTTTCGTCGTCAAAGGTATGCTGTCGCGAGGCTATGCTGAGCAAGGCATCGATGACTGTGTTACCCGTAACGAATACCCGATCTTCGCTGACCCCCTCGCGCAGAAGGTTCTGCCTCGCCAAGTCAGTTGGAGCGAAGTGAAGATCGCACATTGCACCCGCGAGGCGGCGGTTTATCTCCTCCGGGAAGGGATCGTACTTGTTGTCTGTCCTGAGCCCAGCTTCAACGTGGCCGAAAGGCGTCTTGTTGTAGAACGCGGCGAGGCTGGCTACGAAAGTGGTAGTAGTATCGCCCTGAGCAAGCACGAGGTCAGGCTGACGCTCTCTGATCACCTCGTCCAGCCCCTCAAGAGCCCGGACCGTGATCTGCGACAGCGTCTGCCGCGTGGACATGATGTTCAGATCGTAGTCGGGGTGAAGATCAAACGCCTGGAGCACCTGAACGAGCATTTCCCGATGCTGGCCAGTGACTGCAAGGATGAGCTCGACCTCTCCCGGGTGCCGCTTCAGCTCGTTCACAACGGGAGCCATCTTGATTGTATCCGGCCGGGTGCCGCATACGGCCAACACCTTCAGCTTTCTATTGCCTTCCCTCAAAAGCTCCTCCTCAGGGCAAATCGTTCAGGCGTATTAGGCCCGCTAACTCCTCAGATACTGGAACAACAGGTAAGCCGCGCCGCAGAACAAGATGGTCAGCCCGTAGACGATCCAGACCACCTGCCTGTGCGATAGGCCCCTCTTCACCAACCTGTGGTGAAGGTGGGTGGTGTCGGCTTCACCAATGCTCTTGCCTGTCAGCGCGCGCCTCAGAACGACGAATGTGGTATCGAAAAGCGGCACCGCAAGCACAAGAACGGGCACCGCAACCGCAACCAAAGTAGGAATCTTGAACGCGCCAAGGACCGATATCCCTGCAAGCACAAACCCGAGAAACTGCGCGCCGACAGTGCCCATAAATATCTTGGCGGGCGGATAGTTGTAGCGAAGGAAACCGAGCGCGGCGCCCAACAGCGCGGCCGCCATCACAGCGGACATCACCCTCCCCGGGGACACCGCCGCCATTATCATCAGCGTGCACGCAGCCACCGCGGATATCCCGGCAGCAAGGCCATCCAGGCCGTCCATGCAATCTACAGCCTTTGTCACCATCAACACCCAAAGCATCGTGACAGGAATGCTGAAGGCGCCGAGGACTATCTTCACCGGGCTGGTGACATATGATATACGCACATCGAACAGACCGAGGATTAGGCCGCCAGCCAGAATCGTGAATGCTTGAACCCAACCCGGCAGCTCGTATTTGTCATCAAGGAGCCCCACCGCAGCTACCAGAGAGCCACCTATGAGGATGCCCATCGTTTGCTTGCTGAGGTTGACGTCACCGCTCAGGAAGAGAACGGCGCATACCGCGGCCATAAAGCCCGCATACATTGCCAGTCCGCCCATCAATGCGGTCGGACGGGCATGCACTCTCCTACCCCCAGGATGTGCCACGATCCCAGTCTTCTCGGCGACTCGGCGGACGATCGGTGTGAGTATGTAAGCCACGGCCGCCGAGATCACCGCAGCGATTATGTACAGGCCCATGTCACCTCATCACTAGTAGACCGGAAATCTGTCAGCAAGCGCGCGAGCGTCCCTGGCAACTTCTTCTCGCGCAGCGGCCGCCGCAGGTGTATCATCAAGGTTCCGAAGACATCTGACGATCAGTTCGGCAATCGTCTCCATCTCCGGCTCTTGCATACCGCGCGTAGTCACGCAAGGCGTTCCTATGCGAAGGCCGCTGGTGATCGTAGGCTTCTCTTTGTCGAATGGGATCATGTTCTTGTTCGCCACAATACCCACCGCATCGAGGGCTTCCTGCGCGGCCTTGCCCGTGATAGCGTACGGCGTAAGGTCCGCCAGCATCAGATGGTTATCGGTCCCTCCGCTGACAAGTCTGAGGCCGCGTTGGGCAAGCGCCGACGCGAGTGCCCTGGCATTGGCCTTGATCTGCCGCTGGTAGTCCTTGAACGACGGCTGCATCGCCTCCTTGAGGGCCACAGCCTTCGCAGCCATCACGTGAACGAGAGGGCCGCCTTGCATACCGGGGAAGACGGCTTTGTCGATGGCTTTCGCATGCTCTGCCTTGCAGAGGATCATTCCCGAACGCGGGCCGCGAAGAGTCTTGTGGGTGGTGAAGGTAACCACGTCGCAGTACGGCACCGGTGACGGATGCTCGCCCGCGGCGACCAATCCGGCAATATGGGCTATGTCGGCCATCAGGATCGCACCAACGGAGTCCGCAATCTCTCTGAAGCGCGCGAAATCGATCAGCCTGGGATAGCACGTCGCGCCCGTCATAATCACGCGGGGCTTGCACTCCTGCGCGAGGCGCTTGATCTCGTCGTAATCCAGCATTTCGGTTTCGGCGCTGACGCCGTAAGCGCAGGACTTGAACAGGATGCCCGAGAAGTTCACGTGTGAGCCGTGAGTAAGGTGCCCGCCGTGGGCCAGTTCCATCGCCAGAAACGTATCGCCCGGCTGGAGAAACGCGAAATACGCGGCCATATTTGCCTGGGAGCCGGCATGTGGCTGCGCGTTTGCGTGTTCCGCGCCGAAGAGCTCTTTGGCGCGCTCGACGGCAATCTCCTCTACTGCATCCGCGTTCTCACAGCCACCGTAGTAGCGTTTGTGTGGATAGCCTTCGGCGTATTTGTTGGTGAGAACGGACCCGGTCGCTTCCATAACCGCCCTGCTGACGTAGTTCTCAGACGCGATCAGCAGAATTTTGTGATTTTGTCTATCAATATCACGCGCGATAGCTTCCGCTATCTCGGGGTCGACGACCTCCAGCGGCATATCCAGATCGCTCATAGGCATTGTCTCAGTAGCTCCCACGGGTCCTCCTAGTCATCCAGTGCGTTCATCTTGTCAACACGGCGAGCGTGTCGCCCGCCTTCGAAATCAATCTCCAGAAAAGTGGTAGCAAGCTCGTGTGCCAATCCAGCGCCTACCACTCGAGCTCCAATACAGAGCACGTTAGCATCGTTGTGAGCACGAGCCATTCTGGCGGAGAAAGTGTCAGAGACCGCCGCTGCGCGTATGCCAGCAATCTTGTTGGCGGTTATCGACATTCCAATACCGGTACCGCACACAAGGATCGCTCGGTCGCACTGCTTTGCAGTGAGCGCGGCACACACCGTCTCGCCAATGTCGGGGTAATCGACGGATTCGAGGGAATGTGTTCCGAAATCCGTGATGTCGTAGCCGTCCGCGCGAAGGGCGTCACTGAGTTCCTCTTTCAGCGCATAACCGGCATGGTCGGAGCCTATAGCTACCCGCAACGTGCCCTCATCAGTGATCTCGCTCATTCGCACCCTCCAGCACGGATATTATAGACCCGGCAGACAGCGTTGTAAAGAACCGAGCATACTGATTGGCAGCGCCGGCTAAAGCGGCAAGGCGGCAGCGCGGTCTACTATCCAAAGCAAGCGGCCTGATGTGGGACGAACTCCTTGAACGGGGTACTGGTTCACGTCTTCGGGCTCTTTCAACGCATGTGCCAGAGCCTGAGCTTTCTCCTGACCGAAGGCAAGAATGATAACCTGTTCGGCGCGGTTGATCAACGGAAGTGTCAGGGTCAGACGATGGGCGCCAAGCTTCTCGACGTAATTGGAGACCACATGCCTGCCCGTCTCCCGCAGGGCCGGCGAACCGGGAAACAACGACGCCGTGTGCGCATCCGCTCCCATTCCGAGGATAATCAACTCGAACCGGGGGCTATGACCCATTACACGGTGTATCTCCTCTTCGTATTGCGCGGCGGACGACTCAGGCTCGTCCTCTCCCAGCATGCGGTGGATACTGGGTTCGGGGATAGGAACGGTTGAGATCAGCAGATCGAAGGCGAGCTTGTAGTTGCTTTCATCATCCTCCGGCGGAACGCACCTCTCGTCAGTGAAGAAGAGCTCCATTCGGCTCCAAGGCACCAGGTCTCGAAACTCGCCGCCCGCCAGCAACAGGAACATCTCCCTCGGGCTGCTGCCGCCCGGGATTGCGACATGAAAGACGCCGTATTTGGCGACCGAGCGCACAGCGGAGCAGGCAAAACGCTCAGCGGCCTCGATGGACGCAGCCCTAGGGTCCTCGCATACAAGCAGATTGGAGTTCATAATGTCCATCATAGCCTCAGTCCGGAAGCGCTCTCCTCGGTCAATTCCACCTGCGCCATGATCTTCAGCACTACGGGCATAACCCGATCAAATACCAGGTCCCGCCCATAGTCTTTCAAGGCCTGTACCGCAAGCGACGCGTCGTCCTCGGATGGGGCCGGAACATTCTTGGGGGGAAGGCATACCATTGCGCATTCCTCAGTCATCGCAAGTTCCGTGTCCGACGCCCTTTGGGTCGTGAAAACCGCGCGCTCGTCTCCGGACGCACATTCGATAGACACGGAGAGTAACTCGCCCGCCGGCCGGTGTGACTCAACAGGCCGGACGTGAACCGTGACATCGCGCCCCTCCTGACGAGCAGCGATAACGAATCCTTCGTCCCTGGAGTGAAACACGCTCTCGATCTGCAACTGCGTGCGTTCGGCCAGCCAGGCGGTGAAGAAGAGTGGCGCGCTCTCAGGATAGGGGCTGCTGGTCGATCCCGAGTAGGTTATGTCCACATTCTGTAACCGCGCCAGGTAAGAACGCAACGAGGGAGCATCGAAGTGTCCGGCGGTAGCCTCTCTCCACGAGCGCAAGGATACCCACGCAAGATCCTGCAAGACGTGCGTGTCGCCGTCTGAGGCTTGCAGCCTTTGCATCGACTTGACGCCCCTGCTCAGATCGGCGAACTTGCGAGAATCAACGATCAGGTGTGTTGATACTCTCAGCAGATCGCTGAAGTCTTCCCTCTGAGCCGGGATATCTCCAAGCACCCAGAGGCACACGGGGACGTCAGGAAGGAGAAGCGGCATCACGGCGCCGGTCACACTCCCCCGGAGGGCATGAACGTTGATAACCTCTCCGCAGAGCCGTCGGTCACCGCGCTCGCTGATTCCGCACATAACCGATACCTGCGCACCCTCGGACGGCATAGACGATGCTGTTTCTGCAATGATGGCACGACACGGCAGCAACGGCAGCACCCGGGAGGCCCGTTCCATGGCCTCCTCAGCCAGGGCTTCATCGGAGGCGTAGACTATCAAATTGAGAAGCAGGGCCTTCACGGTAGGCACAGCTCGTTCCCGGACCAGGGCACGATCATACAGGGCCGACAGGCACGTATCTACATCAGCCAGAGCATCGCATCTCTCAGTTATTGCCATTGCCTTGCCATCGTTCATGCTCGCAACTCCTATAGCCGCCGCCACTTTCTGCCGTCTCGTTCGATGAAAGCATCAGCTTCCGCAGGGCCCCAACTGCCCGGGAGATACGGATGTGCCGGAGTGGACTGCTGCTGCCATCCGTCCAGGATCGGCTGCACGACGCTCCATGTCTCTTCCACTGCGTCAGCGCGGCTGTACAGGCTTGCGTCACCGAGCATCGCGTCCATCAACAACCGCTCGTAGGCATCGGGCGCAGTGGCGCCAAACGCTTCACCATACCGAAAATCCATCTTCACCGGTTGGATTCTGTATCCCATTCCCGGCACTTTCGCCTCAAAGAGCATTGCAATGCCTTCGTCCGGCTGTATATTGAGCGCGATGACGTTCGGAGACACCGAATCGCCGGGCGACTCTCCGAACAACACCCTCGGTATGGATTTGAGCTGGATAGCGATTTCAGTCGCGCGCTTGGCAAGCCGCTTGCCCGTCCTTACATAGAAAGGAACACCCGACCACCGCCAACTGTCCACATATAGCTTTGCCGCTACGAAAGTCTCTGTGGTCGAATCGGCAGGAACCTTGTCCTCTTCCGTGTAGGCCTTGACGCGCTCGTTGAGGAGCAAGCCGCCCGAGTACTGGCCTCTTACGGTGTAGTTGTCGACGTCACGGGGTTCGATGTGCCTGATGCCGGAGAATACCTTCATTTTCTCATCGCGCACGTCGTCCGCTGAGAGCGATACCGGTGGTTCCATGCAAACCAGCGAGAGTATCTGCAGCACGTGGTTCTGAACGATATCCCGCAGCGCACCTGTGCTGTCATAGAATGCGCCGCGACTCTCCACGCCGATGGTCTCGGCCACCGTGATCTGCACTGAGTCCACGTATTTCGAGTTCAGTATGGGTTCCACGAACTCGTTGGCGAACCTGAAGACGAGGATGTTCTGGACGGTCTCCTTGCCGAGGTAGTGATCGATGCGGTATATCTGGTCCTCTCGAAACACCCTTTGCAGCGCAGCGTTGAGCTCGCGGGCGGATTGGAGGTCGGTCCCAAACGGCTTCTCCACTACAAGCCTGCGCCAACCACCATGCGGTGTCTGCTCCGCCAGGCCCACCTCGCCTAACCCCTCCGCCGTTTCCATAAACGCCGACGGCGGAATGGCAAGGTAGAACAGGTAGTTTCCTTCGGCGCCGATTTGTTTGTCTATCTCATTAAGTCTGTCCTTGAGGCGCGAAAGAGAGCTGCGAGTGTCGCCCTTACGAGGGAGGAAACTCATGAGCCGGGCGAAATCATCCCACTCTTCACCTTCCGTGGGAAGATAGGGGGTTGCCCTGGCGATCGATTGGCGAATCGATTCCCTATACTCATCGTCTGACATGTCGCCACCCGCGTAGGCAACAATGGCGAAGCTGCGGGGCAAGAGGGAAGCACGATGCAGATGGTATAGCGCGGGCAGGAGCTTTTTGTGCGCAAGATCACCGGTGCCGCCGAACGCTACGAAGATGCACGGATCGATCACCCGCTCGCGCGCCAGGCCCTGCCGGAGTGGATTCACGTCGAGCTGGAGGCTCATTCCATCTTCACCTCATGGCCGCCGAACTGTCCACGCAGCGCGGCGATAAGCTTGGCAGCATAGGACTCATCCTGCCGCGATCGGAAGCGCATCATAAGCGAAAGAGCGATGACAGGCGCAGGCACGCTCTCTTCCAGGGACTCCAGAACGGTCCACCTACCCTCGCCGGAGTCCGCAACGTAGTCCCTTATGCCGTCCAGGTCATTCCCGTATTCCTCAAGCGCGATTTGCGCGAGTTCCAGCAACCACGACCTCACCACGCTGCCTGAGTTCCAGAGCTTGGCAACTCCGGCCAGGTCGTAGTCGAAGGGCGATTTCTCCAGTATCTCGAAGCCCTCCCCGTAAGCCTGCAGCAGTCCGTACTCAATCCCGTTGTGCACCATTTTCGCATAGTGCCCCGCCCCAGGCTGTCCGACATAGAGTAACCCACCTTCCGCTGCAAGAGCAGATAAGACAGGCTCTACGCGTTCATACGCATCTTTGTTGCCGCCAGCCATAAGGCAGTAGCCTTGGTCAAGTCCCCAGACCCCGCCGCTGACTCCGACGTCCAGGAAATCGAACCCCTTCGAACGTACCATTTCCGCCCTGGAAATGGAGTCTTTGTAGAAGGAGTTGCCGCCGTCGATGATCACATCGCCTGAGGTTAGAACCGGCAGCAATGCTTCGACGGCCGAATCCACAGCATTCCCTGCAGGCACCATTATGATCACCACGCGCGGAGATGGAACCGTGGCGGCGATGTCCTCTATGGAAGACAGCCACGTTATCCCAATGGATTCGACGGCGCTTCGCTTGCCGGCATCCAGATCGAAGCCAGCCACTCTGTGCCCATGCCTGACAAGCCGTTCGCCCATTCCGGAGCCCATACGACCCAGTCCGATGATTACCACGTTCATGTTCTCTATGTCTCCTTGCCAAGCGTGCTTGAATGATACCCCTATTCGGGTAGGCATGGCAATTGGCTGGTATTCTCGCTACAATACGTTTATCTCAAGATACTGCTGGGGTGAAACATATGTCCGATGCCATTGTTGATTCTAGACTGGATGATCTCGCGGTAAACACAATCAAATTCCTGGCTGTGGACGCGGTGGAGAAGGCCAACTCGGGACATCCAGGCATGCCTATGGGCGCGGCCGACTACGCTTACACGCTGTGGATCCGGCATCTGCGCTACAATCCCGCCGACCCGAAGTGGCCGAACCGGGACCGGTTCGTGCTCTCTGCAGGACACGGCTCGATGCTCCTCCACTCGCTTCTGCACCTTGCCGGCTACGATATGCCGATGGAAGAGCTTCAGCGGTTCCGTCAGTGGGGATCGGCGACCCCGGGACATCCCGAATATGATATAGACCGTGGAGTCGAGACTACCACGGGTCCACTCGGTCAGGGCCTCGGAAACGCGGTAGGGATGGCGATGGCCGCCGAAAGGACAGCGGCGCTGTTCAACAGGCCGGGCTACGACGTCGTCGATCACCACATCTACGTGATCGCCAGCGATGGAGATCTTGAGGAGGGTGTCAGCCATGAGGCGTGCAGTCTCGCAGGACACCTGGGCCTTGGCAGGCTCATCGTGATCTATGACGACAACCACATCTCAATAGAGGGCAGCACCGATCTGGCATTCTCGGACGACGTGGCGAAACGATTCGAGGCCTACCACTGGCACGTGCAGAAGATCGACGGGCACGATAGAGCAGCCGCGTCCAAAGCCATATCGGCGGCAAAGGCGGTGACGGATCAGCCCAGCATCATTATCGCCCGCACCCACATAGCCAACGGAGCTCCGACCAAGCATGACACTGCCGGCGCTCACGGCGAACCGTTGGGACCGGAAGAGACCAAGGCGGCCAAGGAACTCGCCGGCTGGCCGCTGGAACCGACGTTCTACGTCCCAGACGAAGTGAGAGATCTCTTCGCGAGACGGGCTGAGGAACTGCGTAAGAATTACGATGCCTGGATGGCAATGTTGGAGCGCTACCGAGCGGAATTCCCCAAACAGGCGAAGCTGTGGGATAAGATGATGTCGAAGGAGGTCCCGCCGGAGCTTGAGGACCTCATCATTCCGACCATTGACTGCTCCAAACCTGCGGCAACGCGCGTCTCTTCGGGACAGGTCATAAGCGAAGTTGCCAAGTTAGTCCCGTCACTGTGGGGCGGCTCCGCCGACCTCGCGCCGAGCACCAAGACCGACATCAAGTCCTGGGGCAGCTTCTCCAAGGAGAACAGGACAGGCTGGAACATTCACTTCGGGGTGCGGGAGCACGGCATGGGCGCGATTCTCAACGGGATATCAGCCTACGGCGGCTACATACCGTTCGGCGCTACATTTCTCATCTTTTCAGACTACCTAAGGCCGACGATCAGGCTCGCCGCGATGATGCATCGTCAGGTGATCGAGGTCTTCACGCACGACAGCATTTTCCTCGGCGAGGATGGGCCTACTCACGAACCTATTGAGCACTTGGCGTCGCTGCGAGCCATACCCGGTGTGACCCTCATCAGACCGGCTGACGCCGCTGAGACCGCGGTCGCCTGGGCTGTCGCTCTGGAGAACAAGACGGGCCCTACTCTACTCGCTTTGACGCGCCAGAGCTTGCCTTCCTGCAGCGGTGATCCGCTTATCGCTAAAGGTCTGAGAAGAGGCGCTTATATCGTGAAGGATGCTGACAGGATTGACGTCGTCATCATCGCAACCGGCTCCGAAGTCAGCGCCGCGATTGCCGCGTCAGACATCCTAGCTGCCGAGCGGGTCGGCGCGCGTGTGGTATCCATGCCCTCCACTCAGATCTTCGACAAGCAGAGTCAAGCCTATCAGGACAGCGTCATCCCGCCTGGCATCAGAAAAAGGGTAGTCGTGGAGGCGGCATCCCCGCTTGGCTGGTGCAAGTATGTCGGCGATGAGGGGCTGATCATCGGAATCGACAGATTCGGCGCTTCGGCACCCTACAAAGTGCTGGCCGAGAAGTATGGCCTGACGCCGGAGCAGATTGCGGCGAGGGTGCTGGAATACATGCGCTAGATCTTGGGCACATATCCAGAAGCAGGCGGCCAATAGGCCGCCTACTTCTGTTTCCGGTGATCCACGCTTGATCTACCGCGTGTCGTATCTGCCGAACTCCTTGCGCACCTCGAGCATAGCAAGGTAATTCTCGAGCGGCATGCCCTTGAACGGCGTATTGCTGGTGCAGAAGAAGAAGCCTCCGCCGGGCATCCCGTCGCGGAGCGCTCTCTTGGAGTCCTCTATCACCTGCTCCTTAGTGCCGTTGTGCAGCATAGCGCAGTGGACATTGCCGCAGAGTGCCACTTTGTCGCCCACCATCGCCTTCACTTCCTTGAGGCTGACTCCAGCTTGAGGATCAATGGAATGAACTGCGTGGGGCTTGGCCTCGACCAACTGATCCAGAATCGGCATGATGTCCCCGTCAGTGTGCTTCACGGTGTAATAGCCCAGTTCGCGCAGGCCCGCCACAGACATGGCAAGATAGGGCGTCACGAATTCCGCGAACATCCGCGGCGAGAGGAATGGGCCATCGTTGAAGCAGTAGTCAGCGCACATCAGTGCCACATTGGCGCCTGCATCCGCCAGGAATCTGGCATGCTCAATGGTGCCTTCGACCCAGGACTTGTGCCTAGCGTGTACCTCATCCGGCCGGTCGGCGATTTCCTCGACCACCTGCATCATGTTCGATCCGTTCGGAATGCTCATGGTGCCGTCGGCCATTATTGCGTAGAGGTACTTGTCGCCGGCGAGTCTGTAGAAAGCCTTCAGTGTCTGCGCCATATAGTCGGGGCGACCCGGCCCCATGTTCAGCGCGATAATGGAGTAATCGAGAGTCTCAGCTTCCTCGATGTATAGCTGCGCATTCTCCACGATCATCCGCTCACGCGCGTCGGCGGACACAGCCTCGTCCAGTTCCCTGTCGCTGATGTGCTTCTTTCCAAGGAGTTCCTCAGCAAGCTGAAACTGCAGTTCGAACGTAGGTACTATGTCATCAGGCTGTCTCAACTCGAATGCGGCGACGGCCCTTTCTCGTGGTGTCACTAGATGATGCCTCCGTAGAATCAGTTGGTGGTACACTATACCACCTGATCGGGAAGGCGTAAAGAAAATGCGGCCCGGACAGGCCGCACGTTGGTTCTGCCGGTTCCGGCGCTAGTGGTTACGCCGCGATCTTGCAGGCCGGCATATCGTTGCCGCAGGCGAGGATTTCAGTGCACTCCACCATCCTCTCCTGGACTTCATCCACGACGTAGTCCATCTCACCCGCGTCGATGCCTGCCATCTCAGCGACCGCGTCAAGGGATTCCAATGGCTGAGGTCCCGCAATATAGCTGCTGCCGATGCACTTCGCAAGCATGTTGCCGGCGCAGACAGCCTGCACGATATCCTCGTTCCGATACGCTTCCTGAGGAGAGTGATGAAACGCTATCGCGTCGTGAAACTTGTCGGAGAACCCCCACTCCTCTGCCAGTTCCCCACCGACCCGTGCGTGGTCCATGCTGAGCAGTTCTCTTTCGGCCTCGTGCATAGGTCGGCCCGTCTCGGCGCAGATATCCACTACTTGCCTGAACCGATCAGGCAGAGCGCGTGCGAAGATCAGTTTGCCGACATCGTGCAGCAGGCCGCCGATGAAGGTCGCCTCGGAGTTCACCATCCGCGCTCCTGACATACGTGAAGCAAGGGCCTCGGAAGCGACGGCACACCTGACTGAGTGGACCCACATTTCCTGCCAACTGAACCCTGGGAACATTTGCTTGGGGAAGAGCGCGTCAACGACAGAAGCACTGGCAGCCAGATTCCGGATAGAGGTGAAGCCCAGGGTAACAACGGCCTGCGAAATGCTCTCGCACTTGAATCTGCGCCCGTAGAACGCGGAGTTGGCTATTCTGAGAACCTTGGTGGCCAGGGCTTGATCGAGCATCACGACGGATGCTACTTCGTCAGCGGATGCATCGAGTGAATTTGTGATCTGAATGATGCGTCCCAGCGTCGCGGGAACGCTGGGCAAATCAATCCTTCCGGAAGATCGCCCGAACATGATGTCCTCGGAATGAGTGAAGTATCCGTGCGGTGGGGCACGGATCATATTGGTTGTTCCGTGATTCCAGGCGTTCCTTCAACGGGTATTTCATACATGAAGCGCTACCTACGGATAGAGATGAAGCATTGGCCGGCCGCCATCATATCTATACTCGCGCTTCTTGCCATGGCTGATTCCTTCTACATGACACTGGCCCACTACGGCCTGGCCGGCACTTCCGCTCTGGAGCCGTCGGGGGCATGCCCGCTCACAGGACCGGGTTGCGCCGCAGTAGTGACCTCAAGCCGGGCCGAGATCTTCGGCATTCCTCACGCAGTATTGGGAACAGGCTACTTCCTACTAATCTTACTGGCAGGGCTGTGGCGGCTGCGCACCGGAAGCTGGTTCGCGCCCAGCCTGATGCTCGCGATGCTAGTGGCAGGAGTGGCCTGGAGCGCCTATCTGACCTACGAATTGCTGTTCGTTCTTCGGATCCCGTGCGCTTACTGCCTAGCCGCGCACATACTGAACGCCCTGATATTGTTCGTTTACGCATCGTCCACAAGCGCCCCGACCGGTGTGTCTGCAGCCCGGCCTGCTGCCGGGCTGCGGGGGCTGCTGCATAGGTGGGCCCGTTGAATGAGCCGCTTGCCAGGCCTCACAGGTCCGCCTGCTGTCCGTGGTTGATCATCTTGGCTACTCGATAGAACTCTGCAGCCGGAATGCCGGTATCACGTTTGCAGGCAGAAACCGGCTTATGGTATCCTGATGCTGTGCTCAACTTTTTCCGTGAAGGTCACTTGGGGCATTGATCACTTCAGAGCAGGGATTCGTTGGGATCGTAGAGACGCAATACTTTACTTTCGCCGAGCCGCCGAACGAGCTACGGCTTGAATGCGGGCGTACGCTCGGGCCGATCACCATAGCTTACGAAACCTACGGCACGCTGAACTCCGACAAGACCAACGCGATCCTCATCATCCACGCGCTAACCGGCGATGCGCACGTGGCAGGAATCGATCCAACGGACGAGACACACAAGCCCTGGTGGGACTCCATGGTTGGGCCAGGCAAAGCGTTCGACACGAATCGGTATTTCGTCATTTGCTCCAATTGTATCGGCGGTTGCAAAGGCAGCACTGGCCCGAGTTCCATCAACCCAGCCACCGGCAAGCCCTACGCTCTCGACTTCCCTATGCTTACGATTGCCGACATGGTGCGTGCGCAGAAGGCGCTGATCGACCACCTGGGAATCGAGCAGTTGTTCTGCGTAGTTGGTGGAAGCATGGGCGGGATGCAGGTGCTGCAGTGGACGGTGTCCTACCCTGACATGGTGCGGCTGGCCATTCCCATAGCAACGACGGCCCGGCTGTCTCCACAGGCAATTGCGTTTGACGCAGTCGGCCGGCACGCGATAATGGGCGATCCGGGCTGGAAGAACGGCAACTACTACGGCGGCCGAGGACCGGCGCACGGGCTGGCTATCGCACGGCAGATAGGGCATATAACCTATCTCAGCGACGCGTCCATGCACAAGAAGTTCGGCCGGGATTACCAGGACAAGATCAAGCCTGACTACGATTTCGTCACCGAGTTCAAGGTTGAGAGTTATCTGAACTATCGAGGGGAGTCATTCGTCGGCCGGTTCGACGCCAACTCGTATCTGTACATCACAAAGGCGATGGACTACTTCGATCTCGCCCAACCCAGCGGCGATCTGCGTAAAGAGCTGTCTGTTGCGAAGGCCGCATTCCTGGTCATCTCTTTCAGTTCGGATTGGTTGTTCCCATCGTATATGTCGAAGGAGATCGTGTCCGCCCTCCGGCGCAACAACATCGATGTTAGCTATGCCGAGATACAGTCGGACTACGGCCACGACGCTTTTCTGCTCGAATTCGAGACCCTGACTCGTCTCATAACCAACTTCCTGGAGTACGCGTTACCACGGGGCATAGATGACTAAGCGAACCAATGCCAAGAACGAGCTTCGTCCGGAGTTTCACTACGTGATCGACCTGGTTGAACCAGGCAGTTCGGTGCTGGATCTCGGATGCGGCGAGGGACAGCTCATGAAGGCCCTGCAGGATAAGAAACGGGCGAGGGTGCAGGGAATAGAGCTATCGGACACCGCCGTTCAGGCTTGCGTCGAAAACGGCCTGTTCGTCTACCACGGCGACCTCGACGAGGGACTGGCTGATTTCAACGATCACAGCATAGACTACGTGATTTTGACCAGCACTATTCAGGTCCTGCAGAGGCCCGATTTGCTGATCAAAGAGGCCGCACGCGTTGGTAAGAAGGCCATCATTTCGGTGCCCAACTTCGGATACTGGCGGGTGCGGTTTCAGTTGATGTTCGAAGGTGTCATGCCGAGAACCAGCAGTCTGCCATACGAATGGTATGACACGCCAAACATCCACCTGACAACCATCCGCGACTTCAGGCGCTTCTGCCGCGAGCACCGCCTCGCGATCCTTGACGAGACCACCCTTGTGCTGCGTCAACACGATTGCAAGCGCGTCCGATTAGCGCCGAACTTCTTCGCAGACTACGGCATCTTCGTCGTTCAGCAGCAGGACTACGGGCAGCAGACACCCGTCAGTTGACGCTGGGATAGAAGATGATTGAGAACTCCTCTAGAGGATCCATGCCGTCGTCCGGGTGCATGATCGGCGCTCTTACCCCGATACCTATCGTAACAACATCCTTGATGTTGTAGCGCAAAGCCGCATCAACGTATACGATTGCACTGTGGCTGGTCGTTCCTCGCAGTTCAGGGCCGTTGACTGGTAGTGGCGAGTTCGGATACTCGTCGTCGGACTGGCTGCGCAGAGTGAAGCCCAGTGAACCCGCGAGATCCCGCGTGATCCCGTAAGTGCTGTTGATGGCCGCCAGGAACACATTGCCGATCTTCACGTCTTCGTCGTTCATGCCGTACACCTTACCGGCTACGAGTGCCTGCCAAGCGAATCTGTCCCTACTCTGTCCGTAGGCCAGGCTCCCGAGCCCGTTGAACGTACCGCTGCTGGGCTGCCACCCCAAAGGAATCCGCCTGCCGGAGTTGAAGTAACCATTGGTCACGATGTTATCCGGCCCGAACGACTGATCGTCAGCACCTACGGGCAGGTCGAGTCCCAAAGCCGCCGTCAGCTTTGCACCTCTCTTGCAGTCCTCCCAGAGGACTTTGCGGCCTATCAGGGTGACGTTACCGAATCCGTCGGCGACGCCTGACGCGGGAAATCCTCCGATCTGCCCCGTGATCTTGTTGCGATACCACGGTATTGAAAGGCCGGCAGCCCACCCGTCGCCGAACCCTCTCATCCCGCTGAACCTAATCCACCCGCGGCGCAGTTCTAGATCCGGCTGAACATTGTCGCCGTCCACGTTCCAGTCGTTGGCACGTTGTCCAGACAGGTCCACGTCGAAGGCAAGGTCCCCGGGTTTAGGGTCCAAGACAGCAAACGCCGTCAAGGGAAAGTCGGGCTCATTGTTGACATACACCGGCGGATTGCACAGAAATCCCTGCTCGCCAGATGGTGAAGTCCACTGTGCCGTGCACTCAAGCGAGGCGGTGAGCAGGATGCAAAGGAGCCAGATGGGTGCAGTAGTAACTCGCATTTTGAGCGTCCCTCCTAGGCCGCTATATACCCACCTGGAGGGACGCATACAGTTGAGTGGTGCTTACTCTATCGGCCAGGTTGCGACGCCACATTCAGGACACTCGATCTCGATGAGCCCGAGAGTGGACTCGACCTCATCCAGGATCTGGTCTACATTGTCCTCTCGTATCTCCTTCTGCATCCTCAGCTCACCGAACCTGTCAGCGACGAATACCATCATCCCCTGGACGCAGTAAGAGCACAGTGCCTCGCCCCGAACGTCGCTCAGCAGTGGATAAGGCAAGTTGAAGTACTTGGCACACATCCTGAATTCGTTCAGCGGCCCGCTGGCAATGCCGAGAACCTCCGCGTTAGCGTCGGCAATAGTGTGATAGCGCCGCGACAACTCGACCAGCACCTCAAGGTCACGGCTATCGCGCGGGTTGAAGAAAAGGATGACAAGGTTCTTGCGCTCCTTGTAGTCCGCGGGGGAGACGATTTTGCCGTCCGCGGACTCCAACTGGAAGTCCGGGATCAAGTGGCCAAGCTCCAAGCCAGGCCTTACAACCTGTGCCATCGCCTCTTCGCCTATTGTTATGTCGTCCCGATGGGCCTCATCGAGGTTCGTGTTGGTTCTCATGTCAGGACCCCCAATTACGCCGAACACGCTGTAACAGCGGTGGGGCAATCTCGTACTATACTATTACCCATCGGTAGGTAGCTTGATGCAGGCGGGAAGGTATTAGGCATTGCCCTAACTAACACAACAGCAGATATGGCAAAGACTATACAGTCACCACTTAACAGGGCACTTGACTTCGCGGGACGATACCGAGGTATCCTTGCATTCGTTCTGGTCTTTCTGCTTGGAGTCTTCTTCGCGCCGGCGAACCTCAAGACCGGCCACTCGACTTTCCTCGTGTGGTCAACCCAGAATGACATCCTGTTCGAGTATTCCGAGTACGGCATCCTAGCTGCCGGCATGACGCTGGTGATCATCGCTGCCGGAATCGACCTCTCGGTTGGCTCGGTGTTGGGCTTTGCCGCTACGCTGTTCTCCCTGCTTCTCATAGGCTTCGGCTGGGCTGCCCCGCTGGCGCTTGCGGTCACGATAGCTGCAGCCGCAGCTATGGGCGCGACCAACGGGTTCATAATCGCGCGCTTCAGAATGCAGCCGTTTGTGGCGACCCTAGGCATGATGCTCGTTGCCAGGGGCGCGGCAAAATGGATATCGGGTGGCATCAAAGTGCAGCCCGGCGCAGCACCGTGGTACCACATCCAAACCGGCAACCCCGCCGTATTCGACTGGATGACCACACGCACAGCCATTTTCGGCCTCCGGCCGATCACGCTGCTCTTCCTCATGGCCGTACTGCTTCTTTGGGTAGTTCTGCGGTTCACGAAGTTCGGCCGGCATCTCTATGCGGTCGGCGGCAATGAGGAAGCCGCCCGGCTTTCCGGCGTGAATGTGGGCAGCCTGAAAGTTGCGGCATACACTCTCTGCGGGCTAACAGCGGGCCTGGCCGGCATCTGCAACGCCAGCCGTGTCACCCTTGGCGACCCCGGCGAGGCAGGCGCGACTTATGAACTCGACGCCATCGCCGCGGTGGTCATCGGCGGCACGAGCTTGATGGGCGGCAAGGGCGGAATGTTCTTCACGTTCCTCGGCACCCTCATTATCGCCTATATCAGCAAGATACTGAGCCTCCAGGGCATACCGGAGGCACCGCGTCTGGTGATCAGGGGCGCGCTGATCGTGATAGCCGTACTGATCCAGCAGAGTAGAAAGGAGTAAACCACATGAAACGGATTTGCATCGCAGCGCTGGCACTGGCGATTGTTGTGCTGGTCGGCTGCGGAGACACGGACGTCAAGCCCAAGAGATCGGGCAAGAAGACGTTCGTCATTGGCATGTCCCAGTGCAATCTCGGCGAACCGTGGCGCACCCAGATGAACGCCGACATCAAAGCTGCGGCAGCGAAGCATCCAGAGATCAAGATGATCTGGAAGGATGCTCAGAACAAAGCTACGACACAGCAGGATCAGGTCAAGGAGTTCATCGGTCTCGGAGTTGACCTCATCATCATCAGCCCCAAAGAGGCACGTCCGCTCACTAAGCCAGTTGCCGATGCGATGGACGCCGGCATTCCTGTGATAGTGCTGGATCGCAAAGTGGAGGGCGACAAGTATACCTGCTTCATCGGAGGAGACAACGTTAAGATCGGTGAAGAGGCCGGCAAATATCTGGTCAAGGTCCTGAAAGGCAAAGGCAATGTTGTGGAGCTCAAGGGCTTGATGACCAGCACGCCCGCGGCCGAGCGTCACGAGGGGTTCATGAAGGGAATCAAAGGCTCGCAGATCCAGGTCATCTTCGACGCGGACTGCCACTGGCTGGAGCCCGACGCGCAGAAGGAGATGGCTTCGGCACTCTCGCGATTCCCCGACCCGGAGTCCATCGATGCCGTCTATGGCCACAATGACCCCAGCGCGCATGGCGCGTATATCGCCGCCAAGCTCGAGGGCAAGGGGCGTGATAGGACCATCAAGTTCATCGGCATTGACGCGCTTCCGAGCGAAGGAGTCCGGTATGTCAAGGACGGCATTCTGACCGCAACATTCGAATACCCGACCGGCGGCGCGGAGGCGATCGAGAACGCGCTTAGGATCCTCAACGGCCAGAAGGTTGAGAAGAACATCATCCTCGGCACCCGAGTCTTCACGAAGGAGAATGCCGACAAAGGCGGTGAGGTCCTCTAGCTGCCAGCTTGACAAGCAGAGTCAACGACGGCCGGGGCTCCTGTCCCCGGCCATTGTTCATGAAGCAGCTAGTCCATGTGTGAGACAACGTCCCTCAGTAGTCTGTCGTGGAGCACGGGGTTCGCCATTGCGACCTCGATCTTCGGGTTCCGAATATCAATCGGTTGTCCCGTGAGGTCGGTGACGCATCCGCCGGCCTCTTCCACTATCAGCACCGCGGCCGCCATATCCCACGGGCTCAGTCCGCCTTGCATATAGGCGTGGATTCGGCCGCACGCAACATACGACGCTACCAACGCGGCGGAGCCGAAACGCCGGAAGTAAGATGTGTAACGGCTTAAGGTCTCGATGCATCCAAGGAAGCGCTGACGTTTCGTCTTTGTTCTCACCCAAGCGACCGAAACTACAGCGTCCTCAAGCGAGTCCCACTCAGCAACAGTGATTCTTTCACCGTTCAGGAATGCCCCGCTTCCACGCCGTGCAAAGAACATCTCATCATGTACGCAATCATAGATCGCGCCTACCTCAGGCACACCTTGTCTAACAAGGCCGATGGAGCAACAGAACGAAGGGATTCCCATCGAGTAGTTGCGTGTGCCATCGAGCGGATCGATCACCCATACCGGACGATCCTCCTCCACTCCAATAGCACCGCTCTCCTCAGAAAGTATGGGATAGCCGGGATAGTGTAATCTGATGCGATCGATGATCAGCTTCTCGCAAGCCTCATCGACCTCCGTTACGATGTCTCCTCTACCCGTCTTCACACGCGATGTATGAGGCTTATGGAAAGCATCATTCTGAATCCGACCAGCATCACGGGCAAGGTCCTGAACAAACTGATCCAAAGTCATTGGCGCTCCGCCAGCTTCCTGAGCGTCTCCTCAGACGGAAGCTTTATTTTCTGTCCTATCTGCAAGCCGGAGACGTTCGCCAGCCCGTTGTAGGCCATCAGCGCCATTGCGAGATCACCGTCTCCGTATTCCCGATTGCATATTCGCCACGCGTTGTCGCCGGGCTTGACGGTATAGATCTGGTCAACGACCGCGCTTTGCTCTGTGGTAGAGACAACCGGACGGATCTTCGCGGCAGGTTTCTCCCGGGATATCCGACTCACCAACGGCTTTCCCAGATACCCTATCCCAGCTATGAGCAGCAGCGCTCCCAGCGCCGCCGAGAGCACTCGAACAAAGCGCTTGATCCTCCCGGCGCCGCTGCTTGCTGCTTGGGAGCGCGGCGCGAGTTCCTCCGCCGTCCCGACCAGACCATAACTCGGGCACAGGCCGATCTTCCCGTCGTGCCAGTAGAAGAACCCGTCCCTGCCCGTAGTCGGGTCGAGAACGTATGCGACCATGCTTGGATGCCCGAAAAAGTGCCGGTGGATGAACACGTCGGAATCCGACATAAACACGCCCCACCCTGCGTGTGTGTGAAACCAACCAAGTATCCGCAGTCCGGGGTGCTCGTGGTCGCGAACGCGCAGCATCGACTCCCACGCACTGAGCGAGATGTTGACGCTGGCTCTGGTGCCCGCCGCGTCTCTGGCCATCGCCGCCGCAGTGATATGTACGACCCCTCGGCGACCTTCCGCGTTCACATCGCCAAGCAGAAGGCCCGCACATTCCCTATTGCGGTTCTCAGCAGCGAATGCCTCTATCTCTTTGAGCACCTCGACGTCTATCTGTACATCGGGAGTGCCGCTAGGCCACGCATCCTGAATCAGGAGCTTCCCCTCACCGACCCGGATGTCAGGCTCCTCGTCGCCATCGTCGCCCGGCTCCCGGGCAACGCCCAGCGCACGCGAGGGGGCTTGCTCAGAGGAATTGCCGCGCTCAGGCACGTCTGCACCTGCGCATATATCAGGAACCAGCCTTGCTGCTACGGGACTCGGAAGACGCAGTTGCCCCAACGTAGCATCCGGATCCAGGAGCGGGCCGCCAACCACTATCAGACCGTAAGCGAGCGGCCCGCCATCCCAACTCAAGAGGGGCAAGTGGAGACTCTCGGCCAACCGCATTGCCAGCCGCCCGACGGGTACTGACTCGGGTAACAGACACTCGAACGACCGGACATCCGCGGCATCAACGATCGTGACCGGAATCTGCGTCAATGATACCACCTCCCCGGGCAATGCAGGGCGCGTATCTTCCTCTCGCCAAACGAGCAGGCATTCGCTTCACGACGACATATAACAACAATCTGTCGCAGATGTCAAGCTGGTGCATGCAGGGCAAACGTATCTTCAGGCAAAAAGCCGACTCCACACGGAATCATGGACCGACGGGACTCACTGGAGGGAAGTCCTGCGACTTGAAGAGATCACCGCTGCGGGTCTGACCTTCCGGCAGGAAGACCCGACCCGGGCGACTTCAGCAGCCTGTGCGGATCACATAAGCGGAGGGGCCGCCTTGCAGGCAGCCCCTCTGCTCAACAACAATTGCGTTGCAACCGCTTCTACTTGCGCCGCCGCAACAGACCTAGCAAGCCGACTCCGCTGAGAAGCCCCACGATGGAACCAGGCTCAGGAACGCAGGTGATATCGTAGATAACCTGCACGTTTCCATTTGCCAGGACAGGCGTAATGCCTGCCTCGATCCCACTCATGCCTGCAAAGTTGGCCCACTGAGTCACGTTAACGGTGACCGTGAACGTCCCGGCTCCTATGTATTGGTCGAAAACCGTAGGATTGATGAACCCGAAGCGGCTATCCGTTTCAAGGCCACCAACGTAGACCATTCCATCGGGTCCGTCCGGGCTATAGTCACCTGAGCCATCATCTACGTTCGGCGCCAAGCTGAACGCTTCGCTATGACCAGCTTGAGCCATTCCGACGACGGGGTTGGACGTCACGTCAATCATCGGCACCGTGCTGTTGATAATGGAGCACTGGCCACCGAAGTTGAAGGAGCCTGAGCCACCTTCCTCGCCGTCGTTGTCCAGGACGTACTGGCCGCCTTCGACGTTCAGGGTCAGTATAACCTTAATCCAGTTCAGTGTACAGGTAGGACCAAGATTGGCCTTGTTGAAGACTAGATCCCTGTTGAAGTCGGGCGTGCCACCAAACTCCTGGGTCTGAACTATTTGCGTTGCGCCGGCAGCGGTGATAGACAAAGCCACAACTACGGCTATAGCGCACAATCTGAGACAATGAATCATGTTTCACCTCCTCCACTCTACCGCTTGCTTCGTGTTCGTAGTATCTAACGTACCTCTACACCGTCCGCTGCCGTGACGGAACGGATGCACATCTGAAGCAATTGGGCACATAAGCCCTTTAACAGCCTCATGAAGCAGTCTGCCACACAAATCAAGCGTTGTCAAGGGTTGTAGCTGAGGTGTTTCACCTTTATGCTAGGGCGCTTCGATTTCTGCGCTATGTGTCTAGAGGCGGGGCATCAGGCAGTCGCATCGAGAGGGGCCACCGGCTGCCCGGCAAGCCCCTCTCGTGGTGACGTAATCTGACTGTCCTTACCTACGGTCCGCCGATGATCTGGATGTGCCGCGCTGTGAAACCGGTCGCCAGGCTACCGTTCCCGTGCATGCTGATCTTGGTCCCCGGTTTCAAATCATTGAACTGCTTTCGGTTCATCTGGAAGAAGATATCCGTGTTATCATCAACGGACACCACAACGGCGGTGTGCGGACCCCGCATCCGGAATGTCCTGGAGGGATAGTCTATCTGCAGGACCACGCCTACGATGGTCAGCGGAAGCTGCGGGACGGCGTTGTTGGCCTCGCTTACCGTGCGGAGCACCCTAATCATCTGCCCGTCGATCACATTCTGGGCCACGACCGTGCCTTGTACCCAGATAGTGTCACCAAGGTTGAGACTTCCGAACCGGACCATCGTTGTACCGCGTATCATCTGAGCATTGATAACGTTGATTGTGTAGTTGGTGTCTGAAGTCTGCAGCCTGATCTGATGACCAACGTAGTCGACGTCGATGACGATGCCCTTGCCCTCCCACAAACGCGGTTTGCATACCGGATCAGTCGAGGCGTCCGCGCCCGGCGCGCTCGCAGGCTCCTTCTCTACTATCACCCGCACTTCTTTTCGAGGTCCGCTTCCTGAGAGGGAAAATGCGCGGGCCGACCCAAGCACCCTGACCTGCGCGGCCTGCACAGTGCCCGCCATAGTCACATGACCGTATACGCGGACCTTGTCACCAGGGCCTATCGCGGGGCTGATATTACCCACGTCGGACAGGATCCTGGCCTGCCCTATGTCAACACGATAGACCAGGTTTTCCGAACTCAGGAAATAGATGGTATTTCCGTCGACCTTGGTCACTATTCCAGTGGCCAGCCAACTCGGAGCTGCGCCCGCTGCAACCGTTATCGAAATCCCCAACAGGAGCAAACAGACTACAAACGCTGTACGCATCGCCCTCGCGCCTCCCTTAACCCACACCAATGGCCTCGCTGCCACCTGTATTCGTGATGTACCCTGCGCGCAAATGGCACAAACTATGACCACCAAGCGGATTCGTCTGGCGGCATTCGAGCTTGTCAGAGAAGATATTTGTCGTCTGCCTGGCCTTTTTTTGTGCAGAGCTGGTTTCGTTAGGCCCTACGGTGGTATAATGAAGTAGCTTATTGATTAAGGAGCTTAACTGATTGACTGTGGAACGCCAGGACACGCCCAGAGACTCCGCTCAGTACGCTGAAATGCTGGCTGAGGTCTTCATGGAGATCGTTCGGAAGTCCGTGACTGCCTCATGCGCGTGTGATCCTGAAATGACGCCGGCACTCACTGAGTGCCTGCAGTATGTGTATCTCCATGGCGCTTCGCCTATAAGACAGATCGCATCCGGGCTGGAAATCAGCCTGTCTGCAGCCAGCCAGTTGGTAGATAGGCTCGTGAAGAAGGAAATGGTTACCCGCCGGGACAATGAAGACGACAGGCGCCTTGCAAGCGTCGAGTTGACCAAGCGAGGCGAAGAGCACGTGCAATTGACCCGGCGAAAACGAACCGAATGGTTTGAGGCGATCCTTGAAGCAATGCCCCTATCTCAGAGGAAGGCGTTTCGCGAGGGACTGGAAGGCTTTCTAAGGATTGCCTTAGCGAGTGAAGGCGGTGTGGACAGGGCCTGCGTTTGGTGCGGCATTCAGCACACTGCATCGTGTGTTGTGAACAAGGTGAAGAGCGAGCGCGTTGCGGCGCATGAAGACTAGAGGAGTTCCAGAATGAACCAAGCCTACAGCACAAAAGTGATGGAGCATTTCGCCAATCCCCACAATGTCGGAGAGATTCCTGACGCTGACGGCATCGGCAAGGTGGGTAACCCGGTGTGCGGGGACATCATGAATATGTATATCAAGGTGAAGGACAACGTCATCGTTGACGTCAAGTTCAAGACGTTCGGTTGCGGCGCCGCAATTGCAACAAGCAGCATGGCAACAGACTTGATCAAGGGCAAGACGATAGAGGAGGCCCTGGCGCTGACGAATGACGCCGTGGCCGAAGCTCTGGGCGGCCTGCCAAAGGTGAAGATGCACTGCAGCGTTCTTGCTGAGCAGGCTGTCAGAGGCGCGGTAGACGACTACCTCAGAAAGACGACGGGTAGGGGCTTGGACCTCAAGTCCGATGAAGACCTTCACGATCATCTGGCCGAAGACTGACTGAAGACTGACGAACGAAGGGAGCAATAAGTTGACTGAACAGGCTAGCGCGAATCTGAGAGAGCGAGTTCAGGAGGTTCTCGATACAATCAGGCCAAACCTCCAGGCGGACGGCGGCGACGTGGAGTTGCTCAACGTCACTGATGAAGGCATAGCACAAGTAAGACTGCAGGGCGCATGCCACGGGTGCCCGATGGCGGCCATGACCCTGCAGATGGGTATAGAGAGGATACTAAAGAACGAGATACCCGAAGTCAAGGGCGTGGAGAACGTACCGGCAGAGGAGTAGAGCCAGAGCTTACTCCATCCGAACGCTGATCCTCTGATACCCTGAAACCCGAGGAGTATATGACCTCCGTCATCGCGGAACTGAATGAGCTTCTTCGCCGTGAACGCGGGGAAGTGGAGGCTGTCGCCGAACTAGTCAGGGAGATTCGCAAGAGCGACCCTGACATAGCTGATGGAGCGGCCGACGTTCTGGAGACGGCTGGTTGGTCCTGCCGAGGCTTAGTCAGCAGGATAGAATGGCTCGGTGGCACTCCGACGCTGGACGCGGCCGATCATACCGAGGAACTGCAAGAGCGAGAGGGCATCAAGGAGAAGCTCGAGTTCATCTGCGGCACTCAAGATGCTGACTTGCAGGCGACGAAAGCTTTGCTTGCAAAGCCGATCCTGGACAGTGACACGCGGAAGTTTCTGCAGGAACTGCTTCAGGCACACGAATCGACCATCAACTGGTGCAAGGCTACCCTAGGGGAGTGGTCGGTGACGAAGTAGTTGTCCGCGTCCATCGTGCCTGAAAACCAGCAACACCAGACAGACCATTTAGCAGGCGAGAAACGTAAAGCGCCCGGATGAGCGTCATCCGGGCGCTTCTTGCGTCTACGATCTTCCAGCCGGGCAGCGATAGCTTCGACTACCCCGAAGAATCAAGCCCTGACGCTCGGGCATTTTTTTGGAGGTCACGGCGCGAGTTTCAGCCGGATCGCCCATCCAGAGCCTCGCTGAAAGCACCCGGACGAACGTCCTCCAGTTTCTTGAGCGGCAAACGGTGTGTATTTTGTTTGTCTTCAAATACGGTTTTCCACGTAATATGACCGGCAGAACCTCGTACTTTTGCCGGTTCTGGTAATATGTTCAGCATAAGTCAGTGGACTGCCGAGTTGGAGCTGGCAACTGACTCAGCGTGAGGACACGGTCTGGACTTCCGCGGAACAGAATACGATATCCAGGTCGGGGTCGGTAACAGGTGGACCGTCCGCATTGTCATCGGACTTGAAGTTGTCGGCGGTCGTGTCAATGGTCATGTAGTTCTTGCCGCTGGGGCCGAGGGCATCCCAGATCCTGCCTGGTACATATTCGCCGGTCAGCGGCAATGAATTCGTTGTGATGAAGTTGATATCGAGCTGCTGTATCTGGTCAGCGGGAATGCCGGTACCGGGTGGATCGCCCGGCTGAGCTGTAGCAATCTGACCAAAGTCTACAACGACTCTCAGAGTGCGGCCACCTTCCAACAGCTCAGCGCGTATGGGAGGTTGGGGCGGTGTCACGTTCAAAAAGAAACTACCCGGTAAGATGCCGTAGAGGTAAGCCTCGGGGTTGGTAGCGTCGTATCGAATATAGGAAGTCACCCCGATGCTTTGATCGGCATTCTGTGAAGTAACCCAGCCATTTCCACCATAAGGGGGGAAAATCGCGGCCCAGGGGCCAGTGTTGGGATCACCATCATTGTCTATTGCGATAAAATAGTGGCGGCGGATGCTGGGATCAGTCGGATCGATTGGATTGATGGTCCCGCGCACCCGCATGGTGAGGACGAGTTGCTTCCCAGTCCTTACGCCTCCTTCCGGAAACTTGGCACATCCGCTCAGCGTAAGAACAAGAGCAGAGCAACCGATCAGGGCCGCGAGCAGGGCTCTTCGAGTTGGTGTTGAACGCATTCGCATGAGCTTTCAGAGGTATTATATCGTTCCAGAGCGATTCCGTCATCTGTTTTTGGCAGGGCTTTCCGGGCTGGTTCTGTCGTTCGGGCTAATACAGCCTGGAACATGGCTGGCTGCATGGGTGGGCCTGGCGCCTCTTCTCCTGGCCATTCGCAGCGCCACACCAGCACAGGCTGCCGTCCGCGGCCTGGTTGCAGGATTCGTCTACTACGGAGTGATCCTCTACTGGATCATCCTCTTTGGCGCTCTTCCATGGTTCCTTCTGGTCATCTATCAGGCCGCCTACATTGCCCTATTCGCTGTTGTGGCGAACAGGTTGTGGCCAGAGAGGTTGGGATGGCTCGGCTTTCTGGGGATCCCGGCAGCGTGGAGCGTGACGGAATACCTCAGAATGGCCGGAGTCTATGGGTTTGCGTGGGGAAGCCTTGCACACACTCAGTCTTCCAACCTTCCGTTCCTGCAGGCATCGGAGTTTGCCGGCCCCTGCGGGATTAGCTTCGCGCTGGTGTTTCTGAACCTGGCGATTGCATATGCACTAAGCGGCAGAGGCAAGAGGCGGCTTCTGCCGCTATCATTGGCTTGTCTGATCGTTGCCGTCATGTGCGTCTACGGCTTTGCCGTGATGCGATCTTCTGCTGAGGAGACAACGCGACACAAGATAGCGATCATCCAGGCGAACATGAGGAACGACTTCAATCCCGTTCCCAACTACCCGGATGTAGCATACGAACGTTTCTCCGCGATGACCCGTGCCGCCGCGGATGGTGAGGTCAGGTTGGCGCTCTGGCCGGAAACATCCATCCCCCGTGACATCACCAGCCCCGGATGGGCCGACATGATCGGGCAGATCGCCAGCGAGTGTCAGGTGGATCTCCTCGCAGGCGGTTACGACCATTCGGATTCTCCAGGACAGCCCGGAAGCTACAACGCTCTGTTTCACTTCGGCAAGGACGGGCGTGTCCACGGAGGCTATCGGAAGGTGCAACTGGTGCCGTTTGGGGAGTTCGTACCGCTCCGCGACAAGCTGCCGATGCTGAAGAAGTACGGCATCAGAGAAGAGGACGTGCTGCCCGCGAGGAAGCACGTACTGCTCGATACTGCTGTCGGCAGGATCGGAATCAGCATCTGCTTTGAGTCGATTTTTCCAGAGATCGCGCGAAAGGAGACTCTCGAAGGCGCTGAGGTGCTGTGCGTGGTCACAAATGACGCGTGGTTTGGCCGGACTCAGGCGGCCAGACAGCATCTGATGATGGCGCAGCTCAGAGCAATTGAGAATCGCCGATACGTGGCAAGGGCGGCGGGTACCGGAATCTCCGCGCTGATAGATCCGTGCGGGCGCATTGTGCAGGAGGTTGGACTGTTTCAGCAGAGCGCGATCATCGGTTACGTGGCCCCGCAGACCCGGCTGACGCTCTACACGCGTTGGGGCCAGTGGTTCACCTACCTGTGTGCGGCTATGCTGATTGCTTGCCTGTGCTTGCTTCCTCGCGTCCGCTCACGCAGTTCTGCCGCCGGAACACCTCTTCGGGAAAACGCACAAGCATCGGAGTCTCCACAGCATCTTCCCTGAGCAGCCTGGTGATGCACTGATCGGTTCTCTTGCCGACGACTATCGCGCAGTACACAGCAGTGACGGTCAATAGGATGAGCCCACCCAGTACCTCAAGCATCTCTTCCACCCTCGTGTAGCGAGTCCTTACACCAGTCGTTCCCAGTGGTGCGCCGGCATCAAACAGGTGCTTGGGCGGAGAAGGGGTATATTGTCCAGCTTCCCAACCTGAATGTCCCTAGGGCGAGTGTTGACGCTTCGGCTGTTCCTCCGCCTGTTCGGACTCGTCCGCCGGAACCGGGAGGCCAAACAGCTCGCGCGCGACTTCTAGCTTGTCTTTCTCCTGTCCATTAGCGGCGTAGTGCTTGATGCGCAGGATAGGGTCGTGGGTGAGCTTCCTTACGACCGAACGAAGCATCTTCTTGACGTAGTCCTGGTCCTCTCGGGAAAGGTGCTCAAGTCTTGCGGAGTACTTCTCCCACTCTCCCAGGTAGACAGACTCGAATTTGCTCCGCAGTTGTTTTATGAGCGGCAGGGCTTCGTGAGTGCGGAGATAGGCCATGAACTGCGCGGTTTCTTCATCAATGATTGCCTTCACCTTCTCCACCTCTGCCTCGCGCTCCCTTCGGCACCGGTCCAGGAAGAAGTGCAGGTCGTCGATGTTGTAGACGAACACATTCTGAAGCTCGCGAACGTCGGGAGCGACATCCCTGGGCACCGCGATGTCGATCAGGAACAGCGGCGAGCACCCGCGCGCCTTCATCACCCGGCTCATACGCTCCTTGGTGATGACCGGCCGCGGCGCGGATGTTGAGCTAATGAGAAAATCTACCTCCCTCATGACGCTCTCGATCTGGCCGAACTCGATCGATTCGCCTGGAATATTGGCTAACAGCGCATCCGCACGCGACCTGGTCCTGCTGACGACATAGGTCTTTTCGACTCCGTTGGCAGCAAGATGCGTCGCGGCGAGCTTGCTCATATCGCCAGCACCCACCAACAGAGCCCTGCGGCCCTCGAGACTTCCGAACACAGTCTTAGCTAGCTGGACTGCGGCGGCGCCTATGGAAAACGCGCCGCACGATATGCCTGTTTCGGTTCGCGCTCGCTTCCCCACTGCTATAGCCCGCTGGAAGAGAGTATTGAGAATGGTACCGGTGGATTCGGCTTCATCGGCTATGCAGTATGCGTTGCGAATCTGCCCCAAAATCTGCGTTTCCCCGACAGCCATCGAATCTAGTCCACAAGCGACCTCAAACAGATGCTTGATAGCATGATGGCCGGACCTCACATAGACACAGGGGTCGAGGTCTTCCCGCCTGATCCCGCTGTAGCCGGCGACGAAGCTTATGAGCATGTCATCCCCTACCCGAGTCGGCGCGACGGCGTACAACTCCGTCCGATTGCACGTGGATACCACGCAGAACTCTCCCGTGTGCGCGTGGCCCTTGAGCTTACTCAGCGCCTCCGAAACGCCCCGATCATCTATGGCCAAGCGTTCCCGTATCTCGAGCGGTGCTGTCTTGTGATTGACGCCGACGACTACTAGATGCACTCCATCGCCCTCTCTCTCGCCTGTTCGACCTTGCCGGCACGCAGGAGTTCGAGCACCCCACAGTACATGATCCGTTCGAAGGCCTGCTCCCGCTCGGCCAGGTCCTCGTGCTTCTGCTTGATCAGCGGCCTGAGCTCGCCGAGCAGCGTCACGAAGTCGGCATATTCAGGACCGTAGGTCAGTTCCAGTTCCTTGCGAACGCGCTTGCTAAGGCTCGGGCTCTTCCCTGACGTGCTTACGGCAATGAGCAGGTCCCCACGCCGCACGCTCGATGGAACAATGAATGAACACAGCTCAGGATCATCGACGACGTTCACGGGAACGCCGCTGGATCTCGCCTCATCCGCAATGAGCTTATTCAGATCCCGATCGTCAGTTGCAGCGAAAACGAGCGCATATCCAGCTGTGTCTCCTTGTTTCCAGGAGCGCTTCTCGACCTGAACATGGTCCAGGCTTTCAAGCCGCGAATCAACCTCGGGAGCGACAACCCTAACCTGCGCGCCAGCCTCTACGAGGGATTCCGCCTTGCGCAGTGCGACTTCCCCTCCCCCAACGATGAGGCACTCACGGTCGGTCATGTCCATCATTATTGGATAGTAGCCCATACCACACCCTCTCCCCCTTGCGAGTGCCACCCCGGCCCATCGTCGAGCTAGCTAATTCAGCAAGACGCAGTAGTAACGCCGGGATCACTTGGCCGATCGGCGATTGTTCAGGGCAAGGCACCCACCGGTCACGATCAGGATTGTGCCTAGCCACAGCAGTGAAATCAGCGGCTTCGTGCTGACTCGGAGGACAAGCGTTTCCGCGAGCCCTCGCCCCGAAACGCCAATATTGGCGCCGGCCGAGCTCATCATGTTCTTTCCGTCACTTGTGAACCCGCGAAACGCGAAAGTATACCCCTCGACCGTGGCTGGATGGTGCTCGTCGAGCCTAAACTCCTTTGGCTCGAAGCCTGGCTTCAGATACTGCAGCAATACCCTCTGCGCCTCGACCTGCATCCCCACAAGTGCCACGGCATCCTTAGATCCGGGAATACGGACGGGATGCGAAACCCAGGACTTGCCATCCCACGAGAGATGCGGCGTAACGGTGTCGCTCAGGATCTTATCCGGCGCTATGTAGACATCTCGGAGCAGCGAACTCCTGATGGCCGGAAACATAATAGTACCGCGATCTGAACCTGCTATCCGCAGTGGCAAGGTCCATCGCTGGCCACGGCCTTCCATCGTGACATGCAGCACATCAGCCTCGTGCGACAGTCGATGCCGGCCTGTGTAGACGAACGAATAACCCTGCGCAGGAGCAGGCTGCCCGCCAAGCTTGAGATCGACAATGGACTCACTCCCGGTCGTGGAGAACACTATGCCGATGACGACCAATGCTACTCCCGCGTGAGCGACGTGGGCTCCACATACTCTTAGTGAGGACCGGCCACCTGCGACAAGACTGATGACCAGTGCAATCAAGGCAGATCCGACCAGCGTAAGCGACGCGGCCACAGCCTGCGGCGGCCTGCCTCCCATAGGTCCCACTCTTGCCAAGATCGGAGCAAGCACCAGCACAGCGCCCAGCGCGATCGAGGCGTTCCGCAGAGCTAACCGGCCCTTGCTTGACGCGCCCTCGGCCCAGGCCACCAAAGGCGAGAGAACAATCAGGATCAGGATCGCCAGCCCGAGCGGGATGGACATAGTCGTATAGAAGCCTGGCTGCAGACCAGCCTTAGCACTGAACGTACTGTACGTCGTTCCGACGAGCACCACAACTGCAAAAAGGCAAAGAGCGGCTATGCCTGCACCCAGCGCAAGGTCACGTGACATGGGCGCCAGAGACCTTCTTTCGTGGCCGGATATCAGCTTCCAGCGTACGGCGAGCAGCCAGCCGCACAAGACCGCCAGACCAATTGGAAACCACTTGAGCCACTTGAAGAAAGGTGTTGCACGGAAGTTCTCCGCCCCACCAAACGTGTGGACGGATATCTCGGAGAGGACGCCACTCCGCGTAAGGAACGTCCCGTACAATACAGACAGAAACACCGCGAGTGCAAGTACAAGGTTCCACCTTGCCATCCGCCCTCGCTGCCGCTGCAGAACAAGGCCGTGCATAAGCGCGGTGATTAAGAGCCATTGCACAAGAGAAGCGTTCTCGACCGGATCCCATCCCCAGTAACCGCCCCAGCCAAGAACCTCGTACGACCACACCATTCCCAGCACGAGGCCGGCCGTCATCGCGATCCATGCACCGACGGCCCACGGAAAACATCTCTTTACCCACTGTGATGCATCGCCGTCAATCAGGGCCTGTATAGCTAGTGCTGCAGGAACGGCAAGAAGAGCATACGCAGCAAACACGACAGGAGGATGGACTACCATCCAGGGGTTTTTCAGAAGCGGGTTCATCCCACCGCCCATGCTTCCGGGCTGGAAGTCCACGAGCTGCCTCATAGGATCGTCCACGATCAACAAAGTCAGGAAAAACGCCTGCACAGCACACCAGAATGCCAGATGTGCGGGCGACCCCCACCTCTGTCCGCGAATCAGGAACAGCCCAACCGCGCCGCTCATGGTAGCCCACAACAGCAGCGATCCTCCCTGCCCTGCCCAGAGTGCGGAAACCCGGTATACGAATGCGTCTCGGAGGGAGCTGTAGTTGCTGACGTAGGCGATATCAAAACGGGACCCGGACAGGATGCACTGCAGGAGATATATGAGCGCATAGGAGACGCACGCGGCGGAAACGTAATAGGCAATCCGGCCGACCCTGCTGAAGGCCTGCTCAGAACCTCTCCTCGCCTTGACTGCGGCGACCAGATAAGACCCGCAAGCAACGAGCGCTGCCGCCAGAGCAACATAGATCGGGAAGTTGTCTGCTGAGATCGTAAGCGCGCTATGGTGGTTCATTTACTGCCTTCATACTTGGAGGGACACTTAAGAAGCACCTGATCAGCGTGCATCTTGCCAGACTTGATGCTGCCCCGTGCTACAGCGGATGTGGCAGTGTCCAGGCTGGCCGGTTTTGGGCCGCGATAGACGACATCCAGGGTCTTACCCTCCACATCGCGCAGCGCGAACCGAAGCTCGTGCTTCCCGAGATCGTAAGTGGTCTTGCCATGAACGATAGTCCCGCTGAACTGGATCGGCCGGTCCGTGATCCTGACTGCATCGTCAACCTTCATCACGTACTGCGTGTGGGAGTTCTGCATTTCCAGCACCATCATGACCGCAAAGCCGGCCATGAGCAGGATCCCAACAACATACATCCACCTGTTCATAGTTGGCGCACCTTCGAGTCTAGATAGACCAGATATCCGAACACGCCGACCCAAACAAGAAGTGGCGCGATCATAAATGCCAACATGCTACTTCCTCCTTCTGGCAGCTTCGACTTCCCGCACGCGCACGGCCAGACGAAAAACCCAAACATAAAGCATTAGAAAACCGAGTGTCGCCGCCCCCATCACCAGGCGGTATTCAGGCGAGAGTGAGGCACGGCTCGGGTGGAGACTGGCCGGCCCAATGCGCGGCATTACGAACACGAAGAACGGCATCGTGACGCCGGCGAGAATGTTGTATGCCGCGCTGATCTTCGCCCTACTCACGGCGTTCGGGAGAGCGCTCCTTAGAGCAAAATACGCAGCGTAGACGATCAGGAGCATCAGTATCGATGTCTCGCGCGGGTCCCAGTTCCACGCCGTTCCCCATTCGACACCGGCAAAGACCATTCCAGTGACGGTTGCCAACACAGTGAACAGGAAACCCAGTGACGCGGCAGCGGCAGATTTGATGTCGTTGGGCATGTTCCTGCGGACAAGGTAGCCTATTGCATATGCGGCAGACACGATGTAGGCAATGGTCCCCACAACGGCGCAGGGAACATGGAAGACGACTATTCTGGCCGAATCAGGCGAGGCGAAACCTGCTGCAGGTGGGACGCAGAGAAACGCCGCAACAATCACCGCAGTCATTTCAAGGCCGAGGAACACCTGCAGCGCCGGATGGAATGTATAAGCTTGCCCTACTCTTCCCATACACACCTGAACAACATGAGCGATGCCGTGATCACCAGTCCGCAGTAGTACAGCAGTAACCGAAGGTCGCTGGCAGCCCCGTTAGATCCCCGCATGGCGATGCTCGTGCCGGATATTGCCACAACCAGTGCCGGAGCCAACAGCGGAAAGCTGATAGCCGCCAGAAGGGCTCCCCTGCTCGCCGCTCTCGAAACCATTGCAGCTGCTGTGGTCGCACCAGCGCTTAAGGCTAAGCTTCCCAAAACTAGCAGAGCCGCAAACATACCTACATCACATATCCGGCTGCCAGTCAGCAGGATGAACAGAGGAACCGTTACTGCCTCCACCAGTATTAGCGCGATGAAGCTCAAGACAAGCTTGCCTAGGTACACGCTTTCGGCGGTAGTAGCCAGCCTCAGCAGGTTCGCGGTTCCAGCCTCCTCTTCGTGTGCGAACGAGCGTCCCAGACCAGCCATTGCCGAGAAGTAGATCACGATCCAGAGCAACGTCGCGCCCAGCGCGCTTCTGCCTCCGATCGTTCCTATGGTGAACGATACGGCTATCGTGCTTGTGACGGCGAACAGAAGGAAGGCACAAATGCTCTGCTTGGACCTCAACTCGCAGCGCACGTCCTTCGCCACCAGCGCGAGGACCGTGGACAGGCTCACGGCCGCCCTCCCAGGTCGAGGCATTCCGTGGCCATGGCGGCCTCCTTGGGATCATTGGTCGCAATGACGACCATCCCAGTCTCGGCGCGTCTACCGACAAGATCACGCAGCATATCCAGACCGGACTCGTCGAGATTCGATGAAGGCTCGTCAAGCAGCAGGACTCTAGGATCGTGCGCGATGGCAGCGGCCAGCGCGGCACGCTGGCGAAGCCCGGAGGATAGCTCGCGGATCGGATCGTCGGCGCGGTCAGCGAGCCCGACTTCCTCTAGAGCAGCCGATGCCGCGGCTTCCACCGCCTTCGCGCGTCGCGCACGCAGCAGAAACCTAAGGTTCTCACGGGCGGTCAGTTCCGCATAGAGCTTCAGATCGGGGGCAACGAGGCCCACTACAGTCCGCAGAGATGTTTTCGGCACAGGGGCATCGCCAAGCATCAGATCAGCATTTCCTGAAGTAGGAGCGAGCAGGCCCGCGAGGATTCGTAGGAGTGTCGATTTCCCAGAGCCGTTTGGCCCGACCACCGCCAGGCAGGGACCGATATACGCGAAGCCCAGATCACGGAAGACCTCACGTCCATCGAACTCGTGCGTCAGACTTGATATCCGAACTCCTGCCACTATCGCTCCTCGGGAGGTTGACACAACCATTATCTCAGCGGATAGGGTTCGAGTCAAGCCGATTGCGCCGTCCGGCACCAAGCCAACCCTCGACCTGACAGACGCAAAGACGTATAATACGGTCAGTATCAGCAAGAGGGAGGCTGTATGGCAAAGGTCAAGGTCGAAACCGAGAATGCACCCCAGGCAATAGGTCCGTATTGCCAGGCGATTAAGGCTGGCGGGTTTCTGTTCATATCCGGGCAGATACCGGTCGATCCCCAATCCGGACAGATGACCGCAGTGGACGCTGTTGCGCAGACCAAACAAGTGATGGAAAACCTTGGTGCGATCCTCGCTGCTGAGGGCCTGGATTACACCGATGTGGTCAGGACAACCGTGTTTCTGACGGATCTGACGGAGTTCGCACGAGTCAACGATGTCTACGCGGGTTACTTCGAGACGGACCCGCCAGCTCGCGCCACGATTCAGGTAGCGGCGCTGCCTAAGGGCGCGAAGGTCGAGATAGAGGCCATCGCCGCGCTCAGGCAATAGGGACGTCGATTCGGCTGCGGGCGGAGTAGGTAGATATGGCCGTGAATCCGATCTGCCTGATCTTCCCCAGCGTGCTTGCAATGCCGGCCCCCACGTGCGCTGGCGTGTGTGCATCGGAGCCAATTGTGATCAACTCTCCGCCGAGAGAAGCATAGAGCCGCAGCAAGTCGAGCGATGGATACGTGTCCTGTGGAGATTGCCGCAGACCCGACGTGTTGATCTCCAATGACATACCACGGCTGATTACTGCTCTCAGGATGCGCTCGATCACCTCGTGATAAGGCTCCCAGTCAAATGGGCCGTAGTAACGTACTCCATAGCGCTTGCAGAGATCGATGTGGGCGATAGTATCGAACCAGCCTGTTTCAACCGCCGCCAGTACGTTGGCGAGAAACGGCGCATAGGCTTCCTCTGCGGTCTTGCCCGGGAAGTACACATCGTGGTCCTCCAAAATAACTCCGTTCACGTAGTGCGATGCCCCAAGCACATAATCGAATTCCGTGCAGTCCAGAAGCGCCCTTATCCTGTGGCTGTAACGGGCAACATAATCAACCTCAATGCCGCATCGTATGTCCAGAACGCCGTCAAATGTGCACCGGGCCTCAGCGATTCTGTTCTTGTAGAGGTCGTAATCGAAACGCTGGTAGCAGATATCAGTGGGTTCGAAGTCGATGTGTTCAGTGAAGGTGATGATCTTGATGCCATTTGCAACCGCCGAGCGGCACATCTCCAGCATGGAAGCGGTGCAGTCGCCGGAGCAGTGCGAATGCACGTGACAGTCTATCACTGCGTCTTCTCCTGGTATACGACCCGCGCCACCACATCGCCAACTACCTTCAGAGACTTCGCCGCGCACTTGTCCACTGTATCGTCCAGAGTGTGCCAGTAGGCGTAGTCGAAGTCAATGACGTCGATGCACTTCACTCCGGCAGCAATGAGCGGAACATGGTCGTCCGCGATGGAATACCTGGCCGCTGTGGGGAAGTATTCAGCATAGCCCAACGATTTGGCAGCGCCCCACACCAACTTCACAACTTCGGGGGCTGCCTCAACGGACTGCATCTCCGGGTTAATCCGCAGGTTCTTGTCTCCGACCATATCAAGAAGAATGCCGTACTTGATGCTCTGCTTGGTCTTGCTGTCCAGATGCTCCAGATGCCTTGCATAGTACTTGGAGCCCAAGAACATGTTCGCGGACGAGGGAGGATGCGCAGTGTAGTCCTCCCCGTCGAAGAAGACCATCACTACGCCAACATCAGGCTTCTGCTTTGCGAACATCCGGGCCAGTTCCAGGAGCACGGCCACCCCTGACGCACCATCATTCGCGCCGGGTACGGGCTGAGCGCGCTTATCGCGATCGACTTCCATGTCAGCAAGGGGCCGGGTATCCCAGTGAGCGGCAAGCAGAACGACCTTCGGGGCCGCGGCATTGAACCTAGCGATGATGTTCCGCAGTTCGAGTTTCTGGCCGGCTGCCGTGTGAGAGAATCGCTGGACTCTGACCTCGTCCGCGTAGGGCTTAAGCTGTGCAAAAACCCAATCGGCAGTGGCGGAGTGTCCAGGGACGCCAGGATAGCGCGGCCCGAAACCAACCTGCTTCTCAAGCAGAGTGAAGGCATGCTTCTCGTCGAAAGCTGGTGTACCCCCTGACGGAGAGCAGCCGAGCCCGATGCACCCGGCAAGAACGAACACGCTAATGAGGGATATCAGTCTTGCTCTTGGTTTTGGGCCCGACACGTCTACTCCATTCTGATCCGGGTTCCGAGCAAGCACCACCAACCCGAGATCCCATCGAGGCCGTCTACTTCCTCACGTTTATCCGGTTCTGTGGCCTCAGATCAGGCTTAGGATTCGCTTCAATATAGGCTTCTACGGCACTGGCACTCGTTACGGGAGCGGCAGTCCCCTGTACGATGTTGCGCTTGGACCATACTTTCCAGTAACCCAGAGCACCGCCCGCCAGCGAGTTTAGCATAGCCACGGTGTAGGACTTCTCCTTGACTATGGGTGCACCGTTCACCTTGAGGTCAGTGATGCGCTGCCCCACAGGCGCGTTCGGGTTGAAGGTAAACTGGACTCCGGACACCTGCAGGAAGCTCAGACTGGGTTGAGCGTAGCTTGCAACCGCAGTCTCCAGAGCCTGGCGGATCTTGCCGCCGTCGAGCGCCATCGTCACGACCCTGTCGCCCGGATACATAAGAAGGCGCGTAAGGTCAGTAGCCTTGAGTCCACCCGGGCTCACGGAAGTGCTATGCGGCTTCAGGTCGCCGGCCGACACAAGAGCAATATCGGTGCGCGCCGCCGAGCGAAACGCGTCAGCGATAATATCGCCCACAGCGGTTTCCGACTTGCCGACATCCTGGTTGCTCAGAATGAGAGACTTAGCAGACTCATCCGGTGTAGCGGCAATGACAATGCCGGTGACCAGCGCCGCAGCACCCGCCGAGATCGCTCCGATAATGAGACGCCGTCTGGTTATCTTCATTTCCCTCACCCCTTGCTTTCCGCCCGGTTACGTCTTCGCGCCGTTGGGTGCTGCTTTGAGAGCCGCCTGGATGAAATCGTCGATGTCCCCATCCATTACGCGGGTAACATCCCCTGTCTCATGACCTGTCCTGAGGTCTTTGACCAGCGTATATGGTTGAAAGACGTAACTGCGCATCTGACTTCCCCACTCAATTGCACGCAGATCGCCCCGAAGTTCGGCCAGCCGCTGTTCGCTCTCAGCTCGCTGCAGCTCTGAGAGGCGCGCAGCAAGCACCTTCATGGCGGCCTCACGATTGGCATGCTGGGACCGTTCGTTCTGACACGAGACTACGATGCCGGTGGGAATGTGGGTAATTCGCACCGCAGAGTCAGTCTTGTTGACGTGCTGCCCGCCTGCGCCACTGGCGCGATATGTGTCTATTCTCAGGTCATCGGCGTTGATGCTGACCTCCGAGTCATCGTCTATCTGCGGTATGACATCGACCGCGGCGAACGAGGTATGCCGACGCTTGTTTGAGTCGAAGGGCGATATGCGGACAAGGCGGTGCACGCCGCGTTCGTTCTTGAGGTAACCGTAGGCATTCCTGCCCTCGATAAGCACCGTCACGTTCTTCGAGCCCGCGACATCCCCAGGTACGCTGTTCAGCAGTTCGGTTCTGTAGCCTCTGCGCTCCGCCCATCGCAGATACACGCGGAGGAGCATGTCGACCCAGTCACACGCCTCAGTACCACCGGCGCCAGCGTTGATCTCGAGGATGGCGTTGGCGGAGTCATACTCGCCGGACAGCAAGGTCTCAAGCTCAAGGCGCGCATAGTCGGCCTCTACCTGGTCCATCTCGGCACGGACTTCCGAGGCATCCTCGCTCTCCTCGTCATCAACCAGTTCAGCGAGTTCTTTCACGTCTTGGACTCTCCGCCTCAGCTCGATAAGGGGCTCGATAGATGCCTTCAGCCCGCTCAGTCTCTTGAGCGTCTTCTGGGCTTCAGCCGCGTCATCCCAGAACCCTTGCCGGCCAGATATCTCCTCTAGCCGCTCGATCTCACCCTGCCGTCCGGCAAGGTCAAAGATGCCTCCCGAGCTCTTCGAGGGCTGTCTCCAAGGGAGAAACGCGGTCCAATACTTCCTTCAGCAACTGAATACTCCTACAGCTTTCCTTCGATCTTGCCAAGGCAGCATTTCTTGAACTTCTTGCCGCTGCCGCACGGGCAAGGATCATTCCGGCCGACTTTCTGTGACGGATTCTTCGGAGCGGCATGAGTGCGAGACATAGGGCCGGCATCGGCTCCGTCACCCATGCCCGCCGGGACCTCACCTGACAACTCCATCACATTGGCATAGGTCATCCGTCTGCGGCGCGGAGGCTCTTTTGTCTGAATGCGATACATCGTGCGCGCCATATCGTCCTGTATGCTAGTCAGCATCTCCTGGAACAGCGCGTACGCCTCCTTCTTATACTCAACAACCGGGTCCCGCTGCGCATAGCCTCTCAGGGTTATGCCTTCCCGCAGATAATCCATCGCGTCGAGGTGATCGATCCACTTGCGGTTGATCAGATCGAGCGCTACGTGCCGCTCGATATCGCGCATGAGTTCCGGCCCGATCTCTTGTTCCTTCGCTTCGTAGGTCTTCTCAACGACCTCGGCAAGCATATCCTCGAGTTCCTCGCGCCTGCGGCCTTTCAGGTCCTCGGGCTTCAGCACCAGTTCCAGGGGCAGGATCTCGTTGACGAAGTGGAACAGGCCATCCGTATCGTAGTCAGCCGGGTGCGTACCCTCCGGACAGAATGTGCCGATGGCGTCCATTACCGTCTGATTGAGATATCCGACCACTGTGGGCCGAAGGTCCACGCCCTGCAGAATCTTCCGCCGCTGGCCATAGATGGTCTCGCGCTGGACATTCATCACGTCGTCGTATTCGAGAACGTGTTTGCGCTGCTCGAAATGGTGCATTTCGACTTTCTTCTGCGAGCGCTCGATCATCTTGGAGAGAATCTTGGCATCGATGGCCTGATCCTCCTGCCAACCCGAGAGCAGGAACGAATTGGATTTGTCTCCAAACAGGCGCCAGAGCTCGTCTTCAAGGGAGACGAAGAACTTAGATACCCCCGGATCGCCCTGCCGTCCGGCACGTCCACGAAGCTGATTGTCGATACGCCTGCTCTCGTGGCGCTCCGAGCCTATGATATACAGGCCCCCACGCAAGATGACGTCCAATGCTTCGGGAGTGGCGCTCTCATACTTGTCGGGATTGTTCGTTTTCCAGGTCTCGAAGTCCCAGGTCAGATCGGCCATGTCGAAGTCGGCCAGTTCCTGGCGCGATTCGGCCTCCTCCTCCTCGGAGAGCCCGGTCCCGCCAAGGATAATGTCTACACCACGACCGGCCATATTGGTAGCGATCGTGACAGCGCCTCTACGGCCCGCCTGCGAGATGATCTGCGCCTCCATCTCGTGGAACTTGGCATTGAGAATGTTGTGAACGATGCCTTCCTTAAGGGACTCTCTGAGCCGCTTTCTGCCCGAAGGGCGGATGTCCAACAACATGGCGAGCTTCAGGATGTTCTCCTCGCTTGTCATGTCGGGGTCGACATCAAGCCTCTTAGCGATCTTGCCAAGCTTGTGAATGTCGAGTTGATCGAACCTGGTGTTCAGCACCGTGTGAAGCTGCTTTTTCTCATCACTGCTGAGATCGGATCTCTCGATAGCATCACGCAGGATGATCGTGCCGGCGAGAAGCTGAAGGCGCTCGGACAAGAGGCGGTCGCTGATGCGTTCAGAAACCTCAATCGATCTCGTTCCGACCAGCACAGGCTGCTCACGGCAGTGTGCTTTTAGCACTTCGGCAGTAATGCCGCGGAATTTGGCCTCCTCGGTCTTGTAGACCACATCGGCCATATCCTTGCGGATGACCTCTCGATTGGTCGGGATCTCGACTACGTCGAGTGCGTATATCTTCCGGAACTCGTCCTCTTCGGTCTTGGCGGTACCGGTCATACCGGCCAGCTTGTCGTAAAGCCTGAAGAAGTTCTGATACGTGATCGTGGCGAGGGTCTGATTCTCCTCCTCCACCTTGACGCCCTCTTTGGCTTCAACGGCCTGGTGAAGCCCGTTCCCCCACCGGCGGCCGAACATCAGACGACCGGTGAACTCATCGACGATGATCACCTGGCCATCTTTGACGACGTAGTCCGTATCCTTCTTCCAGATCGCATGCGCCAGAAGCGCGGCGTTGATATACTGGTTGATCTCAAGGTTCTCGGGGTCGGCAAGGTTCCCGCATCCCGTCAGTTCTTCGACCTTCGCCGTTCCCTCCTCGGTCAGCATTGCGGTCCTGGCCTTCTCGTCAACAGTGTAATCCTTGTCTTTGATAAGCCGCCGCGCCACCCGGTCCATCTTGTAGTACATGTCGCTGGACCGATAGGAGTAACCAGAGATAATCAGCGGAGTTCTGGCCTCATCAATAAGGATGCTATCGACCTCGTCCACGATCGCGTAGGCCAGTTCCCTCTGGACAAGATCCTCTTCCCTGAAGGCCATATTGTCACGGAGATAGTCGAAGCCGAACTCATGGTTGGTACCATAGGTGATATCGCAGGCGTAAGCCTCACGGCGGGTGATCGGCCTGAGGTGCTCCCACTCGTTCGGGTCTTCCGGGACGTACTCGGGATCATATATGAATGACCTGCCCACGTCTCCGGTTTCGGCGCTTTGGCCGTGGATGGAACCAACCGACATCCCAAGCAGGTGGAATACGGGGCCGTTCCAGCGGGCGTCACGCTTGGAAAGATAATCGTTGACGGTCACCAGGTGCGCGCCGCGCCCGGTCAAGCCATTCAGATAGAGCGGAAGAGTCGCAACGAGCGTCTTGCCTTCACCGGTCTTCATCTCAGCTATGCGGCCCTGGTTCAGTACTATTCCGCCGATCATCTGGACGTCGAAATGCCTGAGCCCCAGCGTTCTAACGCTGGCTTCACGGACGACGGCAAATGCCTCTGGCAGAAGATCGTTGAGCGCATCTCTGCGGGCCTGTGCAAGCTCCTCCTCGGTGAAGTTCTCGCGGTCCACCGCGGTACGATAACGCTCTCTGAACTCATCCGTTTTGGCGCGGAGCTGCTCGTTCGAGAGCGCCTTCGTAGAGGGCTCAAGGGCGTTGATCTTCTCGACGATCTTGCGGAAGCCTTTGATCTCGCGTTCGTTGGAGCTGAATAGCTTGAGGAGGTCCATGACTGTCCTTGATATGATGCAACAAAAGGGAAACGTTGGGGTATCCCGCAGCTTCCCCGCGACTCACATTGGTGCTCAGATTACACCCGTACGATATCATAACCACCCTCTTCTGTCAATCGAGCAGGCCATCGAGCGAGCGGCCATGATGAGCTGGAGACCGGTGCGAAGCGGCTTCCCGTTGTCTCTTCCCGGCGGGTGGTGTTGAGGCTAGAGCTTGATGCTGGCGGGAACTTCCTCCAGCGAGTAGAACTCGCGCTCGACGCGGTCGGGGTAGACTTTCCAGATGGTCACGCCAACGACGGGCGGCTTAGCAAACGACTTGCTCAGCGGTATGCCGGCCACAATCGTCAGGCCGCCATTCCTGACCACGAGATGGTAATGCAGATGCCCGGCGAGCGCATACTTCACCTTGTGACGGTTCATGGTCTCCAGATAGTCCTGGCGGTATGGCATCGGTACGTTCTGGTATTTCCCGGGCTCGTCGGGACTATCGAGAAACCACGGATGGTGACTGCAGACGAAGATGTGATTGGCACCAGCCGCGTGAGCCGCGGAGAGCTCCTCCTCGAACCACTTCCGCTGCCCGTCGCGCAGCGCAGCATCGGCGCTTCGGCCAAACAGGGATGTGTTCAGGACGATGAACTTGGAGCCATTGTGCGAGAAGCTGTAACGATCTTCGCCGAACAACCTGCGATAAGACTTCACGGCAGCCGCAGTACCGCCCGCCACATCATGATTGCCCGGCAGAAGCCGCAGCGGGATGTCCGGGCTGATCTCTCGTGCTACACGCCAGAACGCGCGGATTTGCGTCGGGTCGTGAGGCTTATGGGTCATATCGCCGCATATCAGCACGAACGCCGGCTTCAGGCGGTTGATCGTCGCAACAGCTCTTGTGAAATGATCTATCTCTGCCACCATGTCCGCGTTGCCGGTGGTGAAGCCAAGCTGCGGATCAGCAAGCTGGACAAAGAAGAATGGCCTCGTGTCTGCGACAACACCGGACGCGAGACAGATGAGCGCAAGAACGGCGATAAGGATTGCGGCAGACTTGGTCACAGCAGACTTCCCTTCATTTTCCGCCCATACCGGACAACTTGATTCCCTCGACGAAGTATCTCTGGTTGAAGACGAACAGCAGCAGGACCGGAATGAGAGCGATCATCGAACCCGCCATTAGCTGGGTGTAGTTCGTGGCGTGCTGTCCGACGAAGTAGCGCAGCCCAATCGGGATGGTGCGCATCGGATCGGTGATCGTAACGATCAGAGGCCACATGTAGCTCCCCCAGAAACCCATAAATGTGAATGTAGTCAGGGTCGCAAGAGCAGGTTTGGAAAGCGGGAGGATCACCCGGACCCAGATCCCGATGTGGCCCGAGCCATCGATCTTGGCCGCGTCTTCCAACTCCGAAGGCAGCGACATGAAGAACTGCCGAAGCATGAACGTCCCGTACGCACTGAACAAGCCGGGTATGATCAGTGCCGCGTAGGAGTTGATCCAGTGTAGGTGCTTCATGATCACGAACACGGGGATCATCGTGACTGAGCCGGGGATCATCATTGTCGCCAGGTACGCGAAAAACAGCCTATCGCGGCCAGGGAAACGAAGCCGTGCGAACGCATAGGCTGCCATCGCGCTTGTCAAGACCTGGCCGAAAGTGCCGACAACTGCGACAAAGATGCTGTTGAGATATAGGCGCAGGATATTGATCTCGTTCCACGCGTCCGGATAGTTGCCCCACCACGCCCGGATCTTCTCGCCATTCACAACCGTGTCCCGCCACACGAAGTGCTCGGGCAGCCACTTAATGCCGCCACCCGCGGCGAATACCTCGTTTGGCTGCTTAATGGAAGTAACCGCCATCCACAGGAAAGGCACGAGCATAGTAGCGGCGCCAATGGTCAGGATTATGTAGACCGCAATATCAGCGGCACGGCGTCGCTTATTCATAGGTCACGACCCTTCCGCCCAGCCTCCACGTGCAGAGCGTCAGTATAAGGATCACCGCGAAGAGAAACCACGCTACCGCAGAGGCGTAACCCATGTTGAACTTCTCAAAAGCGGTTTGGTACAAGCAGTACTCCACCGTCTTGGTGCTGCCAGCGGGCCCGCCGCCGGTCATAATGTTGGCTGTCATGAACCCGCTCTGGAACCCCCCAATGATGCTCATAATCAGGATGAAGAATGTGGTGGGGCTGATCATCGGCCACGTTACCGCCCAGAACTTCGCCCACGGGCCGGCTCCATCGATCTCCGCGGCCTCATAATACGAACTGGGCACACCCTGGAGCGCAGCCAGGTAGAGAATCGTATTGACGCCGCCCAAACCACCCCAAAGGCCCATCAGTATGAGCGCCGGTTTCGCCCATGCAACCGTTCCGAGCCAATCGGGCGGATTGGCAACTCCTATCGCCCGAAGACACTGGTTGATCAGGCCGATGTCTGCGTTGTAGAGGTACTTCCACAGGATCAACAGGGCAACTCCGGAACAGACCGTAGGCAAGAAGAAGATCGTGCGGTAGATGACGATCCCCTTCAGCTTCCGGTTCATCATCAAAGCAACGATAAGACTGCCTGCCATACCGATGGGGATCCCAATCATAAGGAACAGGGTATTCCCCACGTATTTCCAGAACTCCGGGTCGTTGGCAACCAGATGGCCGTTCTCTGTGTGGAACCATAGCAGCGCCCGGTAGTTCTCGAAACCTATCCAAGTCGGCGGCTTGAAGATGTTCCAGTGCGTGAAGGACATGATGAGAGAGATGACGACTGGGACCGACGTGAATGCTAGGAACCCGATGAAGTTGGGCGCAAGGAACGCATAGGCTGTCAGCGCCTCTCGTCGTTTATTCGATGTTGATCTCTTTGTGCGTTTTCCCATATCAGTCGAGGAAGTTCGGGTTGGCGATATTGCGCCGGATAATGGCGTTGATTCGAGCCGCTATCGTATCACAGGCCTGATCCGGCGTCTGCTCCTCCAGCCACATCCGGTCAAGTTCCTGTGACATGATGTCAATGACGTCCACGTTGTTGATGTAGGGAGAAAACTCCTGGACGCGGGCATACTTCATCTCGTCCAAATGCAACTGATTGTTCCGCTCATTAGGATACTGCGGATTGTACGCGAATGCCTTTGTGATTGCAGGATCGCTGCTGCTCGGAATGCCATCTCCGTAGTTGGAGACCAAGAGCTGATTCGCCATACCAAGGCGCTCCTTGAGGAACATCAGGGCAGCCTCGCGGTTACGGGAGGCTTTCGGGATAGCGTAAGCTTTACCAGCAAGGAGAGTGACCCGCTTCGGCCCCCGCGGAACGCTAACAACATCCCAGTCCAAGTCCTTCTGCTCTCGGTACTGGATGGACAGCCAGCGGCCGGAAATGTTCATGGCCACTACAGAAGATCTGAAGAGCAGAGCGTCTCCACCCCAGGCGCCCGTAGGTGACATGCTCTGAGCTTCGCTGGTAGTGGGCATCACGTGGTACTTGAGCCGCAGGTCAGCCCAGTATCGAATGCCCTTTTTGACCTCGGGCGAGTCCATCAAGCACTTCTTGCCGTCGGGGCTGTACAACCTGCCTCCGTACATCCAGATGAAAAACCACCAGTCGGTGTTGCTGACATAAAGGCCCTTGCAAACCGGCACGCGACGTCCTCGCACTATTCGGTATTTCGTCAGTTTCCGTGCGGCAGCGAGGCATTCATCCCACGTCCAGCCAGGTTTCGGGTAAGGCAACCCCGCCTCACGGAAGAGCTTGCGGTTGTAGAAAAGAACGTACGGCCCACAGTTTTCGGGGATGCCCACTATCTTGCCCTCATAGCGCACATACGGGTCCAGGGCGGGATACAGCCTGTCCACTGGAATCTTGTACTGCTCGACGTACGGCGTCAGGTCCAATAGGACCCCGTTCTTGGCAAAGAGACGAACGGATGGCGGGTCATAGAGGGCCATCACGTCCGGAGGAACATCACCCGCGAGCTGGGTAAGCAGCCTTTGCGTATCGGCGCTGGGGTCGTTGATCACGTCGATTGTGGGATACTGCTTCTCGAACAGCTTGATCTGCTCTTTGCGGATCGGGTTAGGATCGACGCACCAGCGGATGACCGTCTTGCCTTTGGGGACAGGATTGGATGTCGCCACAAGATAGACGCCCAGCACCACCGTTAGCACCGCACCTGCAACTACCGCGACATAACCAAGTATTCGACTTGCACTGCTATCCTCTTGCACGGGTCTATTGTAGCTGAACCATAGTATGGCCGCAACAGCAGACAACTATTTCGCTTTCGCGCAGGAATGTCCATTGCTGAGGCGGTAGGAGCTTCTGTGCACATCAAAATATGCGGAGGACGGGATATGTGGTGGGAGAAGAAGCTGCCGGTAGTGGGTGAGGTACTGTTTCGTAATGACTTTCCTCCTCGCCCCGAGGATTTCGCGTTTCTGGAAGCACAGGGAATCGCCAGCAAGCCTGACCCGAAGAATGCGCCTGGCAACTGGACTCTGCAACTATCTCATCCGACGTGGGGCACCGCGGACCTCATGTACCGCGATGATGTCCCGCTTCCTCCGCGAGAGCTGTTCGAGCACGTCCTTATCCCGCAATCGGACCGCGACGCGGCAATATCCTGCAAGACCCACGTGGGGCTGGCGTTCGAGTCCAGCAAAGGACATATTCTGCGGGACCGGAAGCTGATGCTCCGTTTCGTGAACGCAGTGATGGCGGACCATGGCGCGGTTGCGATAGACAACGCCTCGCGCAACGTGTGGACCCGGGACATGCTACAAGACGAACTGAGCCATGATGCCGACCTTGATGTGGAGGCCATCTACAGCATACATGCTGTCGGTTCCGATGACGACGAGATTCATTGGCTCCACACCCACGGTCTTGCCGAGGTCGGCCGTTTCGATTTTGACATTCTACAACCATCGTCCGATGTGATGCTCAATATCGGCGATGTCTGTCGCGCAATCGCGTTCCACATTCTTGAAGAGGACCTGGGGCCGTCAACGGAACGCTTCCAACTAGTGCGGCCGCGAGGCGACATCAGAATGGTGGGGATGGACACGTTCCTGCGCTCCGCCGAAGACCAGTGGCGGAAAGGCCTGGGGCCGATGGTGGAGGAATCACACAGACGGAAACGCTCGGTCGTGTGCGAGCCGGAACCGTCGCTCTTGGGCAGGTTGTTCCGCACCAGCAAGCTTCAGCCCGCGCGACTGCTCACAGGAAGCGTTCCTGACAACCCCATGTTCGGTTTCTCCACTGCCGCCTCCGATCTGATGGCTGAACGTGCCCGCGGAACGTATCCTTTGCTCCGATCCCTGCATCGGGAGTTCGCGGAGTTCGAGTTCCCGTGCATTGTGAAGCTCGGGTTCCGAATTGACGGCGGCAGCGAGACAGACAAAGAGCACATGTGGTTCGAGGTTCACGAGCCACGCGATGGCAGCATAGACTGCACGTGCGTGAACACGCCCTATCGCGTATCCAGCCTGCACGAGGGCCAGCGCGGCGAGCATCCAGTGGATCTGTTGAGCGACTGGGTGATCATGACACCCGCGGGCAACATCACGCCCAGGTCGAGCAACATAGCGAGGATCATCAGAAGCAGGGCCGACGAGATGAGGCAGCTTCTGAAAGAGAACAGCTAACTAGCTCAGCACCACGTTGTCGATCAGCCTGGTCGTGCCGATGCGTACGGCCAGGAGCACAGCCGCCGGGCGCACGATCGTCTCGATCGGCAGCAGCGTCTCGGCATCCACAACGACAGCGTAGTCGATCTCCGCCAGCGGCTCGGCGTCCAGACGGTGCTTGACCACGTGCTGGATGGTCATCGCGCTGCGTTCGCCTGATTCGTAGGCGGCCTGCGCATCCGCGAGAGACTGGCTCAGGCACAGAGCGGCCTTGCGCTCATCGGCGCTCAGGTAGCTGTTCCGGGAGGACATCGCCAGCCCGTCGGGTTCGCGCACGATATCAACAGGCACGATCTCCAGCGGAAGGTTGAGGTCAGCAGTCATCTTCTGGATCACGCGAAGCTGCTGATAGTCCTTTCGCCCGAAGTAGGCCTTGTCCGGTTGAAATATGTTGAAGAGCTTCAGGCATACGGTCGCAACGCCGCGAAAGTGCGTAGGCCGGAACTTGCCTTCCAGCATCTCCGTGACGCCGCCAATGTCAACCCAGGTATCGAAGCCCGACGGGTACATCTCCTTGGCATCGGGGGCGAAGACCAGATCGACTCCTGCCTCGCGGCACTTCCGGGCATCCTCGTCGAGGGTCCGAGGATACTTTGCAAGGTCCTCAGTGGGCGCAAACTGCGTGGGATTGACGAATATGCTGACGCCGACGAAGTCGTTTTGCTGCTTTGCGCGGCGTATAAGCGTGAGGTGGCCTTCGTGCAGGGCGCCCATCGTAGGCACCAGCCCGATGCTCTTGCCATCTCGCCGCGCCGCTGATGTTTGCTCGCGCGCTTCGGCTATCGTGTGAACCAGGTTCATTTTCTACTTCCGCTCAGGGTACCTGCGGTTCTTGATGTCCTCGTTATACACCCTGAAAGCATCCGAAGTCACCTGCCACAGGTTGGCGTATTGCTTAACGAACGATGGCACGTGCCCGTCGTAGAGCCCAAGCACGTCATGGCTGACAAGGACGTGCCCGTCACAGTCCGGGCCGGCGCCGATGCCGATCGTAGGCACTACAAGAGCCGCGGTGATCTCCTTCGCAAGCGCCGCCGGTATGGACTCCAGCACCACAGCGAAGACGCCCGCATCCTGCAGCGCCAACGCCTCCTGCCTTATGCGCTCGGCATTCTCCGCGTCCCGGCCCTGGATCTTGTAGCCACCAAACTGATGCACGGACTGCGGCGTCAGGCCCACGTGTCCCATCACAGGTATTCCTATCTCGACCAGGCGCCTAATCGTCCCAGCGATGTGATCGCTCCCCTCCATTTTGACCGCGTGAGCGCTGCCCTCCTGGAGCAGCCGCCCAGCGTTGCGAATCGCTTCGTCCACATTCACCTGATAGGAGAGAAAAGGCATGTCCGCCACGACTAGCGCACGCTTCGCGCCTCTGGCAACGGCGGCTGTGTGCCGGACCATGTCGTCCATCGTTACCTGGAGCGTGTTCTCGTAGCCGAGGACCACCATGCCGAGGGAGTCGCCGACGAGCAGCACGTCGATTCCCGCCTCGTCGGCGATCTTTGCCCAAGGATAACCGTAGGCGGTGATCATGGATATCTTCTCGCCGCGCGCTTTCATCTCGGTCAGGCCCGGCGCAGTCACTCTTGTCTCGCTCACAAATCGTCCCCCTTCACCCCGAACTCTCCCGACGGAAAGGAAGTGAACGGTTATTCGGCGCCAAGTGGTTTCAGTGCCGCTCCAGTATACCACCCAAACAGGCTTGAAATAAATGCCACGTTGCCACCGAAGAGGAGCACCTGAGTACGTGCCTCCGGGAGATACGCCAGCGCGGCAACGATAACGATCCCTATGACAAGCCCAAAAACGGTAACCACCGACCGGGAGAGATTGCCCTGCAGAGCCGCGAAGATGCTGTAGAAAGCGGCGGCGCCGACAAAGAAGAACCCGGACCCGATGAGCAGGATCAACCCCACAGGCACGATAGCCCAGTTTGCCCCGGCGTTGTCGAATACAAGTTCTTCGTCCGGATGTCGCAGGAGCCCATTCAGGCTGAGAAGCGCGCCGCCGATCGCGGACGCTGACGCCATCAGCAGGATCAGGTTCCGACTCCACAGCGAGATCATCGGAATGTAGGTCTTCAGCCACGGGATAGGCTTCCCAGGGTATGCGTGAATCAGCAATAGGAGCAGGAACGCCGCGCTCCACCAGAAAGCACTCACGTTTACGCTGATACTCCCCGGAACCCGGCCATAGTCCTTTGCCTGTGAGACCACGTGCTTATCTATGAGCGCAACAAGCTTCTTCTCGCTCTCCCTGTCAGCGGGGTTGAACTGCAGTGCTAGATTGTAGTACTTGATTGCCGCCTCGCGCTTGCCCTGTGCCCTGTATATATCCGCTAGCATCGCGCACGCTCTTGCATTCCGGGGCTCGATCTTCAGCGCCTCCTGGCAAAGCGACCGAGCCTCATTGAGTCGTCTTTGGATGAATGCAAACTGAGCATCTTTCAGCAATTGCGCTGCCGTGCCAACGGGCTGCTGCCGGGGGCGTGATTGCTGCCCACCTCGAGGGGTTGACGCTGGGGGTGTCTGGCTCGCACGCCGGGCCGCTATTTGAGCTTCCAGGTCCAGGGACTCATCGTAGGCCTTGCGCCGCGCGGGATCCGACAGGACTTCATAGGACTCATTGATCTGCAGGAACAGACGGTGGGCTGTGGTCTTGTCCTTGGCCACATCCGGATGGAACTTGCGGACCATCTCTCGATATTTCCGCTTGATCTGGGCCGGGGTGGCGCTGCGAGGCACGCCCAGGATTTCGTAGTGGTTGCGGACGGTGCGCATTATTGGCTCATCTCTTCTTGGGCCATCCCCAGATATGAGGAAGCGGCCATCATAAGCACTATGGCGCCAGCAACAAGAATGCATAGCACGAACAGGGCTATTCCCATCTTGTGCAGAGTAGCATCCACTTCGCCGTCCATGTACTCCGCGACCTTGTCAAGAACGGTCGTCATGCTGCCGGTGCGCTCTCCCGTGGCCAGCATATCCAGCACCATAGGGGACACGCAGCCTGTCTTCGCAAGAGACTCCGTGAGTCCCTCGCCCGACTGTATTGCCGGAATCGCTCGCTTGATGCCTCTTGCGATGGCGAGGTTCGCGGACGCATCGGCGGATATCGCAACACATTGAGCCAACGGTAGACCTGCCGAGTGCAGGACAGCGAGCGCTTTGCTGAACCTGGACATTGCAACTTTGCGGGCAGCCGTTCCAATAACGGGCGGGATCGTCTTCACGCTATCCCAAATGATTCTGGCCGAGTCGAACTGCAACAGCAGCTTCAGCACGATAACCGATATGATCAGCGCCTCGACAAAAGAGCCACTAGACGCCCACACCTCTTTGATAAACGGACTGAAGCCGCCTCCGACAATCAGAGTCGGGGTGTGCGGTATGAATATGATCGCCAACAGGATGAGCATCGGATAGAAGAGGGTCTTGCTGATCATGCGCCTGATTGAAAGCTCATACTCAAGGTAAGTGGCAATCCGCTCGATCATCCTATCTAGCATGCCGCCTTCCTCACCGGCGCGTATCAGGTGTACCTGGAGCTGAGCAAAGACCCTCGGGTGCATTGCCATCACTTCAGACATCCTGCCACCGGCGAGAGTGGCATCCCTAATCTCAGCAATCAGGATGCCCAGGCGCCCCTTTGTGCGCGAACCGGCGCTCCTAAGCGCCTCCGAGACAGTCATCCCAGCTGCCAGCATAGTAGCCATCTGCCTGTAGAATAACGCCAGCGTACGAATGTTGACGCCCGTCCACAAGGGGAACACGAAATACCGCGCAAAGGGCGAGCCGGCTTCCCTTCGGGGGATTCTGTCCTCTCGTCCTGCTCCGGCGGCGCGGATATCCATCGGTAGATGGCCCATCTCGCGCAGTTTGCCCGCGGCCTCACTTGGGCTCGCCGCCTCGACCGCGCCGGTAACGGTGTTTCCAGCCCTATCCTTGGCTTTGTAGTTGTATGTGGTCATGGCATCAACTTCAGCAGAACCCCGGCATATGTCTTGGCGATGAAAATCACAACGACACCGCTCACAACAATCTGGAACAGGATCATGTTGCTGATGGACCAGAACTTGCCTATGCTCCTAGCAGCATCAGCCTTTTCCCTGTATATCTGGGCAAGCCTAGAAAGGCTATCCGGCACCTGCCCGGCCTTCTCGCCGGTGGCAATCAAGCCTATGTCCTCGGACTCGAATATGCCTGACACAGCAGCCATCTCCGACAATCCTATCGCAGCGGGCTCCCTGCGCGCCAGTCTCAGCTTCTCCACAACCGCGCTGTTTCGCGGCGTTATGCAGGCCGCGTCCCACGCCGTAGTAGGGCTAATGCCGGCGGAGTAGAGATGATCGAGCGTCATCAGGAACTTCGCCATACTTCTGGCGCGATGCAGTTTTCCCCATACAGGGACGCTCAAGAGCGCTCCATCCAACGCTCTACGGACCACGGGCACGCGCTTGACGCGGCCCCACAGCAACCAGGATGCTATCACGATCACTGCAATCGGCAGTGCAACGTGGATGATCTGCTGGGACCAAAGCTCTATATAACTGGCAAAATAGCCGCCTGTCGTGGCTGCCTGCGGTGACTCATCGATCACGGGTGCAAGAATGGTACCCATGTTGAACAGCGGCAGCGTGATGACCATCCCGATCAGGGTGATCTTGGTCAATGCCCATCCGATCCTGCCGTATCGTGTATCGGAGGCCTCGCGCTCCATATCCGCCGCCAGTTCTTCGAGAATGATGTCAAGCTTGCCGCAAACTTCGCCGCTCCACACGCACGCGATAGTATGCGCCGGGAACAGCTCGGGGAACATCGCCATTGCTCCGGAAAGGTGGCTTGACTGTAAGCTCTGCTGCATCCGCGGAATTGCGTTCCTGAGCCGACGATCCCTGGTGGAATTGGCCAGATCAGCGAACGACTGGTACAGGGGAATGCCAGAACGCACGAGAGTAACTAGCTGCCTGAAGAACATAGCCAGCCGATCGGCCGGTACAAGCGACTTTATCGACACGGGGGTTCCGGAGGCCAGGGTTACGCGAGCCATTCCAGTCACAGCCGCGCCCGTGGGCACGGAACCGGACGCAGATGAACCCGGCTGGCGCTGCATCTGCCCGGCAGCCTGCGATCCGCCTGCCGGAAAGACCGCTCTCACCGAATAACCCATCGCGGACAGCTTCGCGCTCACAGCCTCCTCGTCGCTTGCGTTCATTGCGCCGTGCAGCACTCTTCCAGTCTTGTCAACAGCTTCGTATCTGAAGAGCCCCATCCTAGTCGCTCCAAGACCTGTCGGCAAATAGCTTCACGTCAGTGTCATCAACGTCGGCAGCGGCACGGGCAGCGGAGACGCTGGGGGACACCTCCACCTCAGGATCGATCTCCAACAGTGGCACAAGCACGAACGCCCGCTCAAGCATTCTCGGGTGCGGAATGGTAAGGCCCGGCTCATCCAACGTCACACCGTCATAGAGAAGAATATCCAGGTCTATGACTCTCGGACCCCACTTGATTGTTCGCTCACGGCCCAACCTCAGCTCTACCGCCTGACACAGCTCCAGCAATGCCTTAGGGCTGTGTTCCGTCTTGATACGTATCACAGCGTTCAGGAAATCGGGCTGATCAGTCAGGCCAACGGGCTTCGTCTCATAGACCGAGGAAACACCCGTAGTCTGGCACCCGCTCTCTCGCAGCACGCTTACGGCCTTACGCAGGTTCGCCAGCCTGTCACCTAGATTGCTTCCCAAAGCCAGAAATGCCCTGTTCCCCATCACGCCAATTATACTTGCCTCAGGTGCGTAATGCAAAGCCGCCACGCAGGGTACATTTGCCATGTAGACGCGATGGAGGCGTACAAAATGTATACACCGGCTAAGCTAGTCCCTTGGGCTATTCAGGTTGTGGCGGTAGCCCTTGTCGTGACCGGTTCCATAAGTCAGGCAATAGCACAACCCGGCAGGAGTTGTCCTGTCGGCGGATACGCTATCACAGCGTGCCCGGTGATCAGTGATGAGGTAATACGCGACCGGATAGCGTCGCGTCTCGCGGGATCGGTGGCATCGTCGGCAAATGCGGTGTCGGTAGAAGTGTGCAATGGCGTGGTGACTCTGCGGGGCCAGGTAGAGAGCGAGGCCAAACGCGACCTCGCATGCTTCCTGGTCGCCTGCGTCCCGGGGGTGGTTGGACTCAACAACTACCTGACAATCAACCCCCGAAACGCCGAGGACCTGGCGCTTATGGGTCGGATAAAGGAGGCGCTGCGAAGACAGCCGGTCGACACCAGCCAGGTCAGAGTCGAGGTAAGTGATGGCGTTGCGCAGCTATCGGGAATGGTCAGAACCGAGGATGCCAGTGAGCGTGCGGCCGCTACAGCTTTGGGCGTGCCAGGGGTCACGGCTGTCTACAACAACATCACGGTCGTAAACCTCCGGGATTTCAGCAACTGGTAGGGCTACCAAGGCGGTCAGACCAGAAAGCCCCGGAATCATCGGATTCCGGGGCTTCATTGTTCGTGGTTGTGCCGACAGCCTATTCAGTCGTGTCGGCTTCCTCGTCAGTGGAATCGGCTTCGTCCACCTCGTCGGCTTGATCGTCTACGTCAGCCGGCTCGGCGTCGGAAACCGCTTCCTCGTCATCGACATCACCCAGAGCAGCCTCAAGACCCTTCACGAGACCGGAGTCTGCGAGATCGTCATCGTCGCCCTCTGAAGGCTCCTCAACGCTCGTCTCCGATTCAGGTAGCAGTTCCTCTTCCAGGCCCAGATCGACCGACAACAGGCTCTCGGCCTCCTCCTCTTCCGAGGTCGTCGGCTTGAACAGGTCGCGAGCAGTCGTGATGATCTCGCCCTCCTCATCGGTCACCTCAAGACCACGGTATCTCGGCAGTCCGGTTCCAGCAGGAATCAGACGACCGATGATGACGTTCTCCTTTAGCCCGACCAGGTTGTCACGCTTGCCCTTAACCGCGGCCTCCGTGAGCACTCTGGTCGTCTTCTGGAACGATGCCGCGCTCAGGAAGCTGTCCGTCGCCAGAGAGGCCTCGGTGATACCGAGCAGCACCCACTCCGCCGTTGCTTCGGTCCCGCCAAGAGCGCGAACACGGTTGTTCTCGTCGTCAAAGTCGAACTTGTCGACGATCTGACCCGGCAGGAACCTGGCGTCGCCGGACTCCAGAACTCTGCGCTTCTTGAGCATCTGGCGAACTATGATCTCAACGTGCTTGTCGTTGATATCGACGCCCTGGCTCTTGTAAACGCTCTGGATCTCTCGTACGAGATACTCCATAACGCCGCGCACGCCCTGAAGTTCGAGCACCTTGTGCGGATCGAGCGGACCTTCCGTCAACCGGTCGCCCGCCTGAACCTGCTGGCCAACCTGAACCTCCAGGTTACCGCGGTAAGGCACCAGGTGAGTCTTTCGAAGCTTGACAATCTGCACACCCGCGTCCTTGATCTTGCGGGCGATCTTGTCCGTAAGCTCCGTGCCAGCCTCAACTATGACCTCGCCGTTCTTGGGATTGATAACGTCATCGACGGTAATCTCACCCGCGAGCATGCTCGTGTCATAGGTCGGCATCTCAGTGTGTATAACTACGCGCTTCAGACCACGCGTCTCAATGTCAGTCACAGTACCCGCGACTTCAGTGATGATCGCCTGCCCCTTCGGTTTTCGCGCCTCGAACAGCTCAACAACCCTCAGCAGACCCCTCACCTGGTCTTCGAGCACCTTCAGAACGGCTTGGACCGCGCGCACCCTCTCGCGCTCCATGCCCTCGACGCCGTCTTCGATAGAAACGAGACCGCGGCGGATGTCCTCGTGAAGGTCACGCAGGGACTCCTGCTTCTTCTTCTTGACTTCCGCAACACCCGTCAGGTACTTGCCTGCGACACCTCCCGTGTGGAAGGTTCTCATCGTAAGCTGAGTACCAGGCTCACCGATCGACTGCGCGGCGATGATTCCAACCGCAGTGCCGGCCTCTACCAGACCGCCGCGAGCAAGGTCGCGGCCGTAGCACTTGCTGCAGATTCCCTGCCGCAGCTCACAGGTAAGCGGCGACCTGATACCGACCTTGGTTAGCCCAGCCTTGTCAATGATCTTTGCCTGCTCATCGCTGATGAGTTCGCCGGCTCGCACCAGCGGCTCAGTCTCGCCCGGCAGATAGATGTCCTCAAGAGCAGTCCGGCCCTTGATGCGGTCGCCGACTGTCTCGATGATATCTCCGCCTTCCTCGATCACGGACACGTAGACGCCGTTAGCCGTCTCACAATCGGGACCGCGAACGATAACGTCCTGCGCGACGTCAACAAGTCTTCGGGTCAGGTAACCTGCGTCCGCTGTGCGGAGAGCAGTGTCCGCCAGGCCCTTTCTGGCACCGTGTGTGGAGATGAAGTACTCCAGAACGCTCAAGCCTTCGTGGAAGTTGGACTTGATCGGTAGGTCCTCGATCAGGTTGCCGAATGGGTCACTCATGAGACCTCGCATACCGGCAAGCTGAGTAATCTGCCTGGTGCTTCCTCTTGCTCCCGAAGTCGTGATGATTGAAATCGGGTTAAATGCCTCCAGGCCGTCCAGAAGCGAGTCAGCGACGTCCTCCGCCGCCCGCGTCCAGAGCTCAAGCACCTGCTGCTTGCGTTCGGATTGCGTGATCAGACCCCTGGCATAGGCCCTGTTCTTCTTGGCGACCTCCTCCTGAGTGCGCTCGACTATCTGATCGCGCTCTGACGCGATGTCCATGTCGGTCATGGAGATGGTCATACCAGCCGCCGTAGAGTATCTGAACCCGATCTCCTTTAGCTGGTCGAGCAACTGCACCGTGCGCTCATGGCCGTTCTTCTCGTAGCACTCCGTTACCAGCCAAGCCATTGTTTTCTTATCAATTGGCCTATCGATGTAGCGCATGTTCTCCGGCAGGATGTTGTTGAACATCAAGCGTCCAACCGTGATCTCGCGCAGTTCAGTCTCTTCGCTTCCCGGCTCCTTAGGCAGCCGGACGAGGATCGGCTCGTGCAGGTCTGACTTAGCGATGGGGTTGGAATACACCGCCAACGCTTCCTCAGCGCTGCCGAACACCTGCGGCTTGAATCCCTCGGGCATATCCTTCTTCATCGTCATATAGAACGAACCGAGAACGATATCCTGGATAGGAGCCACAATCGGACGCCCGTCAGCCGGCGAGAACAGGTTGTGCGTTGCCAGCATCAGAATCCTGGCCTCCGCCTGCGCGGAAGCTGACAGAGGCACGTGAACCGCCATCTGGTCGCCGTCGAAGTCCGCATTAAACGCGTGACACACCAGCGGGTGAAGCTGGATGGCTTTGCCATCCACCAGAATCGGCTCGAACGCCTGGATACCCAACCTGTGAAGGGTAGGAGCGCGGTTAAGCATAACCGGATGCTCGCTGATCACTTCTTCCAGCGCGTCCCAGACCTCGGGCTTCATACGGTCGATCATCCGCTTGGCAGTCTTGATGTTCGACGTGTACTTCTTCTCGACAAGGGTCTTCATCACGAACGGCTTGAACAACTCCAGAGCCATCTCGCGGGGAAGACCGCACTGATGCAGCTTCAGGCCCGGGCCAACGACGATGACCGATCGCCCGGAGTAGTCAACGCGCTTGCCGAGCAGGTTCTTGCGGAAGCGGCCTTCCTTGCCCTTGAGCATGTCGGAGAGCGACTTCAACGGCCTGTTGTTGGAACCAACAACAGGTCGGGTCCTCCGGCCGTTGTCGATCAATGCGTCCACGGCTTCCTGAAGAAGCCTCTTCTCGTGGTTGATGATCGACTCGGGCGCGCGAATCTCAGTTATCTTCTTCAACCGGTTGTTGCGGTTGATGATTCGTCTGTAAAGGTCGTTCAGGTCGGACGTTGCAAAACGACCGCCATCCAACTGCACCATGGGGCGCAGCTCTGGCGATATCACCGGGATGCAGTCCAGTATCATCCACTCCGGACGGCTCTTGGAGATGATAAACGCCTCCGCAACCTCAAGACGCTTGATGGCTCTCGCCCGCTTCGGGCCGGTGGTCTGCGAGATCTCCTTACGCAGCTCGCGAGCCAGCTTCTCGAGATCGATCTCAGCCAAGAGCTGCTTGATAGCCGCTCCGCCAAGCCCTGCGCTGAACGCATTGCTCAGGTCCACATCCAGCCGCTCAGAGAGAACCTCTAGCAGCCTCTCGATTGCGCGGAACTGGTCCTCGGTCACGAGTTCCTGCTTCTGAACGGACTCAAGCAGCTTGAGCGTGTTGTGAAGTTCCTCAACGTGATCGTTCGCATCACGCTCTTCCTGTTTGATGCGCTCGTTAAGCTTCTTCTCGTGATCCTTCTTCTTCTTGTCGTCCCAGTCCGAGTTCTCTTTCTCTTCCTTGGCGGCTTCCTTGCGCAGGGCTGCGATATTCGCGTCACGCTGCGCCACCACAGCCTCAGCTTCGGCGTTGACAGCCGCCCGGATTTCCTCAAGGTGCTCGTTGATCTTCGGCCTGTCTACATCGGTAACGATGTACGACGCGAAGTACAGCACCCTCTCCAGAGGCCTAGGCGACATGTTCAGCAGCAGCGCCATCGGGCTAGGCACGCCCTTCAGGTACCAGATGTGAGACACCGGGGCCGCTAGCTCAATGTGTCCCATTCGCTCACGACGCACCTTCGAGCGAGTCACCTCGACTCCGCAGCGGTCGCACACGATGCCCTTGAACTTGACCTTCTTATACCGCCCGCAGTGGCACTCCCAGTCCTTGACCGGACCGAAGATCCTCTCGCAAAAGAGGCCATCGCGCTCCGGCTTGAATGTCCTATAGTTGATTGTCTCCGGCTTCTTTACCTCGCCGCAAGACCACGAACGCACTTCATCGGGAGAAGCGATCCCTATGCGTATCTTATCGAAGGTACTAGCATCAGCCATTAGAGATCCTCCCTCAGTTCCAATACTCGCTTGCGACGCTTTCCACCAATAACACCACCGTCGTGTCCTTCCGACAGTTCCTCGTCTGTATCTTTCAGATCGATGACTCTGTCCCGATCATCTTCGACGCTGACCTTCAAACCCAGACTCTGGAGTTCGTTTACCAGAATCTTGAACGACTCGGGCACCCCTGGCTCCAGAATGCTCTCGCCCTTCACTATGGACTCGTAAGTCTTAACACGCCCCTGCACGTCGTCCGACTTGATAGTCAGGATTTCCTGCAGCGTGTAAGCAGCACCATACGCTTCCAGCGCCCAGACTTCCATTTCGCCGAACCTCTGTCCGCCGAACTGGGCCTTTCCGCCAAGCGGCTGCTGAGTGACGAGAGAGTAAGGTCCCGTCGATCTCGCGTGAATCTTGTCCTCGACAAGGTGCGCGAGCTTAAGCATGTAGATGTAGCCTATAGTAACGTTCTGGCCAAACTGCTGCCCCGTTCTTCCATCAAACAGAGTGCACTTGCCAGTCTTCTCGTCATAGCCCATTCGCCTCTGCACGTTGTTCTGTATAGTGGCGACGAGCGCATCATAGTCATATCCCTTGGGCGGCTTTGCGCCAACGAAAGGTACCTCAACCGAGTCCGGATCGAGGTTCACCGGCTCCGCCGGCTCCTCGGCACCTTCCTCGACAGGAGTCTCCTCGTCATCTTCCTGTGCTGCCAACCGCGCCTCATTGATGATTCGCAGCCTCTCGGAGAGCGCTTCTCTCAGCGCCTCCGGATCGCCAACCGCAATCGGTCCAGCCAGCTTGATGCTCAAGGCTTCCAGCGCTGCAGCGTCAAGCGTTTCCACGTGCTCCCGGATAGCCTGAATGCTGTTGCTGTAGAGATCGCGGATCGGCTGCACCTCGGCGTCCAAATCCTGCGCCATAGTTTGGCCGATCCTGGACAGGATGTGGCGGACTAAGCCATCAACCTTCTTTTCAGAAGGAATCTCAACATCCAAGCCCAGTTCCTGTGCATACTTGCGCAGCACCCCGAGCCTGAGCTTCCACGCGAACACTTCCATGTCCGCGAGTATCTCGGCCTCCGTTGCGCCCTGGAAGATCGGATTGCGGAAGGCAACCCCAAGGTTGTGGGCGACAAGACCCTGATGGGTCTCAAGAATCTGCCCGATGTTCATTCGGCTGGGAACTCCCAGCGGGTTCAGAACGATGTCCACCGGCGTCCCGTCCGGCAGGTAGGGCATATCCTCCTCCGGAAGTATCCGGGAAATGACACCCTTGTTGCCGTGGCGCCCGGCCATCTTGTCGCCTTCCATCACCTTGCGCTTCTGAGCGATGTATACGCGCACTAGCTGGTTTACACCAGCCGGGAGTTCGTCACCCGCCTCCCGCGTCAGTTCACCGTCACAGCGCTCGCACAACATCCGCTCCGGCTTCTTCGAGTAGTCGAAGATCGCCTCACAGCGGCTGCACTTATACTTGAACCGGGAGAAGACCTTAACATCGACAACCGTGCCGCTCTCTCCGTGCGGAACACGAAGCGAAACGTCACGAGTCTCTTCGGCCTTCTTTCCAAAGATGGCGATAATCAGCCTTTCCTCGGCTGTCAGCTCGCCCTGTCCCTTCGGAGCCACCTTGCCGACCAGAATGTCCTCGGGACGGACCTCAGCGCCAATGCGTATGATGCCGTTGGCGTCCAGGTCCTTCAGGACATCCTCTCCCACGTTCGGAATGTCGCGCGTGATCTCTTCCGGGCCCAGCTTCGTGTCCCTGGCCTCGGTCTCGTACTTCTCTATGTGTATGGACGTGAAGACGTCGTCCTTTACAAGCCTCTGGGAGAGAAGCACGGCGTCTTCGTAGTTGTAGCCGTTCCAGGGCATAAACGCGACCAGAATGTTCTGACCCAGCGCCAACTGCCCATCCGCAGTGCACGGCCCGTCGGCAATGATGTCGCCTGCCCTCACACGCTTGCCGATCTTGACGATCGGCTTCTGCGTTATACAGGTCGCCTGGTTGGACCTCAACAGGTTGATGAGATTGTACGTGTCGATCGTGCCGTCTTCAGCCTCGATCAGGATCTGCTCTGCAGTGGCCCTGCGGACAACACCGGTCCTCTTGGCGACTACGACCGCGCCGGAGTCCCGCGCCGCTCGATCCTCGATCCCCGTCTTTACCAGCGGAGCGTCGCCTCTGAGCAGCGGGACCGCCTGCCTCTGCATGTTGGATCCCATAAGAGCCCGGTTTGCATCGTCGTTCTCAAGGAAGGGGATGAGTGACGTGGCTACCGACATGATCTGCATCGGTGAGACGTCCACGTAGGTCACCTTGTTCGATGGTACCTGCGGGTAGGTGTTCTCGTGCCGGACGACGACCGTCGGTTCGGTGAACTCCCCTGTTTCCGGATTGATGGGCGTGTTCGCGGGAGCAATGTACTCCTGGCTCTCCTCGTCAGCAGACATGTAGACGAGTTCGTCGGTGACCTTGCCGTTTTTCACCACACGATACGGGCTTCTAAGGAATCCATAGTCGTCGATCCGCGCGTGAATCGCCATCGAACCGATAAGGCCGATGTTCGGACCTTCTGGGGTCTCGATGGGACATATCCTACCGTAGTGGGAGTGGTGAACGTCGCGCACTTCCAGCTTGGCGCTCTGCCTGGACAGACCGCCCGGCCCCAGAGCCGACAGCCTCCTCTTGTGAGTCAGCTCGGCGAGCGGGTTCGTCTGATCCATGAACTGAGACAACTGGCTCGAACCAAAGAAGCTCTTGATGCTTGCCGAGATCGGCTTCACCGACAGGATCACCTGCGGGATTACGTTCTCCGGATCGAGGCTCGTCATGCGTTCCTTGGCGACCTTCTCCATCCGCAGAAAGCCCATGCGAAGCTGGTCTTGCAGAAGTTCGCCGACTGACCGGATACGCTTGTTCTCCAGGTGGTCGATATCGTCAGTCGAGCAAGCCACCAGCCTGATCGCAGTCTCGGCGTAGAGCTCGGCCGGTGTGTCGGAGACCAACCTGTTGCCATTCGGGATCAGCTCCAGCAGTTCCCTCACGTCTGACAACGCGGTTTCAGTGAACAAATCACCAAGCTTGACATTGCTCAGCTTCGTGTAGCTGCGCTTCAGCTTGTAGACACGTCCACCCGGCTCAAGCTCCTCCTGAGTCGCATTCTTTTCGGCATCCGCGATGGCCTTCTCAAGCTCGGGCAGCCTCTTCCGCAGATTCGCCGAGTTAAGATGCGTCACAAGCGAACCCGCCTCCGAAAGCCCAATGATGTAATGGATTATCTTGACGATGTCTTCGCGTGTAACGGCGCGAACGTGCTCGGGCAGGCTCAAACCCAGTTTCTTGTTGAGTTTGTAGCGCCCGACCCTCGCCAGATCATAGCGGCGCGTGTCGAAGAAGTAGGAGTTCATCAGACTCCGCGCGCTCTCCTGAGTGGCAGGGTCGCCGGGACGTATGCGGTGATAGATGTCGATCAGCGCCTCGTCCATATCATGCGTAGGATCCTGATCGAGGGTAGCATCAACGTAACGGTTGACCAGGTAGACCTCGAGCGACGACAGCTTCATCTTCTCGATCTTCTTTGCCGCCTCGTCACTGATCTTCTCGCCGGCCTTCACCAGCACTTTGGTGCCGTCTTTGATGTCGCTGACCGGCCTGAGGCCTCTCACACCGGCAGCCGAGGTGTCCTTGAGCGTAATCTTCTCGCTGAACAACTCGAGGATTTCCGGGGTGGTCCCGCAGGCACTGCCCTGCATCTCAACCTCAACGCCACTTATGTGCAACCCGTGGAGCTTCTTCACCATCTTCTCGTCCACGGTGGCGCCGGAATCGAAGATGACTTCGCCCGTGTCCTTGTTGACGACGGGAGCAGCAAGGTTACGCCCAACAGCCTCCGTCGGAGGCAGAACCTCTGACGTGGGGCACGCAGGCGCGAATATATTCAACGCTCGGAGCAGGCTCGTGAGCGGGAATTTCTTAGTCTGTGCGACGCGAACGCTGATAACGTCGTTGGCGTCAGTCTCGATGTCAATCCACGCGCCGGGGCTTGGTATAATGGTGGCATAGTAGAGCACCCGGCCGGAGAAGTCGAGGGTATCCTTGAAATACACACCAGGAGATCTTGCAAGCTGGCTGACGACCACACGTTCGGCCCCATTGATAACAAAAGTGCCCTTCTCGGTCATCAGCGGAAGATCACCAAGATAAACCTCGGACTCGATGACTTCCTTGCCTGTTGCCGTGAGACGGACCCGCACCTTGATGGGCGCCTCGTAGGTGGTCATGTCCCGATAGCGGCATTCTTCTACTGAGTATTTGGGATCGCCCAGCGTATAATCCAGCAGTTCGAGAGACAGGTTTCCTGTAAAGTCGTAGATAGGGGAAAAACTTTGGAATAGCTCCCTCAGCCCCTCCTGAAGGAACCACTTGTAGGAGTTCAGCTGAATTTCGACCAAGTTTGGAAGATCAACAACCTCCGGGGTACGCTTGGTTCGATGCTGGATTTCCTTCATCTAGCCCTCCTGATTTGGTAGACCCACAAACTAAGATTATATCAGAATGCACATCGCGGGTCAACGAAACACGGCAAAAAGGGTGCATCCCTCATTGAAGGTAAGGACCTGCGTATGGTGCAAGGTCAATATTAGGATTGGTCAGCAGCGATGCGCGCAGGCTAAGCATAGCCTCTGCGCCTTCTTGAGACCAGCGCATCCCC
>JBPOHN010000027.1:0-45578 GCA_052035525.1 Armatimonadota bacterium
GCCCGAGCGTAGAGCGTTCCAGCCCCGGGTACTTGCTGAATGCATCAGTGTGTTTCTCATTCAGCGTTATGGTCCTCCGTCCGGGTTCGATACAACCCCAGATCGTGACCCCTGCAGGCTCTCGTATCAGGTCATACTCAATACACAGGTCGAGTACGTGCTCGATGATGGAGTCCACTGGAACCGGCAACTCGGGTGCCCACTGCCGCTGAAGCGCGTAACATCTTATCAACTCGGCAGCTTTCTGTTCCAGCACTTTGTTGCTGAACACCTTGTCAAGGTTCTTTAGCACCGTCGTCCGGCTCCTTCGCCTCGCGGGTCGTTTCGATAATTCGCTTGGCTTCCTCGATGCGACCGTCCTTCCAAGCTCTGAGGAGCTTCGGCGCATCCGGCTCAGTCACAAGGAAATCGTGAAGACTCTTGTCAACCTTTCTAGCCAGGGAAAGCAGCTTATCCAGATCTGCTTCCAAGGCGGACGCAAGACGCGCAATAGCATCCTCTGACGGCGGTGGTATCTTGTTGGTCTCGACCTTGCTCAGGTAAGTGAAATCTATCGCCGCATCATCGGCTAGTTGCCTGAGGCTCAAGCCCTTCCGTTTTCTCAGCTCTCTGATGTACGAACCAAACTGCTCTTCCATTACAACCTCTCAGCCATTATATCGCATGTTGCCGTGTAGTGCAACAGCTCAACACCGGCCACAAAAGAGTGAAAGGAAACGCGCTATGCACTGGTACGACTGGCACACAGTAACAGAGCGGCTTCAGGGTCGCTCTTATGCCCTCACACGAGGCAGGCCCTACCGGGTTATCCTTGACCCGGCCACCCAAACTGGCACGTGTGACTTCACGAACAAGCAGATCCTGATCAACCCGAACTTGTTTTCCGACGTGTTCGAGAGGATGGGACTGACTGGACCGAAGCTCGACGAGGCCAACTTCCTGGTCAGTCGAGCCATCACCGGGCACGAAGCCCTGCACGTGCTCTACAGCGATCCGGCTGTCGTGATGTCTGCATCCAACGATGCCAACCTCAAGATGGTGCTCAACCTGCTTGAGGATGCAAGGATTGAGAAGATCGGCTCGGGGATGAGCCACGTCTCGAAGACGCTCTTCCGGTTCGTGAACAGGATCGCCGCAAGTCAGCTGCCGAAGTTCGCTGATTTGACTCTCGAAGACGCGTACTCGGTGTTGAGCCTGCTCCTGCGATGGAGGCTCGGCGCGAGCATCCCACCATTGGATGGTCCGGCGATAGCGAAGTGGAGGAAGGTCCTCCGCATCGCCCAGCAGGCACTGTATGCGTCGGACTGCGAGGAAGTGCTCCGCCTTGCCCGGAAGATCGTGAAGATCGCCGGTCTGGACAAGGCCAAGCAGCAGGACTCCTCGGCGCTCAAAGAAACCGAGGACGTGATAAGCAGGATGCAGTCCGGGATGTCGGGCTCAGATGGTCATAAGCCGCTGTGCAATCCATTGACGCCGGACGACGAGCAGGGCAACGATCAGTCCGAGAGCCAGGATACCGACAAGGCTAACAACCCTGCTGACGCAGAGGGCAATGAATGCACTCAAGGTGCTGAGCACGGTCCAGCCGAAGACGACAGTGGACAAGGGGGACAGGCAGAGCAGGAAATGCCTGACGACGGAGCCGACCACTCGGATACGGATCCATCGGTCGCTGGCGAAGATGGTGAAGACGAGAGTGACGACGAGATAGTCCACTCAGTCCACTCCCCTTTGACTGCCGACGATGTTGAACAGCTGGTCGATGAGACCGCAGCACAGGTGTCGGAGGATCTGAGTACTCTGGTGCCAGACGGCTCTGATGATGGCCTGACTGTCGCCAAGGCCAAACCGCATCGTGGCAGGCGCTACTCGGACATCGTCGCCTCCCCCTACATCCCCTATCTGCCCACGGCGGCTCCGATAGCCGCTGAGATCATCCGCGACCTCAAGGCGGAGAATCCTCGCGCTGTGTCGGGGCCCAGCCAGTATCCCGGCAGGTTCAAGGCTCGCTACTTCGTCAGAGATACAGCGAAGCCATTTGCCGCTCAGCACTTCCGAGGGATTGCGACTCCAGAGATAGCGCTGACTCTGATCATCGACCGCTCCGGCTCAATGGAGGACGTTCAGGAAGAGCTGAGGGTGATGTCGATGGCGATCACGATGGCCTGTGAGACTCTGCAGATCCCGCTTTCGATCTGGGCTCTGGAAGGCCAGGTGCACATCAAGTCGTTCGATGAGCATGGCCCGCAGGTGCTGGCCAAGCTGGCGGGGATACGGGCGGAAACGCTCACTCGCGTGATGCCGACGATCCGAGACGCGGCCAAGGAACTATCGGCAAGGCCGGAAAGCCTGAAGCAAATCGTGATGATCCACGATGGCATGCCCTCTGATCGGACCGATCTCGTCGAATGGCGCACCGGCCTGCGGGACATCGGGGTGTTCTGCATGTTCATTATGCAGCAGGCCGACTATGAAGCGTACCATCAAGCCCCCGAGCAGCTTCGCGAGAATATGGAAACCCTCATCGGTCCGCGCAGCTACGCCATCGCCCCCGTCTCCGACATCGCCAAGCACTGGTGCTCGTTTGTTCGCAACAAGCGAAGCACCCACTCTACGATAGCCCGCTGACACCGGCCTCTGCAGAATCGACCACATTCGGCGGAACTGCATTTCGGATACAGCAGCGGCCTAGGCAGTTGACGCTGACGGCTTGTTGTCAGAACGGGCATCAATGAGTATGATACTCGAATCACCTTCTGCGCCAAGATCCTTCAGTATGTTGGCAACCCGTCGCTCGTCGGCTTCCGAGAAATACAGAATGACTTTGAGCGATTGCCGCGTCCGGTTGGCCTCCTCGTAAACGGGAACTTGGTTCTGGAGGTTTCTCTTGAGTTGGCTGTTGCTGGCCAGCTTGAACTCTACGAGCGACTTATCGGCACTGCCTCGTGATACTTTGAAATCGACGGGGCCTCTGCCATTGTTCACTTCGCGATTTATGTCGCTGGGAGAAGCATACCAAGTGAGTAGGTACAGTAGCTGTAGGTCCTGTTCTCGCCTTATTGGCTTTCCGTCCTCATAGAAAAGCCGGTACCCGTCATTGTTCTCGATCACCTGTTTGAGGAACAGGATCCGCTGTCTGGCTTCTTCCAGCGTGTTGCCGGACACGCCGTAGAAGGCGCTCCCAAGAAGATGCGTGTCCACAAAGTCTCTTACTTGTCTAACGAACAGCCGCTCTGTTTCACCTACCAGCTGGTTGCTGCGGGTCACAGCGTCGTCGCCGTGTTCCTCTTGTTGGCGGATGTAGTGATCAACGATCTCCGGGAAGACGCGGACCGCACTCTCATAGATTCGCTGACGGTCTGTTGCCTCTTCCTCGCCCGTCAGGCGGGAAGTCAGATACTCATCAAGATGGGCTCGCAGGGTCTGATCAGGCAGAGCATCCGCTATCTCGCGGAGCCGATGTAACATGTCAGTTCGACTGATCCAGGTTTCGTCCTTCGTCAAGATCTCCCTTGGAGTCAGCAGTACGTAGTCTCCGCCGAGGCTCGGCAGGTAATATCGCCCGCGAGTCCAAGTTCCAGTGCCATAGCAGAAGGAAACACGATTCACGGCAAACCAGCCGCAGAAAGTTGGATTGAGGAACTCCTGGGCAAATGCTTGGGTGTAATCCAGTAGGAAGCCCTTGATAAGGTTGGTGGCGAAGTCACTGATGTTGTCTCTGCCAACACCGCTGTCAATGAGACAAAGCTTCTCCAGGTGGCTGGCTTCGGTGATCTTCTCATCGCCGAATGCTGTGAATATGCTTTGTAGGTTGCTGTTCAAGGCACGTGCAAATGAGAGCCCCAGACCGCTGCCCCTGTTGCCAACTCGCGAGAATCCAAGCCAGTTTTGTCTTACCTCGGGGAACATGTACAGCCCACGCAGAAGGCCCTCAGATACCTGACCGGCAACCGATCTGTCTCTCAAGTACCTCAGATACGCGATCATGTCGTCGTGTAGCGTGCGATACTCAGGGCTATCGCTATTGAACAGGAGAAACGGATCCACGAAGAGAGGGAGGTCGTTGATCAAGGACACGTTGAAGGCCCCATAGTCCTCCAGCAGTTTCGGATCCACGTCGAAGAAATCTGAGAAGTAGATGCGGGCACTACTGCTCATCGCTAGACCTCCGGGCATCTGCCTGCCGAGCTGTGCGCGGCACGGACCTATGATAGGCTGGCTCGTGCCCGCTGTCAATGAAGGATGGAGTGTGTGGGCAGTTGCCTGTGCCAACCGATCTGCCTCTGGCCAAGTCCCAGAGCGCCGTAGCTGCCATCCTCAAGCTCGCGTCAAAACCCAATCCCAACAATCAGGAGGTATCCCCTATGGAAGCGTCCGTCGCCACGCGTGCCACAGGCACGCAAATCAGACCCTTCGCCGACATCGGCCAGCACATCAGCTACTCCCAGGTCAATATGTTCGACCGGTGCCAGTTGGCCTGGTATCTCAAGTACGTCAAGGGCGTCGCGAAGAAGCCCACGGTTCAGATGCTTCTCGGGCTGTGCTACCACAAGGCTCTGGCGCTCAACTTCGACGAGAAGCGCATCACCGGCATCGACCTTCCCGCCAATGATGTAGTTCTTCATTTCACCGCCACGTTTGACGAGGCGGTCGCTAGGGGCGAGATCGACTCCGCGCCGGGGTTAGGCTTCGACTCCTACCGCGATCCTGTAGCGAGGCTCCTACGCCACTACTACGAGCAGTACGTGGTCGAGAAGATGGAGCCGGTGTTGACCGAGCACGAGTACGTGATGCCGATCCCTGACTGTGATCGGGTGTTCGCCGGGATCATCGACGTTCAGCTATCAGACGGCACGATGATCGATTTCAAGGTAACCAGCCGCAGATGGCCGGAGTCCGAGGTTACGGAGAACAAGCAGGCCACAGCCTATGCTCTGCTGTCCAATCGCGACGTGGACTTCGAGTTCCATATAGGGCTGAGGGCAAACGCCAAGCCTGCGATCCAGATCGTGAAGATGCGCCGAACACGGGCCGAAGTGGACGCCTATGTGCGACATCTGCAGTCTACGGTCTCCCAGATGAAGGACATCGAGTCCGGTACCGCCGATCCATTCCCCCGACAAGGCTTCTGCAACGAGAAGATGTGCCAGTTCTACCAGGAGTGCCAAGAGTGGAAGTACGGAGGGCTGGCGTGATGAAGCTGACGAAGACGATCAGGGTTGGAGTCTATGGCGGGATGGTGCAGTGGGTCGAGGACATCCCCGAGGGAACCGAGGTTCAGGTGTTCGACTACGACACCGACGGCGTGGATGACGAACTGCTCAGCAACGATTGCGGTGGAAATCCTTGCGTTGTAGCCGTGTATGCGTGTTGCGACGAAGAACCTGAGATGCTGCGCCGGGCTTCGGAGCCGCCGTTGGCACACAGGGAGGGGACAGGATGACAGTCAGTATTGCCCACCTCGATCCTGCCCAGAAAGCCGCAGCAGAAGACCTGAACGGTGCCGTCGTCATTCAGGCAAGTCCAGGATCCGGCAAGACGGCGGTAGTCGCGGCTAGGGTGGCTCGGCTGCTGGACAGGGGCGTATCTCAGAATCGAATTCTCTGCATTACGTTCACCAACAAGGCCGCCGAGGAAATGCGCAGCCGGGTCGAGAGCTACTCCAGCGCATCAACAGATGGAATATGGATCGGCACGTTCCATTCGATCTGCGCGAGTTTGCTGAAGCTGCACGGTAATGCCATCGGCCTTGATCCCGGTTTCACCATCTACTCCGACAAGGAAGCCCGGTCCGTGTTGCGAGAGATCATTCAGCATAGGAGTCTTGGCCCCAAGGTCACCCCTCGCAAAGTGCAGGGCGAGATATCGAGGGCAAAGCATCGAGGCGCTGTTGACGACGGGCACGCAGCGGAGGACTCCGACAACCATGCGGGGATCACGGCACTCACGCCTCTGCTGCATCAGGCCTATCAGGCCGCGCTGCGACAAAGAGGCGCACTGGACTTCGATGATCTGGTGGTGGAGACGGCTCGATTGCTGGCAGACGATGATACGCGACAGCGGGTCGCTTCTCCGTTCGAGTATGTTCTGGTGGACGAATTCCAGGATACGACGCTAATCGAGGCTGAGATAGTCAAAGCGTTGGCTTCGGTTCATGGCAACGCCTGTGTGGTCGGCGACGTGAAGCAGTCTGTGTATGGCTTCCGTGGAGCAGACTATCGACTGATGGAGCAATTCGCCGAATCTCTGCCAGACTGTCGCATTCACAATCTCAGTACCAACTACCGCTCAGCTAGGCGGATCATTGCGACGTCTGAGCATCTTATCGGCGGCAGCAAGGCTACCCCATCCAGCGGTGTCAGACCGTTCCGCACCGACGAGGGCAGCGTGCGCATCGGTCGATATGAGACTGACGAGACTGAAGCGGCGGCGGTAGCCCTTGAGATACAGCGGCTCGTGTCGTCCGAGGCCGCTCGGTATCGAGACAACGCCGTGCTTTTTCGGCAACGCTGGGTTTCCGACACGATCAAGCGTGTGCTGAAGGTAGCAGGGATTCCTTTCCACGTCGTGAACTCGGACTCCGACCAAGTGTATGACACCATTCAAGAATGCCTCCGGCTGACGGCACATTCAGAGGCAGATCACGAACTGGGTACCGCGTCGGACTGGGCACTGGCACACGGTGAAACCATCGGCCAACTGCGTGGCATGATCGCTTGTGGCCTATCCCTGTCGAATCTCGTACGGCAGGTGATCGACCACGTGTGCGGGTCCGACTGGGAATCGCATCCACCACAACTGGCATCGCTTTGGGCTCTGGTTAGTCGGCATGAGGGCTCAGCCCGTTCCGTTCTGCCCATGTTCCTTGCCCAGCTCAAAGAAGAATGCGCAGGACCTGCTAATGCCGTGCAGCTCATGACCATCCACCAAGCGAAGGGCCTAGAGTTTCCCGTCGTCTTTCTGATCGGGCTGGAGGAAGGCGTGCTGCCCTGCTGGCAATCGCTCGATGACGACGAAGCCCTGGAGGAAGAGCGTAGGCTGTGCTATGTGGCTATGACAAGGACGATGGATCGGCTGTATCTATCAGCCTGTAATCGTCGGCGTGTCGGTGGCAATGCCAGAAGACTCGGCGAATCTAGGTTCCTGCGATTATCTTCCGAACGAGCCAGCGCCTCTGGTGCGGCAGTATGACGTTCCGCAACACCTGTGATATACTCGCAAATGAAGCAGGAGGTATTCCAGGTGAGTCCAAAGGCAAGGATAAGAAAAGCAACGGCCTTTCACGAGGCAGGCCACGCGGTTATAGCATATCTGGAAGGGGTGAAGTTCCGGTACGTTACGGTGAATCCGGGCGAGGATTTCGCTGGCATGGTCAGACTGCACAAGGTGCCCCAGTCCGTGGAACTCGGAGAATGGACGCCTTGGGCAAGGCATCAGGCTGAAGCTCGGATCATGCTATCCTTGGCGGGAGGATACGCTGCTGCCCAGGTCTTTCCCAGGAGTCATTCCAGCAGACTGTCCGATGCTGATTGGTACCTCATAGACTGCTGTCTCGGCGAATACGGCGGGTCCAATACAGATGAGCGCAATGCTTACTTCAGATGGCTTGAGATCAGAACACGGAATAAGGTCAGATTTCGACTTGTGTGGCCTCTTATCGAGTCGGTGGCGGACGCTCTTATGGAGCGCAAGACCCTCAAGTGCTCCGAAGTCGGCGAGATCATCCGTCAGACACAGAAGCGGCTTCTTGAGGAATACATGAGCGGTCTAGCCGGAGTTTCGCAAACGGCAGAGAGTGACCAAACCACTCCCGGTCCGACGACATCTCTGCTCGTGGAGGGGACGCAGGCATGACCGAAGCAACCCTGATACCCCGAGAGTCTGCAGGCTAAGCTGATGATGCCGTATTGGAGCAGACCGATAGCGCGGTGCTGTAGGTGTCGGAGGTTTGACGATGATCTCTCTTGAGGAATACATCGCTCGCCGGAAGAAAGAGGACCGGCTCAACGAGTTCAATGTCGAACAGCGCGTTGAGAACATGCGGATCTGCACCAACTACGTGTTCGAGTATTTCGGGAGCTATCTCGATACGACGGCAGCAGAGGAGCGAACAGCGCTGGAGAGTGACAAACTCGACAAATACCGCAAGCAGCTTGAGGATTACGATCAGGAAACGCGGGAATGGCTTGTGGGCATCTACGCCGACTATGGCAAACGGCTCAATCTAGTCATTGCTAACATCCTGAAGCGGGACGAGCTTTTCCTCCTCTATCACGCGGAAAGCGAATTCAGGAGTGCCTCTTACGACTGCTATTCGAAACTGATCAGAAAGCATCCGTTCCTGAGAGAGCAGACAGAGATGCTCTTCCGGTTCATCAAGGAATACCACCGCGTTCTAAGCCTTAGGAACAGGCGTTGGGATACACCATTCATCTCGACGGAGATCGACGAGTGGCGTACTGAGACATGGGCGAAGCACCAGGTCGATGTTGCCGGGTTCTGTCGCAACTGGGCTGAGCGTTTCTGGGATGATGAGGACTCCTGGCCCGTGAGTCATAGGCGAAAGAGCAAGGATACTTTTCGCAAGTATGACTACGACATACGGCAGAAGAGCAACCTATTCAACCTTGACTCACTGTATCGGAGAATGCCGAAGAACGCTTTCACGAGAGGGCGAAAGCAAGACTTCGAGATCCTGATGATGTACTACTGGTTGCACGGACTCGAAGGCGATCCTGATGGTTACTGGCAGGAGTACAGCGAGAGGGTCATCGCGTCGAACCGTCAGCCCGAATCGGCGGGTTAGGAACGGCGAGCTAACTGATGCAGTTCCCTTCGACCGGTGATCGTCTAGCCTCAGTCCTATCAGGGAAGAAAGCACGCAGGACAAAGCCTGGGGCCGATCTTTCTCGGCCCCGAAGACGTGCTTAGATACTATGGCCTCTTCCTCGCCTTCCGCGACGGATAGTTGTTCCGCCCCGGCTTAAGGTTCGCTTCCGCAGACGGGTCCTTCTTCCGCTTCTTCTCGTCTACGTCCACCATCCTCATCGGTGAGTGCTCCGTGTGCGCTTTCTTGAGATCGGTCTCGACCAGCGCCAGGTAACCCTGGAGGACGGACAACGAAGAGTGCCCCATCAATCTCCGCAGCGTCTCAATGTCGCAGCCACTCCTGAGGCTCCAGGTCGCAAAGGTCCGGCGAAGTCGGTGAGGACCAAGCGGCGTTATCCCGGCTCTCTGGCCGATGTCGATAACAACCTGCTGAAGACCTCTGGACGTATACTGACCCTGGTGGCCGACCCACAGTGGATCTTCCGGTCCCAGCTCGCACGGACAGGCCCGGAGATATCGGCGCAGAGACAACCGTACCTCCGGCGAAAGAAAGACATACCGGTGCTTGCCGCCCTTCCCTCGAATGATCATCGTGTCATCCATGATGTCGGCGACCTTGAGGTTTGCCGCTTCGTGGATTCGCAGGCCGGTGTCCAACAGCACACCCAATAATGCCCGATCTCGAAGCATCCGGAAATCCCTACCCTGGCACGCGGCGAATAGACGCTGCACCTCCTCCTTGCTTAGGTCTGGCTTCATCACCTTATCGCGTTTCGGTGGATCGACCTTGACGTAGGGATTGTTGTCCGTCAGTTCCTCGCGAACCATCCAAGTCCAAAAGATCTTGGGGTTCCGATAGCTGTCGTGGACAGTATGGGTTGATATGCCGTCGTTTCGGCGCTTGATAAGGTATCGACGGATGTGGGATGGCGTCACATCGTCAGGCCCGATGTTGAGGTCCTCCTGCATCAACCACTTGACGAACATGCTTACCTCTCGACTATAATGGTCGAGGGTAGCGGGGCTGCAGCCACTGGCTTCTTTGGCCTCAAGCCATAGTTCCAGGAGCTGCATCAGCTGATTTCTTTCTTTTTTGCGAGGCTGGGTGTTGTGCAAAGCGCTTTCTCCGAAGTCACAACGGAAAAAGCCACCCCAAGAGGGCGTGAATCAAGCTCAAAAACACCCTTTTCCCCATCCCAAAGGGCTTGTTGTCCACCAATGGTGAGCACTTCCAAGCTGGATGTCGCGAGTTCGAACCTCGTCTCCCGCTCCATTTTCGCGTACGGGTCCTCAGCCCTTTCGTGCAATCACCCAAAGCCAACGTGGCTCTTCGCAGCCGCCCGCGAACAACTGGCCACCCGCTGAGTGTTGCGAACTCGAGCCTCTTCTCCCGCCGCTTCATTACCGGTTTTGTGGTGAAATGAGCTCAGTTACTGCAGCAAGGCTTCCCCGGCCCAGAAATAATGCTCAAATTTGCTCCCACAGGCTTGACAGACAGCCGGTTACAGGGTATACTCCGGTCATCGAACTATCAGGCGGTGAGGCCCGGTTCTGAACGTCATTGAGGGCTAACCGCGCAGTCGGGACCGCACATCGCCGCACCTGCGGCCGATCTTCGTTTTTCGGCCGCTTACGGGACATAGTCGGCCTGGCTGTTCAGGAGAATTGAAGGTGGGGGATGAGAAAGGGGCACGTCCGTAATGGACGCGCCCCTTTCGCTTTGTGCGCACTTTGGAACCGAGATGGACGTCATGCCCCAAAGGCATCAATCCATGTAGTGTATTCTGTGCTTGTTCTCCGCTAGCTTACGGGCATTGTAGTCGTCACCGTGGTCCAGGTTCGCGCTGATGAACACCGGCGGTTCGATCCCGCGTTCCACCAGCAGTCTCACGGTCTCCGCGACGATCGAATTGACTATCGCACACCCGGTCACAGAAGACAGCGGTCCGACTTGCTGCTCGAAACCCTCCACGCTCACTGCCGCGTCCCCATATGGAGCGCAGTTGTCTATGACGATATCGCACAGATCGAGCAGCTTCTTGCCCGATGGATGCCGGCTCGTGACGCCTGTCGAATAGGCCAGCGATGTAATCCCGATGGTCTTGATCCCCTGTTCTCTTGCCGCAATCGCCATATCGATGGCCACGGCGTTCCTGCCCGAGGTTGACGCGATCACAAGCACATCGCCCGCTTTGATGGGAGCAGAGTTCAGCACTTCCCTGCCCAACCCAAGCACGCGTTCCCACTTCGAGGTGGCTGTCAGCGGACGCACGAAAAGGTTCATCCCGTGCGGGTATATCGGGTTCACCAACATCAGCCCACCCGTCCGGTAGATCATTTCCTCCGCGAGTATGAACGAGTGGCTTGCGCCGAACGCGAAGATGCTCTTGTTGTTCTCGACGGCGTCCGCGAACGCTTCGGCAGCCTTGTGTATGGCGTCAGCTTGTGTGTCCGCGACCTTGCCCAAAGCAGCAATGGCTTGCTGGAGATAGTTTCCTGCAGACATCAGTATCCTCTCTTGTTGTATTGGGCTCGGCTCTTCTCGTAGTATTCCTGCCCGCCCTCACGGTTGAGGCTCATAAAAACGCTCGGTGGATCACCTGCTTCGGTCATGATCTCGATAACCCTCCCCCAGACCATCCAGCCGGCCACAAGCGCGCTGACGCCCGAAACAGGCAGGAGTTTGAAGTCGAAACCGGGCATGTCCACTGCGGCGTCGCCATACGGGGCTCCATTGTCTATCACGACATCCACAACATCGCAGAGCTTCTTGCCCGACGGATGCAAAGACTCAACGTTCGCCGTATACTCCATAGACGTGATCCCTATCACCTTGATTCCTGCGTCTCTGCAAGCCATCGCAAGCTCGATCGGGCCGCGGTTCTTTCCAGACACGGAGCCAAGCATCAGCACGTCACCGCTCCGCATGTTACCGGCACGCACGGCGAAACGAGCCGTCTCCAGATCCACTTCCAACGGCTCCGGCCTTGGCCGGTTGGCCTTGCACTCCGCTACGGGATTGTTGATGTTGAACCCATAGGAAAACGGCTGCACCGCCGCAAGCCCGCCGGCCCGGTTGATGAAATCCTGCTCGTTGCCGTGCCCTATGCCGGCCAGCCAGATAGCCCCGCCGCTTCGCAGCGACTCGACAACCATGGTCGCGGCCTGCTCGACATTCGTGAGCTGGGTTTGCTCAAGATGGTTCAGTACGCCGCGAACGGCATCGAGGTACTTCAGCGGAATCATTCAGAACACTCCTTTGCATTGGAACGGAAGATCTCTCTCGCGGAACTCATCAATCTGGCTCGGGCCGCGCACGCATTGCCGTCAGCGATCTCGGGAAGGACGCAGAGCGCAACGCCGACCACATGCGGCAGGTCGGTTCTAGTCAGCTTAAGGTCCGGCGCGAACTCGCGCACCCGGCGGCACAGAAAGTCCCAGTAGATATCGGAACCCTCGATCACGCCTCCGGTGCCTACCAGTGTGTAGTCCTGATCCCGCAGCGAAAGGGCGTCGTAAGCGTCGTAGACAGTCTCCGCGAGCGAGCGTGCGGCCTCGTCGAGCACCCTAAGAGCAACCGTGTCGCCCGCCATCGCCTCCTCGTCCACTACCCTTGCCAGATCGGCTATGGCCGCCCTGTCCTTAATGCGGTCGAAGACCCCGACCAGCGATACTCCTTTGTCTCTGGTTTCCTCAATTCCAAGAGACCGGTGCACTGCAGGTCGGAGGCTTGTCTTGTGTCTGGGATGCCAATCGCTCCTGGCTGCAGCCTGAACGGCCAGCGCTCCGATATGGTATGCGCTGCCGTAATCTCCAAGAATCGGGCCCAGGCTGTCCAAATGCAGATGGCCGCCATCTTTGCCCACTACATGGACGAAGGCGCCCGTGCCGGACGAAACGATCACGCCATACTTGAGGCCGGCAAGCTCCAGCACGCCCTGGTGTTCATGCACCGGATGATGTACTACCTCTGCACTGCAGACACTGCCTAGCATCTTGTCCAGCAAGTGATAGCGGTAGTAGCTGACTACGTGAAGTTCGCTGCAGTCCACTCCCTGCAGGGCCTGCCGTATGGCGCTGCTCACGGACTGCATCGTACGGCCAGTCCCGCCCGTGGGCGCAGGAGCCCCCGCCTGTACGTGCGGATCAGGCATCGCCTCACCGTCGCCCTGCGCGCAGTTCCCGTTGCCTGAGAACCCGCAGCGCCCCAATCCAACAACTGTACCATCTTCTCTAACGGCGATCGTCTGGCATTTGGTACCACCAGTATCAACCGACAGCAAACAGCGCATTGCTAACTCCAAATCCGGCAAGAAACCTTCATTTCGCAGCGTGCACAGCCTCAGATACTATCCCACGTATCTCTGAGGTCTTCAAGTTGGAGGCTCGGCATTCCGCCCGCGAGCCGCTTGAAAAGCACGACTCTGGTCCCTGCGGCGCCGGTCGTCAACAGCACCTGATCCGAAACGTTCATCATAATAGAGTATCCAAAACCCATGGAAAGCGAGGCGGCCGCGCCTCGCCCCAGCGCAGCTCTGGGCAGTGAGAAAGTGCTTATGCCCGGCCCCTTGTCAACGGCGCCAACCCAGACTTGCTCGGAATCACAGCCCGCGAACACGCTACCCTGCCCCGCGTGCTTGAGCGCGTTTCCCATAGCCTCCCCAAACCCTACGATGAAAAGCTCCAGCGCGTCCCCTAGCAGTCCCTGTAGTTGGCAGTAGTCACGGACCCTCTGCCTTGCCTCGGCCACCTGAGCGGGCGAGGCCACACCTATTTGAAGGGCGGAAGCGTCTTCATAGTAACGGGATTCATCATCGCCCGCTATGAGCAGCTTACCGCCGGTCACGCTGCCGATAGTCTCGCGGTAGAAGCGCCTTTTCTCATCCTCGATGCGTCGCTTATCCGTGACATCTTCGATTACAACCACGTGGAAGAGCGGCTGCCCCTCCTTGTCGCGCACAATGGAAGCGTAGGTGTTGGCCCAGATGACGCTGCCGTCGCCCCGAAGGTAACGCTTCTCGACAAACACCCGGTCTGCTCCTCCGTCCGCCATCTTCCGCAAAGCAGTCCTGCTCCTTTCGACATCATCCGGGTGCGTTACATCAAGGAAGGAGCGGCCGATCATCTCCTCCCGCGGACGCCCAAACAACTCACATGCTCGATCGTTCGCTTCCAACCACACGCCATCGATAGATTGAACAACGATTCCCACGGCGGCCTGGCTAAAGACCGACCGAAACATTGCCTCAGCCGATTCCAGTTCGCCTTTTGCCTCGTGCAGATCCTTAAGCGAACTACCTAGCTGGTCTCTTATAGCGCCCACCAGCACAACCGCGGCGCCCCCTATGAGAGCAAAACCGGCCGCCGCCGATAGATATGCGCCCGATGAACTCAGGTAGCGCGGCACGTCGAAGTCGAGGGCCAGGATTCCGCGCGCAAACGCCAGCATAACAAGCGAAACCACAGCAGTGCACAGCGCAATGGCTGCCAATCCGCGCTTCATCCCCATCATACCGGCGATGAGCATGCATCCCAATACCAGGATCATCAGCCCCTGGCCCAACTGCGCGAACTGCATTACACCACTCAGCCCCAGTGCAAACGCAAGAACCGCAAGAGCAGTGGCGCGAGCTTTCAGCCCAAGCTGTCTCCGGAGTAGAGCTACGACCCAGAGCAAGACCAGCGCGGCAATGTGAACAGAAAACAGGGGACGCCAGCCAACCACACCAGCGCGTGAAACAGACACCGCAACCACGACTGTCCCCAGAACCGCGAAGAGCCAGAGCGCGCGTGCCACGAGGGAGTCGATCGGTCCCACCATCGAACGGGGCCTAGCTGCGTCCGGCCCGGAGAAGTCTTCTTTGTTTTTCATATCAGCCAACGAGCCACTCCCCTCTGACAGCCGGCCAGTTGCGCTCAGCGTGTGGCAAGTCGAATACTACTTCTGTTCGCCGAAAAAGTTGTCCTCTCTATTGAGAGCATTGTGGCGTCGACACCCATCAGGCTCATTCAGAGGCAACACAGCCCGGCCCGTGCTCGGAAGCAGCCAGCAAGCCCCCTCGCGAGTCTCTCACTATGCCGGCCACGGGTCCGCCGATCTTCGCAGCCAGCTTCACGGGATAGCCCCTACCGTATCGGTCCTTCAGAGCGCCGAGCAGTTCCTCCGAGCTAACCTCAGCTTCCTCGGGTCCCTCAACGTGGAACCGAGGCATCGAAAGCGCCTCGCCGCAAGTACGACCGAGTCTCGTGACCGCATACGCCATCAGCGCGGCCACATTCACTATCTTTCTCCCACCCGGCAGACCCGTCACGCAGCAACAGCCCTCGTCGTTCATGATCAGAAGCGGGCTCATATTATGCAGCATCCGCTTGCCCGGCGCGATGGAATTCGGCCTGCCGGGCTCCGTGTTGAAGCGCGACATCCCGTTGCCCAGCAGAAGGCCGAGGCCAGGTATGCCAACGAACGACCCCATCCACATCCCCTGCGTCTCGGTCAGGGAAACGGCATTTCCGTGCTTGTCCATGCTCACAAGGTGCACGGTATGCTCGCCGCCGGAGGCGTCGGCCCCCTCGAACCGGGCCATCTCCCCTGCGCGTACGCGGCTGATTAGGGTTTCGGCATGCTTTTCGGAAAGCAGGCGCTCCATAGGAACGTCGGCGAAGTCCGGGTCACCAAGGCAGCAGAGGCGGTCTGCCCAGGCGTATCTCCCTGCCTCGATGCAGAACCGGTAGAACTCGGCGTCGTCCTTCTCCAGCTTGGCTGCATTCAGCAGGTTCAGGATCTGAAGCGACGTCAACCCGCCCGATGGAGGACACGGCGAATAGACCGTATGATCCCCACTCCTGACGCTGAGCGGCTCCCCGAACCGCGGCCTAACCACAGCGAAGTCCGCCTCGTCCACTATGCCGCCGTGCTTCTTGATCGCCGATGCTATCGTCATGGGGATGTCACCGGAATAGAACACTTCCGGCCCTTCGCTCCGCAAACGATCGATCAGCGTGGCGAGGTCCTTCTGCACGAAAAGCTCACCCTCGGCGGGAGGACCATCCGGCATGATCGCGCGCAGGCTATCCTCGTCGGCGCGCTCGGCCAGCCACTCCATACTGTCAGAGAACCCCTTTGACGCCGGAAAACCCTCGGCCGAGAGTCGATGTGCCTCCGCCGCAACTTCGGAGAAGCTCATAGTGCCGTATGTCGTCAGCAGCGCGTTCAACCCGCGGATGATCGGAGGGGCAACCACGGCCAGATACCCTCGTTCGGAGACGGCGGCAGGCTTTCCCGCGAACATGTCCGGCGTCGCCGCCAGCGGAGCGAAACCATCGAAATCCAGCGCAACCACGGCATCTTCTTCAGCCGAATAGAATACCGCTGTCCCACCGTAGCCGCCGATTCCGACGTTTCCGGGCTGCACAACGCACTCGACGAGCGCGGCGGCAACCGCGGCGTCAAAAGCGTTTCCTCCCGTGCGAAGAACATCCGCGCCCGCCTGCGCTCCGAAGCCGCTTCCTGATACTACCGCGCCGTCCTGGCAAACCACATCTTTCATTTCGCATACGCCCCCAGAACCTTGAGGATAGCCCTGGCAGCCATTTCTATGTGATGCTCCTCGTAGGTCGGGTGGACGGGAACGAAGAAGCACTTGGTCTCGACCTCAGCCGCGTTGGGACAGAAGACCCGTGAGTAATCCACAGCCTGAGGGCGGGCGTTCGGATCGCCGAAAGGATAGCCCAGCTTGCCGAAGCCTTTCTTGTTCTGGTAGGCGTTTTCCCTGTAACATTGCGGCCAGAGCACCGGCCCGCAGGGGATCCCTTCAGCCGCCAGCGCATTCGTAACGCCTTTGACATCAGTCGTAAGCTTGTCGATATCCAGCACAATCGGGAAGAGCCAGAACCCATTGCTTCGTTCGGCGGTGTGTATTGGAAGCCTTGCGATCTGGGGACAGCCCTTAAGGGCCGCGATCAACATTTCACCGTTGCGCCTCCGGTTCGCCAGGTTCCAATCGTCGATCCGCTCCAACTCCTTGAGTCCGATCGCCGACTGCATCTCCGTCATCCGGTAGTTGAACCCTACACAGTTGTGGATGTACGGCAGCTTGGCCTCAAGCTCCAGCAGCCGCAGTCTCTCGGCGACATCATAGCCGTGATCCCTGAACGAGCGGCATTGCCATGCTACGTCCTCGTGGTCAGTGATCACGCAACCGCCCTCTCCGCCTGTGGTGAAAGTCTTGGACTGACAGAAGCTGAACGCTCCCACGTCACCAATGGTACCGACCTTCTGCCCCTTGTAGGTAGCGCCGTGCGCCTGCGCGCAGTCCTCCACAACAAACAGCGAGTGCCGCTTGGCGACATCCATAACCGCGTCCATGTCGCAGACTTCCCCGTAGAGGTGCACTACTATGATCGCCCTGGTTCTCTCTGATATTTTCGCCTCGATGTCCGAGGCGAGGATGGTATGTCCGAGCTTCTCCACATCCGCAAACACCGGCACGGCTCCGGCCTGGCACACTGCGAATGATGTCGCAATGAATGTATACGACGGCACGATCACCTCGTCGCCCGGCCCTATTCCCAGCCCGGCCAGCGCAACGTGCAGGGCCGATGTGCCGTTGGAGGTCGATATCCCGAACTTCGCCCCGTTCCAGCGGGCGAATTCGAGCTCGAACCGCATCCCCAACTCGCCCGTCCAGTAGTTGACCTTGCCTGTCTTCAGCGGCTCCATCGCCGCTTCGATTATCTCATCCGTGAACCACGGCCACGGAGGAAACTGCTCCAAACACACCGGCACGCCGCCGTCTATGGCTAACTGATCTCCCATGATCATCACCTCTCTGAAGTTGTGGGGCCAACGCTCCTGGAACTCCTTCCGCGCGTGAAAGCCCATCCCCTCCTAAAGCGCATTACCGGTTGACAGCAGTCGATGCCAGAGTCTAGTATTAGTCCAGAATCTGGAGGCACAGCATGACCGTCTTCCCAGAACCGAGAATAGCCGAGCTTAGCGGCGCGTCGTTATGTCTCAAAGGCGCGTCACTCGTGCTCGGGCAGGACCCGACGGAACTGGAGCGTTACGCCGCATCCTTGCTTGCATCGGCAGTGGAACCCGGTGACGCGATCCGAGTCGTGATGGGCACTCCCGGGACCAACAGCATGATCGCGGAGTCGCTGCTGGATCGCCTTACCGATGTTCCCAACCAGGATCAGGGCTACGTGCTGTCGATAAGCGCGAACGAGGTCGTCATAGCCGGCGATCAGCCTATCGGTGTCCTCTACGGCGTCCAGACTCTCCTCCAGTTGCTGGAACCCGATGGAACCGTGCCGCAGGTGACTATCGTTGACTGGCCGGAGCGCCGATACCGGGGCATCTTTGCAGAGAGCAGATGGTGCTCCGAGTTGATGACGCTGCAGGACTGGAAAGACGCCATCGACTTGCTTGCAAGCCTCAAGTTCAACGTACTGGATATCGGTATTCAGAACAACTGGATGATCCAATACGAGCATAAACGCTCCGAATTCCTCCTCGTTCCTATCAAAAAGTACCCCGAACTGCAGGCTCTGCAGTCGATCGAGTACTATTCAGCGAAGAAGGGCGATTACGTGCGCATTGAGTACCTGCCACTGATGTTCACCGAGGACTTCTTCGGTGAGGTGGTAGCGTACGGCGCATCAAGAGGCGTAACCGTCTATCCGCACTTCAACACACCGGGGCACAACACACTGATCCCGCACAAGATTCCGGAAATCTCCTCAAAGGACGAGAACGGGAACCCGGTCGGATACGGGTTCTGCCTGTCGAATCCCAGGACCTATGAAGTGATGTTCGACATCGTCGATGAGATCGCGGACCGGTATCTGCTTCCCAATGGCGTGACGTGGTTCCATCTTGGACTCGACGAGGTCTGGCCGATTCTGGGCATGGACGAGGACGAGCCCACCAGAGTCGTCTCGCCTTATTGCCAATGCCCTGACTGCAAGGGCAAGGAGTGGTATGACCAGTTCATCGACTACACCGTAGCTATGTGCAAGCATCTTGCGGCCAAGGGGATGGACAAGATCGGGATCTGGCACGATAGCTTCGTGCGCGGCGGCAAGATGAACAAGGAACTGGCCGAGCGCTTCCGCAGGGAAGGCATCATCGACAAGGTTGCGCTGCACTGGTGGCGGTACGGAGGCTTCTTCGATACGATCCACCCCGAACTCGGTATAGAGTCCTGGGTTGTGCCCATGACGGGCTACTACTACTGGACACCGCTGCAGGACCACCTCAACAACATCTACCTAGCGACCCAAAAGGCGGCCGAAGAGGATGCCGAGGGCGCCGAAGCCTACTCAGTCTACTACAGCGCCTACCATCGTCAATACGCCTGCCTCGCCGAATACTCCTGGAACTCGAAAGGAACCGGCGATGTTGACGCGTTCCGCGAGAAATACACGCGGTTCCTGTTCGGCGATGCGCCTGAGGGCAAGGAAGCATTCAAGCGCCTGGACTTCGTTACCGGCCCTATGGGTCCTACCAATTGGGCCATCTACCACTATTCGAACGCTTACGGGCTGAGCCGCCGCTCGCAGTTCTTGCGCGAAAACTACCCTCAGGCGATCGTGGGTCCTCTCGCCGAAAACCCAGGCGGGGTCCAGCACAACCTCGGAATGATCTGCGAGAACGCGCGCGCAGCGAAAAAGATCTTCGACCGCGGCGATCTCTGGCAGCGCAATCCCGGCGGATTGTCGGAAGCCTATTCAGCGGAGATGGCCCGCACGGCCGCCAGCGCTCACCTGTTCTTGCGGCTCGCGCAGGCAACCGCCCTATACAAAGATATGCAGGCCGACGGCCAGATGGATATCGCCGCCATGAATGCCAAAGCCGGCGAGTTGAGGGCAGCCATCGAGGAGTTGGACGCCTCTATACTCCAGATCGAGGACAACCTGCCTTATATGGCGCCGTCGATGATCAGAGAACTCACAATGCAGCGCAAGTTCGCCGTGCGCTTCCTCCAGGAGCTAACCGGCCGCATCGCGGACGCGGAAGCTGACCCGGCACATGAATTGCCGGATCTTCGATGCCTGGAGGCAAAGCCGATCCGCTGGGTAGGTAAGGCCCATAAGGGAGACTAGACAGGATGATGAGGTGGATTCTGCCCGCAGCGGCGATTCTAATAATGTGCGCGCAAGGCGCGGAGGCAGCCAAATTGAACCTACTCTTCTCGTGCAAAGCATCTAATGACCTGTTCAAGGTCCTCTCCGACAACGGCTACGAATGCCCGCGGTTTGACAGCCCGCGTGAGGCGGTGGCCCAGGCCAAAGCAGGCTCAGCCGTGCTTATCCTGGCAGACGAATACCCGAACGCTCAGACTGAGCTGGACGAGGCGGTCTACGCATCCGCCGCTCAGAAGGGTGTCAAGCTCTACGTCGAGTACCCGAGCATGGTCCCTGGAGTCGAATTGGGCGAGGTGCGGACGACGGAGTGGGAGCGCGGCGTGGTAGCCAACGACTCTCTCGGTAGCAGACTGCCGAAGTTGCACATACTTGCGATCTCCGGCTGTCGATATCTGCCCGCCAAGGCGGAAGACCCGATACTGGTGATCGCCCGCGTCGCGGGTTTCGACAAAGCCGTCTTCGGCATCCCGCAAACCGCCTCCCCTATCCTCTTCAGACTACCGAAGGGCGACGTGATGGTGGCGACAACGAAGCTCAGCAGCTTTGTCAGCGGACGCTACGCGCCAGCGAAGGACTGGGGCATCTTCTGGGAGCAGGTCCTCGGGATGCTCGACCCCGCAGCAAACGTATCACTCAAGTTCGAGCCAACCGTCCGGCCGATGTATGGCAAAGACGAAAAGCTGCCCGCAGACGCTGAGAAACGCGCGGTAGCGAACGCGGTCGGCTGGTATCTCGATGGTCGCATGCTCGTGAATGACCAGGAGAAACCCGAGGTCGAGAAGCAGCTCCTCGCAGGCGCGGAGGTTCGGCCCGTCCCGCCGGCAGGCCACGCCGCAGGCGATGGCTCAAACGGAATCCTGGAGGGCTACGCGGCGGGAATCGAGTTTGACGGCAGCCAGAAGCAGCGGCTCCCGCTCAGGGACGACTGCAACGCCGAAGTAGCGATGGCACTGGCTGTGGACGCTTCGCTCAACAACAATGCGCGCAGCCGTGAAGTCGCCTCGAACCTGCTCCGCTACATCTACGTGGACTCCGGCATGTGCGGGGGCGTCCGGGCCGATCCGAAGCACCCGGCTTTTGGGCTGATGGCGTGGGGCGCCATCGCGCCCAATTGGACCAAGGCCAACTACGGCGACGACAACGCCCGCGCGATCCTGGGCACCATCATCGCCGAGGCCTGCCTTGGCACCGGGAACTGGAACGAGTTCATCATGCGAGCCCTCCTGGCGAACCTCAGAACAACCGGTAAGCTGGGGTTCAGGGACGACCGCGTGGATATCGGTCCGTTGGAAGCCAACGGTTGGAAGTACTATGCCGATCAGGAGAACATCAACTACTCTCCGCATATGGACTCGTATCTCTGGGCGTGCTTCCTCTGGGCCTATCGGCAGACCGGCTACAAGCCGTTCCTCGAGAGCGCCAAGACGGCAATCAAGATGACCGTGGAAGCGTTCCCGAACGAGTGGCGATGGAACGATAGCAACGAGCGCTCGCGAATGCTGCTCTGCCTGTCATGGCTGATACGCCTGGAAGACACACCCGAGCACAGGGGCTGGCTCAAGAAGATCTCCGACGACTTGATATCTCGCCAGCAGCCCTGCGGGGCGATCATGGAGCTTATGGGCAGCACCGGAGGCGGGCATTTCTTCCTGCCTCAGTCGAACGAGCAGTACGGTACTATGGAAACCCCGCTGATCCAGGAGAACGGGAATCCGGTATCGGACCAGCTCTACACCACTGGCTTCGCGCTGCTTGGACTTCGGGAAGCCGCCGCCGCGACGGGTGATCCGAAGCTGAAGGCCGCCGAAGACAAGCTCACGGAATACCTCTGCAGAATACAGGTGAAGTCTACCGAGGTGCCCTATCTGAACGGCACCTGGTTCAGGGCTTTCGACTTCGGCCGATGGGAATACTGGGCGAGTTCGGCCGACCTCGGCTGGGGCGCGTGGAGCGCTGAGACCGGCTGGGGCCCGGCATGGATTACGGCGATCATGGGTCTTCGGCTCAAAGGCACAACCGTGTGGGACCTTGTCAGCAAAGTGGACATAGCATCCCACTTTTCGGCGGTGCAGAAACTCATGGCCCAGAACGACGGTAGTCCCTGGAAGCCCTAGCCGCCGGTAATCGAATAGGAAAGAGGAAGGAATGGGACGCATGCGCGACTTGCTCGTGGGATTCGCTGAGATTGACTACACGCCCGGCCCCGGGCTGGCTATCGCGGGGCAGCACTACCTGCGCATCGGCGAGGGCACGCACGATCCGCTGATGGCGAACGCCGTAGCGCTGAGGCAGGACGACGAGACGGTCGTGATGGTCTCGCTCGACCTCTGTCTCCTTGAGCCCTCCTACACGGCTGCGGTCCAACAACGCTTCCAGGAACGAACGGGACTGCCGGCGGAACGGCTGCTGATCCATACCACGCACTCGCACGTCGCGCCGGTCGCCATCCCGCGCTTCCGGGGCGATCCCGACCCTCAGTTCATGGCCACTCTCGAGGAAAGCATTCTGCGTTCAGCAGAACTGGCGATCACGAACCTCCAGCCGGTCACCGCCTACAGCGGCATCGGACAGCTCGACCACCTGAACTGGAACCGCAGGTGTATGTATGCCGATGGCAGCTCGATCACGCACGGCTCCGCCGATAAGGAAGGCTTCCTCGGCGAGGAACCGGCGCGCGACCCGAACCTTGGCGTGGTCTTCTTCCGCAACTCCGAGGGCAAGATCACGGGCGTTATCGCCAATTTCGGCACACACCCCAACTCCATCGAACACGAACTCAATTACAGCGCGGACTATCCGGGCGAGGTGAGACGTATTCTCAAAGCGGCGCTCGGTGAGGATACCACCATCGTCTATCTCACCGGCGCCGCCGGCAACACCACGCCCGTCATGCACAGAAAGGGCACCAAGGAACAGCCGTGGATGGGCGAAGAAGGCTTCAAGCGCGGCGGCCTGCTGCTGGCGGGCGAAATCAGCAAGATAATCGCCACAGCCATCGAGCCAATAGACTCTCCCACCCTCGCATTCCAGCACACCGCCATCTACATCCCCATCCGCCCGTTCGCCGAGCGCGGAAGCCGTAACTGGCCCCAGTGGGGCGGAGAGTCCGTCGCGTTCTACGAAGCGTGCGAGAAAGACTGGCCGCGCAAGATGCGTGAGGAGAGCCCGGTTGAGGTGCGGCTGAACGTGATCAGGATAGGCGACACCGTCATCTGCACCAATCCGGCCGAGTTGTTCAGCGAGTTCGCCCTGCAGATCAGGGAGGCCGCAAACGCCAGAATCACGCTGATCAGCCAGCTAACAGACGGCTACTGCGGCTACGTTCCCACGCCGGAGGCATTCGAGCGCGGCGGTTACGAGACCTGGCCCTGTTCAACGAGCAAGCTCGCCACAGACGCAGGCATCCACATAGTTGAAGCAACAAAGGAACTGATGGCAAGCGTGGGTCTCTAGCCCGCCCAACCTCCGAACAACTCGTCAATTGACACTCCTGACGAGCTTGCATATAATGACGCAAGCGGCCCGGCACGAAGAGCTGACCATCGCGGCTTCGTGGGCACCCTACGAATCACTGGAGGTTCGGAGACAATGAGCAAATCCCTATTCTGTGTGGTCGCTCTCACAATGCTGCTCTTCGTAATGCAAGACCGCGCCCTGGCCTTGAACCTCGGCGGCCTGGGCGGTATTGCCGAGAAGGCGGCGTCCGCCTCTGCCAGCAAGGACAAGCCCGCGGCGAAAGACACCAAGGACGACGACAAGCTGACGATCAACTTGCCCCCGTGGACCGGGCCCAAGAAGCGCCTGGGGGTAATGGACATTGACGTCAAAGTCGCCTCCACCACCACCATCGAACCCACCACCACGGGCGGCGTTGTCTCGACCACGACGCAATCAATACCTATGCCGGTGGATTTCGGCACCGGTCTGACCGAGATGCTGACAACGGCGCTATACGACTCGAAGCGCTTCATACTTCTGGAGCGCAAGGCTATGGCCGATATAGCCACCGAGCAGTCCTACAGCGCCAGCGGAGCAATGACTGCCGACAGCGCTACGCTGTCCGGCAAGCTTCTGGGTGCGCAAGCTCTGATTCGCGGAGCCGTCACTGAGTTCAGCTACAAGAGGTCCAGCACCGGAGGCAACGTCAGTGCGCTCAAGGGAATCGGCCTCGGCGGAACGAAGTCTGAGGCGTCAGTCGTCCTGGACATACGCATCTACGACGCCACTACCGGCGTGATAATGGAATCCATCAAGGCCGAGGGAAGAGCCGGTTCATCCTCGACTTCCGTAGCTGTCGATAGGCCGGAACTGCAGGTGTCGGCTTCCGGATTCAGTCAGACTCCGCTCGGCCAGGCGACCCGGCTGGCCATCACCAAGGCCGTCCAGGGCATCTGCGAGCGTATGGACAAGATACCCTGGGAAGGACGAATAGCTGAATTGGACGCAGACGCCTCGGGCGCGATAATAGGCCTCTACCTGAACGCCGGCTCCGAAACCGGCATCAAGGTGGGCGATGAAATGGAGATCCTGACAGCAGGCCGGGCAATAATCGACCCCGACACGCAGACAGTTATCGGCCGCACCAAAGACACCCGCATCGGACGCTGCAGAGTGGAGACGGTGACCAAGAGCATGTCCATCGCCACTCTGATAGAAGGAACCGCCGCGAAGATCGGCGATATCGTTCGTTTCCCCGGTACGGGACTGAAGGCGTTCGAGCCGGGGCAAGTGTCCTCCGGTTCCGCGCCGGCTGAAGCAAACTACGCCCAACCCGCTGTAGAAGCCAACCCGGCCCCGGCTGAAGCCACCGATACACCGCCGCCGACTCAGTAGTCGGGAGCGGATTACCGCAGACACGAGAGAAAGGCCGGCGCTTCGTGCGCCGGCCTTTGTTCATGTCTCTGTCGAGAGCCCGGAAGCCTTACTTCCGGAAGTACTGCATCGCAGCGTTCGGTCTGCCGACGTAGCAGGTCTTGGTGAACCCATACTGCTTTATCAGCGCCAGCGCCGCATCCGCATTGGCCTTGCTGGGTCCGAAGTTGAACATGTAGTGGTTTCCGTTCTCCACTATCAGCCAGTTCCCGGAGACCTGCATCACCTGCAGCTTGTTGGGATCGAACGAGATTGCGTCCTCGCCCCGGTACGGTCCTGCAGGAGCTCTGCCGTTCACGAGCCAGAACTGGAATGTCCCGGGCGAACCGATATGCCCACGGGAGGTCATCCCATAGTGCTTGATGATCGCGGCAGCGTCCCTGGCGTTCCTTTTCGCCTGTCCGCCACTGCCAAAGTCCAGTATCGATTTTCCGGACGCATCCACGACCGCCCAGATGCCGCCCGTTTCCTTGAAGCTGATGCTTCTCGGATCGATCGGCACCTCGTTTCTGGAAACAACGCTCGGCTGCCCCACTGATGGCGGAGCATTGCCCGGCTTCTTCGTGATGGGTCCAGTCGGCATCACAGGCTTCTGGTTTGGCCGCGCGAGTGGTCCCGCAACGATCTTGCCCGCAGCGGGAGTATTACCGGTGGAGGTATTCGAGCTGGCTGTCTCTCCGGTTGTCTCTCCAGTAGCGGTCGGCAGCTTGATCGTACCAGGCGCCTTCGCCAGTTGCCCTGCCGGCATCTGGATTCCGGGTCCTTTCACGATAGGCCCCTTAGCAAGCTGCGGACTGGAAGCACCTGTCGTGCTGCTCGCACCAGTCGTGCCGGTTGAGCCCGTCGTAGCTGTCTGCGGATTGGTCACGTGCGGAGGCGCCACCATCAACGGGATGTCCCTACGCAGATAGGTAAATGGCGCATAGGGTCTGCCCACGTAGCACACCGACGTGAAACCATACCTCTTTATGACCGCCAGTGCCTGATTGGCCTCTGACTGGTTCGGGAAATCGAACAGCCGATGATTGCCATCGAGGATGCTGAAGCCAGGGCTCATCGCTACAATCTTGAGGTTGTTGATGTTGAACGGGATGCGGTCCTCACCCGTATACGGGCCCACAGGCGCCTTGCCGTCCGCAAGCCAGTACTGGAACGATGGATTGGGCCGCCCGATGAAGCAGTGCGAGTTCATCCGGTAGTGCTTGATGATGTTGACTGCCATCTGCGCGTTCGCCTGGCCGTTCGCGCCAAAGTCGAGCATCCAGTTATTGCCCTGGACCACCTTCCAGGAACCGTTGACCAACTTCGCTTCGACCAGGTTCGGATCGAACGTCAGGCAGTCCTCCTCGTGCGACTCCACTGCGGGAGTGGTCACAACAACAGGCGTGACCGCAACAACCGGAGTGGCCGTGCCCGGAGCAACAACCGGTGTTCCCGGAGTCGGAGTGCCAGGAGTAGGCCCTCCCTGGACTGGCGATCCAGTCGTCGGGGCGCCGATGACTGCCGGCGGGCGATTGACGTTCCCCGTTGTAGGTGTCCCGACGCCAGGCGACCCGGCGTCAACCGGGCCATAACTGCCCGGAGTAGGCGTGCCCGGTGCGCTTCCGGATGTGCCCGAGGACGATCCGACCGGCACTGCCGCGTGTACACCACTTGATCCTGACGATCCGGACGTCCCTGACGACGCGCTGCTGCCGGATACCACGGTAAAGCCTGGAGGCACGGGACATCCAGGCGGAAGCACGATCTTCACTCCGGCTGGGGATTGGACAACGACAAACCCGGAACTGCCCGACGAACTGCTGCCGCTTGACGAACCGGAACCCGAAACAACGGTAAGACCAGGCGGAACAGGGGCGCCAGGCGGAAGCACGACCGTCAGTCCACCCGGAGACTTCGCTATGACGGGCGCAAGAGACGAACCCGACGGCGATGGCACTCCCGGAGGCAGAGGCGGCAGCGGAATGCTTATGCCACCCGGCAGATCAACGGTCCCGCCCGACAGATTCGGGATCAGATCGTCAGGCGTAGGTATGGTTATCGGACCGAGGCTGATCGACCTCGTTGACATAACCACAACCTTCTTGAAGTACGTGATCACGTCGGGCATGGTGCCCGCGTAGCAGAAGGAATTGAAGCCGTATTTCTTGATCGTCGCCAGCGCCTCGTTCGCTGCGGCCTGGTTCGCTCCGAACCCCAGCAGAGGCTTCTTGTCTGCCGCGAGCCACCACCCACCAGCCTGTACCACGGTGAGTTTTGCAGGGTCGAAGGGGGTGCAGGTCTCGCCAGCGAGCGCCCCCGAAGGAGCATTTCCGCTAGCAAGCCAGAACTGCATTCCGGCGACTGAGCATTTCGAGTTCATCCCGTAGCTCTTGATGGCGTTCAGGGCCGCCTGAGCATTCGCCTGGCTGGACCCGCAGTTCACGAGCACGGTGCTGCCGGATACCACCTGCCAGCTACCGCCAATCTGTTTGACTGTGGCAGTGTTGGGATCAAAACTTGTGCATGATTCTGCTGCCAGCAGCGGCGATGCCAAGAGCACGAGCATCGCAAGCATCACGACGGCCAGGCATGCGCGGCCCGGCCGGGGCAGGTGGAACGGGTCTCCTGCCGCGGAAACATTCCTCACAGACATCACAAACCTCCCACGTTACGGTTGCTACATCGTAGCAACCAGCCTCATCTGTGTCAAGACGAACACAGGCCATAAACATCGCCACTGCTTGACGTGTCGGTTCGGTTTTTTGCCAAGAATCAGTGATGAGGCTGCGCGCTGTGGGACCACGCCACACAAACCCGTCGTGGAGTGGGCGCAAAGGTGAAACCTGTGCAAAGTCTGAGATTGAAGTCGGGCTAACTCAGCGGCAGGGCTGCCGCGTCAGAGGCGTCGGCGTTGGTACTCAAAGCCATTTCGACAGCAACCAGAGTACCATTGGCATCGCTGGCCAGATACACCCGGTCGGCGAAGCTGATCATGACCTTGTAGCCCATACCGAGGGTGCCTGCCGTAGTGTAGCCCCTCGTGAGGGCCACATCCGGAAGGCTCATCGCGCTTATGCCCGGCCCGGCGTCTCCGACGACAAAGACGAGCTTGTCGTCTCGCACGTGCATTGAAGCACGTCCTTCCTTCGCGTGCTTGGCAGCATTGCCGGTCGATTCCACCACACATGCCATGAAGTCGTAGACCCGTGACTCGTCCATTCCGGCATCGCGTGCCGCGGCGGTCGCCTCGACACGCACCGCGCCCACGTCCTCCAGGCTGCCGACGCGCCACTCGTGAACCGATGCCCCGGCCAGGCGTGTGATCTCGTCTCTTTCAGCAATGAGCAGTTTGCCGCTGGTAGCTGCCAGAATCGTCTGCCGGTAGAAATCCCGCTTGTGAAGCTCGCTCTCGTGCAGCGCCTCCTCAGCCCTGAACCTGCTCAAGGCTACGGCAAGATAGTCAGCAAAGCGCTCCCACAGAGCTATCATCTCGGCAGAGAAAATACCCTTCCGATGGTCATTCATGTGGAGAAGTCCCAGACGCTCCTCACCATCGTGAAGAGGGATGAGTGCGACCGATTCGTACCCCTTGCTGTTACAGCTCTCCCTCACGCTGAGGGGAGTACCAGCTCTCTGCGCGGCGGCAAGCAGTTCGCTCCTGGAGTTGGTCCAGAAACTGCCGTGATCGGTGAAGTAGGACTGCGCGGCGTCGAACCGTCCGTGGAGGACGTTCGCACACATGCACTCGCGGCTCATCTCGTCACATCCGTCGAGGATGCAGTCGGCACCATCTCTGGAACAGACATCCGCAGAGGCAGGATCGCGGGCAAATCCCTTGGCCCCGTAGTACGGGTATTCGTCGCCGCGCTTGAGACGGATCCCTACCGCCTCTAGCCCGTATGCGCCCTGCAGGAAACTCAGGATGGCGTCTACAAGCCCATCGGTGCTGGTGCTCCGGTTGATGATCTGCAGAAACTCAATGTCCGTTTCCCGTTCGTGGTTCGCCACCGCCAGGTCCTGCAATGCCTTCTCCAGCGCCCGCTGGGCCTGTACGCGGCCGGTGATGTCGTTGTTTACCTCAAGGATGGAGACCGTTTCGCCCCGAACGTTCTTGCGCACCACGTGGTAGCTGGCAACTACTACCTTGCTGCCGTCTTTCGCCGTACGGACAAGCTCGCCTTCCCAGTGTCCGTGCTCCGCCAGGGACTTCAGGAACGCCTCCCGTCCCTCTGGAAACACCGTCTTGAACAGCACGTGCGATGGCTTGCCTATTGCCTCTTCTTCCCGGAACCCGTAGAGGCTGGTGAGGCCGCTGTTCCAGGCCATAATGCGACCTTCCGCGTCGCCGATCATCAGATGGGCCAGATCAAGCAACTGCGCGTGCTCTTGTAGCGATTCCGCCAGCCGCTCCGCCTTCAGCCTGCCTCGCTGAATGACGCTGACCGCCAGTACGACAATGCCGGTAACCAGCACGTAGGCCCCCACGCTGGCCCATTGCTTGCTGGTTCTTGGAAGATCCCAATGGTCCAATGGAGGCACGAAGTAATGGTGGAAGAGAAACAGGCTCAGCACGAGCCCGAGCACCGCCGGACCTTCGCCGAAAACCAGCACCGTAACAAGCAATGCCGCCGCATAAGGCGCAGGAAAATCACCCAGCGGGTAGTACGGGTACAACCACAACAGAAAAGCAGTCAGAGCCGCCTGAATCAGTGCCGCGGAACCGTACCTAGCCCACCGGGGCCATCTTAACACCCCGTTTCGGCCAGAGGGAGTGTTCATTTTACTACACTACTCCACTTCAAAATCCATTATGCTTTCGAGCCCGGATATCCTGAGTACCCGGAGAGGATAGGCCGCTTCTCTCGCTTTCACCTTCAGGCGCGCGCCTCGCTTCAGCAGAACCACTGCCGCGCGAGCCAGATCCTGCACCACCGCCTTATCGATGAAAAATGCGTCGCGCAGGTCAACGGTTACATCGTCCAGAGTCTCAGAGGCCCTCTGCAAACCATCGTGGAACTCCTTGGAATTCGTGAGGTCCAGTGTGCCGGCGCCGGTCACGACGGCGCTCTCCTCATTAGCCGCTATGCTTATCTGCGCAGTGTCGTCCATCCGTGCTCCTATCCGGCTGCCCTGGGGCAAGCCTCATCACAACTACGGCGGCATCATCCTGCAGTTCGCCGCCGGCATGGGCCACCGCCGTCGCCAGCAGTCCGCCGGCAATCTCATACGGCGATGTTGGCGCATTGTTCGACAAGTACTCGATCACACCCTTCTTTCTGAAAAGCACAGCCCCGGCGGTCCTGGCTTCCGTGATCCCATCGGTCACAACTACCACGGAATCCCCCGGGCTCAGTTGCACCGAGTGCTCCCTATACACAGTGGACTCCATCACGCCCAGTGGCATCTCGCCTTGCTCGAGTTCCCGTATTGTGCCCGAAGAAGCGCACAACACTGCTGGTTCGTGTCCGGCTGTAGAATAGGTCATCACGCCGCTGGCGGTATCGATTATCGCAAGGAAAGCAGTCAGCATGCTCATTTCGTCTTGCGTATCCTTGCACAGCGCCTCGTTGGCCAGAGTCATCACGTGCGAGCACCTCGGGTCGATCAAAGCATAGCTGCGCACCGAATACCGCGCTGCCGCAACACGAATCGCCGCCGCCAGACCTTTCCCGGCCACATCGCCGATCAGCAGACCCACTTTCCCGTCGCCAAGATCGAACACGTCATAGAAGTCGCCGCCGATCTCCGCCTCATTGAGCGCAGGCCGGTAGCTGACACCTATTGCCAGATTGCCAAGTCGGCCGGGAACATCCGGCGGAATCAGCGCCTGCTGCAGCACCTCGGCAATGTGGTGCTCACGATCATACAGCTCCGCGCGCCGCTGCTCCTCAGCCTTTCTGCCCGTAATGTCCCTTACGATGCTGACGAGGACTCGCTGGCCGGCGATATCCGTGCCGCGCGAACTCACCTCCACCGGCACTAACGTGCCATCCTTACGACGATGCACGGTCTCGAACAATACGCCTGTTGCGCTGTCGGCCTCCGCCATCTGCGAAATAGCCAGTCCAGGCGCGTCGGCGGTTCTCAGATCGTGTACGCTCAACCCGAGCATTTCATCATGCGTATACCCATACGCAAGCACGGCCGCATAATTCGCCTCAACGATTCTTCCGTCGAGCCCAATGAACAGGATGATATCGCGCGCGCTCTCGGCAAGCACGCGATACCTCTCCAGGGCCTCCTGCGCCCGCTTGCGCTCATCTATCTCGTTCCTGAGTTCCTGGTTCAGCCCCTCTGCCTAATCAAGGGCCGATTGCAGGGCTTGCTTCGCCTGCTTCACGGTCGAGCTCTCAATCACGGTCCACTTGCCGTGGCGTTTGATGAACGCAAACTCGTGATTGGCCACCACGTCGGCAACCTCACCGGCCCCGCACTTGTCGAGCGAGTATGTGCACAACGCGAGCATCCGATACTTGCCGATGGTGTTGTTTATGGCTTCTTCGTAATCCGTGAAGTTCTCCCAGTCGCTCTTCTCGAGCCAGAACGTGTTGCCCGTCAGCCGGAGACCCGCGTAACCTCTCTTCTCGGCGGCCTCGAGCTTGCTCACCCAGCCGCTCAGCACGCGGTCCTGATCGAACACCCCGTCCAGCACGTACCACTGGTCGTAGGGCAAGATCTCTATCTGGCCCTGTGCGACGCGCTCATCGATATCCGGCACCGCGTCACGCAGCGCTTCCATCGCTTCCCCGGCGCCCAAAGGCTCAGACGTGATCCAAATGCAGTACTCATTGTTCTCCAGGCCGCTCTTGAAATAGGGCACAAGAATCTCGATGAGGTCCTGCTTGGACTGGTAAAACTGGCAGAAGTGGGTGCCCCATGGGACATCACCAATGAGTTGCAGGCCTGTCTGTCTCAGGCGGGCGGAGTCGCCTGGAGGCGTAGTCGAGTTGGCCCCGGCGTGAGCATCCCTGCACCGCGTCGTGACTCGTTTCATAGCGTTACTAACCATAGTGTGTTGCCGACCATAACTGGCTTGCCAGATAGCCAGATAGGCGGAAGCCGGCGTTTTCCCCTCAAGCCGCGAGGTATGCGGCGTCCATCCCCACAGATGTCAGGAGAGTAGCAATTTAGAAACTTCTCAGATGTAGCTTAACCTCTGATGTCCGTAAAGTCAAGGTCAGCAACGCAAATACATCTCCCTGCAATGCTTACCCACGAGCTTGTTTTCCCAAACTGGCCCATCCGCGAATTCTGTGCCTATCTCGCAAATAATGTCAGCATAGTGATAGACCCCCTCACCAAACGGGTACAAAAATATGTGGACATCATAAATTACACGGTGGGGTTACGCTCCAGCTCTGCTTCCGCTCTTGCGCTTCAGCCAGCCCCACATTGAAGAGGTATTACCATGTTAATGGATTATTCGAGGAGCCTCCTGAGACGATTCTGGTCACTCGCCTATATTGCACTCCTCGCCATTATGCTCGCTCTCCTGCCCGTGGCCTTCGCTATGGCCGCTAAAGGTGGAGGCGGCGGCCGTGGAGGAGGAGGCAGAGGCTTCGGCGGGGGCAGCATCCGCAGCGGAGGATTCAGCGGAGGCGGATTCAGGGGCGGAGGAATGCCAGGCGGTGGATTCCGCGGAGGAAGCATGCCCAGGAGCGGGTTTAGCTCGGGCGGATTCCGCGGAGGAAGCCCGCCGAGTGCATTCCGAGGAGGCGCGGGACCCGGCCGGAGTTTCAGCCGGCCCACTCCCAGCATGCCCAGATCCACCTTCACGCCTGGCGTAGCTCGCCCCAGCGTGCCGAGGTCTACGTTCACCAGACCATCGTTCAGAGGCAGCACAACTCCCGGCGCCATTGGCCGGGGGCCCGGAACCGTTGGGTCCGGGAGAGCAATCACTCCGCGTGGCATGGGGCGTGACGCCGGGACCATCGGGTCTGGAAGAGCCATCACGCCGCGCGGACCTGGTCGAAGCGGTGAGGCAGGCATTGGTCGCGGTCCCGGTCGTGGACCTGAGGGTACCGTGAGAACTCCGGGGCGCGGCCCTGGTGACGCCGTGCGCCGTGGACCTGGACGCGGTCCTGGCGATACCATCCGTGGGCCCGGACGAGGTCCTGGTGATTCCGTTCGCCGCGGCACAGGTCGAGGCCCCGGCGACTCCGTTCGCCGTGGTACAGGCCGAGGTCCTGGCGACCGAGTAGGCAGAGGCGGACGCGGTGGAGAGGCCAGAGATCGCTGGCGCAATGACTGGAACAGGCATCGTGGCGATTGGAAGCGTCACGGAGACTGGAAGCACAACAACCGCTGGCACTGGAACAATTCCCTCTGGTGGGGCGGTTTCTTCTGGTATCCATGGTTCACGTTCGGCCTGGGCTACGGTTACTGGGGCTTCAATGACTGTGGAGCCTTCTGCACTTACTCGCCGTTCTATTACTACGGTTATCCGTATGTCTACGCGCCCAGAGTAGTGGTACAGGAAGTTCCTGTATACACCTACACAACCGTGCCAGGCTACGCGACCGACGGCTACTATCTGAGCCAGGGCGCCTACGCCGGGCTGAACGCGGCGCTTGAAGACATCCGGACCGCGTTCATCAACAACCAGCCGGATCTGCTGCTGCGGCACACCAATGCCAATACGCAGATTCAGATATTCCTGGATGGTAGCTATGCCTACTCGATATCCGGCAGCGACTATCAACAGATGGTCCGTGATGCTGTTTCCAACATCCAGACCAGCAGCTTGACGTTCGACAGCGTCCAGCAGAGATCGGACGGCGCCTACACGGCGACCGGGACCCACGTCTTCACCGACATTCAGGGAAACCAGAAGACGGTAGAGGTCAGCTTCACGCTTGCGAGAAGCGGAAACAACTGGATAATCGTGGCGGCCGGCTCCAGCGGGAGCTAGAGCACAGGCTGCAGCGAGGCCGGGGCCGCATCGCCCAGAAGCCGTATGCCTGAATCGGCTTCGGCCCCGGTAGTCTGAACATAGACACTAGCGACAATGCTGCTCGCGGGACTCGATATCCTGCGGGCAGCATCCATATTAGGCTGGTACATCGACCAGCCGAGAATCACGGGCAAGGCGGGGTCGCGTGATGTATCTATCACGCCCATTTCCGGCCGGAACACTGTAGTCCGGCCCTCCAGCGCGTGCACTCCCCCGTAAGCTAACGCCGCGATCAGGCCGAAAAAGACCAGGACCAGCATCAGCCTCGGAAACCACTGGAATGCGATGGTCAATTCCCGCGCGGACGCCTGCGGCACGATATACGAGGGCCCATAGCCTGCGGCAAAGTCATACTGGCGCCTGGTGTGAGGATTGCTGAGGACGTGGTAAGCTTCGATTACCTCTCTGGCGCGCGTGCAGGCGGTTTCATCGCCCGGATTGCGGTCCGGATGGAGCGCCATGATCTGAGAGCGATATGCCCTCCTCAGCGCCTCCTGCGATACCTGCCTGTCAACACCCAAAAGTGTGTAGTAATCGCTCACGATGCCATCTCCGCGGCATTTTTCGTACCTGCATTATATCCGCATTTGCTTGCAGCGCAAAGCACTTCCCGCCCGCAAGACAAAAAAACCTCCCCTCCCTTCTCCGAACATTCCAGCCTTTTGACCTTCTAACCTTCCAACTCCCTTCCCCCCTTGCCTGTTCGCCGCGCCCTGTCCTATAATGCGGGCAAGGAGACACTGCCATGAGAATCGAGTATCTGGGGCACGCTTCATTCCTGCTTACAACGAGCGCCGGGACACGAATACTCACCGATCCGTTCGATCCCGCCGCCTACGCGGACACGATGAAATACCGCCGGTTCGAGGGCGAGGCCGACATCGTGACGATCAGCCACGACCACCGGGACCACTCGGAGACGTCAGTGGTAAAGGGCGCGCCGATCATCATCAGGGGCGACGGCAAGTTCAAGGCCGCGGAAGTAGACTTTCTCGGCGTCGGCACTTTCCACGACGATCAGCGCGGTTCAAAACGCGGCCGGAATACGGTCTTTGTTATGTGCGTGGATGGGCTAACCATCGCGCACCTCGGCGACCTTGGACACGTGCTGACTTCCGATCAGGCGGCGGAAATAGGCGCTGTGGATGTAGTCCTCGTGCCGATTGGTGGTTTCTATACTATCGATGCCGCGCAGGCGGACAAGGTCGTGGATCAGGTAAGCGCGCAGATAGTGATCCCTATGCACTACTCGAACGAGAAGTGTTCGTTCCCGATAACAGGTGTAGAGGAGTTCACGGCAGGCAAGAGCAACGTGACGCGAGAAGGGACTCCGGTTCTGGAAGTGACGCGCGAGACCGTGCCGGCCCAACAGCAGATAGTCGTGCTGGAACCGTCGTTGTAAGGCAGCGTCAGGACTGGCTCGCTGCCCTCGCGCCGAGCAGTTCCACGCAGCCCCGCAGGGCGGTGATCATGGTCCCGCGAACGGCATCAACGAGACGCGGCACGCTGCGCAGTTTCTCGTTCTTGGTGACGATGTCGAGCGCCGCGAGATAAGTGCCGATGAGTTCGTGCGATGTGAGTTCCATATCGCAGATTTTGGAGCAGAACTCCCTGAGGCTGGCATCGAAGTAGCCCGGTGTGTTGCCCATGTTGCCCGCGCTGAGCCTGATATAGTCTGCGATAAGCTCGGCTTGAAGGAATTCCCGCTCCGATGCCGTAAGCATTGAGAACCGGCCTGAGGAGAGGTCAGTGCCGTTCTTTCGCGCTGTGGCCTCGTAGTCGAGCATTATGCCGATGAGGTCGCAGGCGTCCATCAGGGTGGGCGGCTGCAGCGTGGCGGTCGTGTTACGAGACTTGGCCGGATCCTTTGTCTTTGCCAGTGGCACGTTAGACACCTTCCCTTCGAAAATGCCGTACATTTTCGATGCTAGTGTTCCGGGCAATCTGGAACTACTTATTGAACATATCGGCGGATACGGTCTGGAACTTGAGGAGGCGGGTTAGTGGCAACTAGCCGACTGAACCACACGCTGCGCGTCGCGCTCGCGCAGATCAATACCAAGGTGGGCGACCTCAGCGGCAACGCTGACAAGATCATCGCCAATATCGCTCAGGCGCGCGAGCAGGGAGCGGATGTCGCAGTCTTCCCCGAACTCGCCGTGACCGGCTACCCGCCGGAGGATTTGCTCCTCAAGCGCAGCTTCATCGAGGATAACGTAACCTCCCTGAACCGCATCGCAGCGGAAACGAAGGGCATCACCGTCATCATCGGCTTCGTGGACTCCAACTCCGACATCTACAACGCCGCGGCGATCCTGCACGACGGCTCCGTAGCGGGTGTTCAACACAAGTTCTTCCTCCCGAACTACGGCGTCTTTGACGAGGACCGATACTTCCAGTCCGGCACTAAGACGGAGGTCTACAAACTCGGGCATATCGTCTTTGGCGTCGAGGTCTGTGAGGACGTGTGGTATGCCGATGGGCCGCATTCGCTTCAATCGCTCCTCGGCGGCGCGCACATCGTGTTCGATATCAACTCCTCCCCGTTCCATGCAGGCAAGTGGAAGTTCCGCGAGACTATGATCACCACCCGGGCGGTTGACAACTCCTGCGCGATCGTCTACCTCAACGCGGTCGGCGGTCAGGACGATCTTGTCTTCGATGGACATTCGCTCGTGGTGGGACCGACCGGCGATGTTCTGTTCCGGGCGAAGGCTTTCGAGGAGCAGCTCGCGGTGATAGACATCGACCTTGCGCCAGTGGAGCACGTGAGGCTCGTGGACCCGCGGCGAAGGAAGATCAAGCTCGCCGCCTCGGACATGGCCGATGTGCCTGTTGTCGATCTCACCCCGCGGAACGACGAGCTTCCGAAGCCCGATATCTGCAAGGTCCGATCTGCCGAGCCTTTGGGCAAAGTCGAGGAGGTCTACGCGGCGCTCGTGCTGGGCACGCGGGACTACGTCAACAAGAACGGCTTCAAGGAAGTGATCCTGGGCATGAGCGGCGGGATAGACTCCGCGCTCACAGCCTGCGTGGCGGTCGATGCGCTTGGAGCTGACCGTGTGCGCGCGCTCATCATGCCGTCCGAATTCTCGTCGGAGGCGACACAGTCGGACGCGGAACTCATCTCGCGGAACCTGGGAATCCGGTACGACCGCATCCCGATCGGCGGCGTGATGGAGGCCTACAAGCATGCCCTTGCGGAAGCGTTCAAGGGCGCTGAACCCGGCATAGCCGAGGAAAACCTGCAGGCGCGTATTCGAGGCAACCTCTTGATGGCGCTCTCGAACAAGTACGGGCTGCTGGTGCTCACCACGGGCAACAAGAGCGAACTGGCCTGCGGGTATTCGACGCTTTACGGCGACATGGCAGGCGGGTTCGCGGTCATAAAGGACTGCCCTAAGACGCTGGTCTACGAACTCAGCCGCTATCGAAATACGCTCTCACCGGTGATACCCGCGTCGATCATCGAGCGCCCGCCCTCAGCGGAACTCAGGCCCAACCAGAAGGACACCGACAGCCTGCCGCCCTACGAGGTCCTGGACCCGATCCTGCAGGCCTACGTCGAGGAAGACCGCGGCATCAAGGAAATCGTGGCGATGGGCTTCGACGAATCCACCGTCGCCCGCGTCGTCCGTATGGTAGACCGCAACGAGTACAAACGCCGCCAGGCCGCGCCCGGCATCAAAATCACGCCCAAAGCCTTCGGCAGAGACCGCCGTCTGCCGATCACGAACGGGTATCGGGAGTAGCGTTGCTTGCACCTCATCCCATTCCGCCGCTACTCCCGCGGCTTGGGGCTGCTGCTTCGTCTCCTGAACCACCTCAAGCCCTGAGCTCGCGAACCTACTGCCGTCGATACACTTCCCCGTCGTTGCGCTTCCCGACTTCATGCACGTAGACAACACCATCTTCGATGCGATAGATGATCCGGTACTCCCCGATATCGGCGCGCCTGTATCCTTTCTGCTGGCCCTTGAGCTCAATGGAGTCATTAGGAAAGGGATCAAAGCAGAAGTCCAGGATCTTCTTGGATATCTGGGCAGCCTGCTTCGCCGCCAAGCTATCGATGAACTTGCGAGCGCTCTTACTGATTGACAGAGGCGGCATCTATCTTCTCCCTCAGGAATTCCACGCTTTCCTCCGGGCTCAGGAAGCCGCCCTGTGCTGCCTTCTCTGCCCTGTCCAACCAGTAGGCGTCTTCGGCTCTGCGCATTTCCTCGTATCTCTCGGTGGAGACGATAACTGCTATCCCGCGGTCGTGCCGCGTGATGGACACATCTTCCTTCTGGGCACGGTCGAGCAGTTGCCCGAATCGCGTCTGAGCTTCCTTTGCACTCACAGCACCCATTGAATCAACCTCCTGAATTGTCAGTCCTATCTGCATACTACCCACTATCGGTATTATACCTGCTTTCTCTACAGATCGTCAATAGATGATCGAGCTTTGCTGATTGGGGATTTCGAGAGTCTCTGTTGTCGAGACTGCCGCATGTATCCGGATGGAGTTCGCGACACACTGAAGTACGGCCGGCAAGCTGTGCCGGCTGGCTATTCCCGCGACTTGGGGCTGCTGTTTCGTCTCCTGAACCACCTCAAGTCCTGCACTATAGCCTTCGTCGACTCATAGGCTGGCCTGTTGAACAGGCGCGAGATGGCCTTCGCCAGGTGTCCTCTTGACGCGTCCTGCCAGGCATCGTGGAGCGCCATTCCGATGTAGTGCAGCACGCTTGCATCGCGGTAGCAATCGATCATGCATTTCGTGCAGCCGTCGCGGACCAGTTTGGATGAGTCCAACTCGAACACCCGGCACATCGGCTCGTGCCAGGCGTGGCACCTGTAGAGGTCGAGGTGCCAATCCAGGAAGAAGTACTTGCAGCCCGCAAGGCACGGGAATACCTGCTTCTCGCCGCGGATGAACCTCTGCATCTCCTCGAGTGAAGCGGTCGGGTTTGCGACGTGGATGTGCCGCTTGAGAGCCTTGATCTGGTCGAACACAGAGATCAGCTCTTCGTCGGAATATGCTATCAAGCCGGATTCCGAGTAACCCCGGAACGTTGAGGCCAGTTCACGCAGCGGGTACGAGAACGTAACCTCATCGAAACCCATCTTCGTGAGGAACCCCGGCAGCTCGGTCAGATCACCAAGAAGACGGCTGATGGTGACTGATGCGGTGGTCGTGACCCCGGCGGTGGGCAGGTACCGGTTCGCCTCGGCGATGCGGGCGCACACGTTCGGCAGCCCCCTATTGCGCTCGTGGTCCTCCACGTTGGGGGCATCTATGGAGATGATCACGCTGTCGAGGCCTGCCTGGGCGTACTCCTCCACACGGTCTCGCGTGAGCAGCGCGCCATTCGTACACACCAGAGACTTCACGCCTCGCTGCCTGGCGTGGGCAAGCATCCCCGGCAGGCCAGCGTGCATCGTGGGCTCGCCGCCTACGAACGCGATGTAGCCCACGCCGATATCGGCCAGAACGTCGATAGACCTGAGCGCCTGGTCCACGGGGACATATACTCGGCTTGCGGCATCCGACACATCAAGGCTGAAGTTGCAGAACTTGCATCGGGCGTTGCACGCGTCCGTGATCGCGAACTGGCAGAAGCCGGGGCCTCCGTCACTCAGCACTCGCTTGAGCAAACCGGGACGACGGGTAGTGTTGTCTTTCCTAGGCGTGAGAAACGAGATGATCGGTTCCCTCCCGCGCAGCCGCCTGCGCTTGTGATCAAGATGCCTGTTTCTGCTACCCGGCAGGTTCCCGCGCAAGACAGCGGGAACAGCGAGCTATCCCACCTGTAGCATCAATCCACCCGTGTCAGGGTCAGAAGTACGACTCCAGCGTTCACCGGCGCCGGACATCCAGCGTGGCACAGTGGAAAGCTCCTCCGAACGGGCCGTAGTGCAGGAACTGGCAGGTTATCGGCTGGAAGCCCCAACCTTTGAGCGCCTTGATTAGCGAAACCTGCGATTCGTCCACGATCACCCGCTTCTCGTCGAGCATCAGCACGTTCATGCTCGTCCACGCGCTAGTGGCAGAGAACCGCGGGCCTCTGCCATCCGTCGGGTCCGGTTTCGGCGCGATCAGAATATCCCAGGACTTCAGGCGCGAAGGAAGCCGCGAGATGTCGAGGTAGTCCTCGTTCACCAGCACCTTCCCGGGCGCGAGCGGCAGGAAAGTGGAATCGATGTGCATCGGCTGCCGGCAGCGGTTCGGGATCTCGTGTATGCGGTATCCGTCGCCCAGGTGCCTGCGCAGCCACTCGATGCCGGCGTAGTTGGTCACGTTGCTCCTTATCACGAACAAATCCCTGCCGCAGCGGGCAAAATCGGCGGCGTCGAATACGGGCTCGTGTTCATTGATTATGTAACACAGCGGCTCGCCCGGTTCGGGGAGCTTGAAGTCCTTGTTGAAGAGTTCATCGGTAAGCTCTGGCCGGGGAGCGGCCGTCCAGCGGGCTCCCTTGCTGAAGTACTCCTTGAAGAGCTTGCGATACGCGTAGGGCTCGAAGTAGCGCGAACGCCAGCAGGTAGGGGTCTCGATGATCTCGTTCCCGACAACCAGGAACACGTCCCTCGGGCACGCCACGCAGAACCCGCGCGAGCCCCAGTGGGGCGTCTTGAAGTGCGCGTGGAAATTCATCGGCTCCGGCCGCCGCACCGTCACACCCTCGGCTTTCAGAATGTGGATGAACTCGTCCAGCTCCTTTTGCGCGCGCTTGACCATGAACCCTGGGTATCTGCGGCCAGCCACCAGCCTGTATAGCTTCGCGGTAAGCCGGGGAACGTTGAAGGTCACAACCGGGTGGTTGGAGGGTATGTTCGCTCCCTCAAGGCTGCCGACAATCACTTCCTCGAGCGGGTCCCATTCGTTGTGGGAGTTCACCGGGCAAACATCCTGCTTTTCGACCATAGAGTCCCTCCTTTCGAGACGTTATACCCACCCGCCTGCGGGGAGGTGCAGCGGGCAGGCGGGCAGAATCAAGACTTAGCGCGGAACCGGCGCACGAGGGGGCGCGATGGCAGGGATCAGGAAACCGAACATCATCATTTTCAACCCGGACCAGTGGCGGGGCGACGTTCTCGGGCACATGGGCAACGCGGCGGCTGTAACGCCAACGCTCGACGAAATGGTGGAGAAGGACTCAGTATCCTTCCGGTATGCGTTCTGCCAGAATCCTGTCTGCACGCCCAGCCGGTGCTCATTCATGACGGGCTGGTATCCACACGTGCGCGGGCATCGGACAATGCATCATATGCTCCAGCCGGATGAGCCCATGCTTCTGCGGACGCTCAGACGCAACGGCTATTTCGTGTGGTGGGGCGGCAAGAACGACGTCGTGCCCGGCCAGAACGGGTTCGCGGACTACTGCGACGTGAAGTTCGCCCGGGGCAAGTCCGAGAGTCCGAACCTGAACGCGGACCTGTCCTGGAGAGGCGACCCCAGCGGCAGCAACTACTACTCCTTCTACTACGGCCGCCGCCCCAAGAAAAAAGGCAACCAGTTCTGCGTGGACGGAGACTTCAACAACGTGCTTGGAGCGATCGATTTCATCAAGAGCGCCCATCATACTCCTTTCTGCGTTTATCTTCCGCTCAGTTTCCCTCATCCGCCCTACATCGTCGAAGACCCGTTTTTCAGCATGATCGACCGGGACAAACTGCCCGAGCGCACCCCTACCCCACCGGGCTGGAAGGGCAAGCCCAGTATCCTCAAGGGCATCCACGAACGCCAGCACATCAGGGACTGGTCGGAGGAGCAGTGGAGTGAACTGCGCGCCACCTACTACGGTATGTGCGCGCGGCAGGACGAACTGCTCGGCATGTTGCTTCAGGCGCTGCGGGACGCGAATGTGTATGACGAAACGGCGGTTTTCGTTTTCTCCGACCACGGAGACTTCACCGGCGACTATGGGCTGGTGGAGAAGACTCAGAACACCTTCGAAGACTGCCTTTCGCGGGTGCCTTTCGTGATCAAGCCGCCTGCCTGGCTGCCGGCTAAGCCTCGCGTGTCGGAGGTTATGGTCGAGCTTATCGACTTCCCTGCCACGGTGGAGGCAATGACGGGTATCGAGCCGGGCCATACTCACTTCGGCAGGTCGCTGCTGCCGGTCATAGCTGGAGAAACCGACCAGCATCGGGACGCGGTTTTCTGTGAGGGCGGCAGGCTCCATGGCGAAAAGCAGTGCATGGAGCGGGAATCCACCAGCAGCATGCGGCCTCAGGGGCTTTATTGGCCGCGGGTGGGCCTGCAGCAGAGCGAAGGCCCGGAGCACACCAAGGCCATCATGTGCCGCACCAGGGAGTATAAGTATGTGCGGCGGCTCTATGAGCAGGATGAGCTTTACAACCTGCGTTCAGACCCACGGGAGCTGGTCAACAGGGTCGATGACCCCTCGCTCGCTTCCACGCTCGGAAAGCTGCGGGACCGCCTGCTCACCCACTACCAGGAGACCTGCGACGCCGTCCCGTTCCAGACGGACCGCAGGTAGGGGCACATCGGTCTGCCTTGTCAGATAACATATCTTGCACTCAACGGCCTGCTGCGGTGGTCCAGTTGACGGCCCGGCTGAGCGTCCACTGCTAGCTGAGAATTTTCCCTCCCATAATTATAAGACGGCGAGAAGGCCATTTCTGTACATCGAAAGATTGAAACTTCAGTTAAATGTTGTTCACGGGTTGTGGAGGAGGGGGATTTCCAGTTTCTTTCCCGGTCAAGCGATGGCGATTCGCAACGGAATTGCTGGGCGATTGGGGCGCCGGCGGTGATCACGGCAGATCACTGTGCACTGACCCACGTGAGGCCATTAGCGCCGCTGACCGAAGGTGGGTTCTGGCACCTTTGGTAAGGCGGCGAAGGCCATAAGCAACCAGTATCTGCCTGAAAGCCCATTCCTCTTCCGCGTCGACCAGATGCCTGAGCCGCATAAGCTCAGCGATTTCCGAACACGGCACGTCCTTTAGGTCGCGGGGGCCACGCTGGCGGAGCCGGACACGCTCTCTGTCAGGAATGTGAACAACATAGTCATACCAGTTGCCGGAGCCGGTCTCGCTCCACACGGTTAGGCGTTCGGCCTCGTCGGCCGACTTCGCTATGTTTTCGAGTGCTTCCCGAGTGGGCCCCTTCAACCGGCTCATGCCGAGACCCACGCGGTAGCGGTCGATTATGCGACGCCAAGTGGCAGGTCCTTCGGCATCGACAATGTCAAGAAGCGCCTGAATGACACTCTCACGAGATGCCGTCCTGGGGTTGGGCACAGCATGCGGCTCCCACTCAGTGTAAGGCCGAAGATCATTGTCCTGATCGTCGTAATCATCTGGTGTTTCTAGCTCGTCCTCAAGAATGTCCACATCTGCATCGGCCTGATCGCCAATCACGTCATCATCGGAGGGCAGTGCCTGAAGCTCGTCAGTGGGCACTGCAGTTGTAGCGAGCGGGTTGATCCCGTGTCTGGCCAATTCCTGCCATAGCGGTTCTAGCGCCGCCTCAGGATTCAGATAGAACGTGCTTTCCCTCAGCCTGAAGAAAGGCCAGCCACACCGCTCGAGATCGCGCTGCCGAGCCGCATCCTTCTCCCATTGGTCTGGTCCGTGCCAGCGATCCCCGTCACACTCAACGGCGAGCTTGCCTTTTTGACCAACTACTGCCAAATCAATGTAATAGCCGCTCGCCTCATACTGCGGAATGACCGTCCATCCTTTCGCCGCGATCCTGAGGAACACATCCACCTCAAACCAACTGCCAAAGACATCCGGTGGCTGCTCCAACCATCGATTCGCATCCCGGGCCTGCCGCCGAAGCTCATCCACCTTGATGCCAGAGCCGGCAACGTGCTCAGCTATCGGCTTCTGGCAATACTTGAGGAGCTGAAATCGCAGATCCTTTTGGCTAAGCTCGTCTAGCCTCACGGAATGGAACAGCCACACCTGGTCCTTAGCTCTGCTCATGGCCACGTTGAAGCGACGCTCGTCGCTCGCCTTGGCGAGCACCCCTATTCGAGAATCGGGCCCTGAAGCCGCAACCATACTGAGAAAGACAATGTCCCTCTCGTCTCCTTGAAAGTCGTAGGCGTCCCCGCAGATCAGACATCGCGCATTCAACTCCTTGGAATCCACCAGGCTCAGCAACTCGTTTGTGATGAGCTTCGCCTGACGGGCTCCGAGCAGACTGATAACGCCAAATGTCTTGCCGTCATAGCGTCTGTCGCGTAGCAACTCCGCGATCTTCCGTGCAACAGCCGTCGCCTCCGGTTGGTTGACTTTCTGATTCCTGCCTCTTGTATATCCCCGTTGCACAAACACAGAATTCACTACGGGCTCCAGCCGACCAGCACCAAACTGACGCAAGGGCAGAAGTGGCTCAGCGCTGTAGCAGAGCTCATTGGAAAACTGGATGATCTCCGGCATACACCGAAAATGCTCGACCAGGCGAATGCGGTTGGGATAGTGCATCTTAGCAAGGTCAAAGAAGCTATTCTGCGGACTCAACGCATCGTTGGTGGGTAAGTCTGATACGTACTCTGAACGTAGTCGATTCGCGTCCTCGACTCGAGTGAATGGTTCTGGCGATATCTGCTTCTCGTCACCCACTACAACGATCTTGTCCGCAAGGAACAGCAAGGCCAAGGCCTCTGGTCCCGATTGGCTCGCTTCGTCCACAATCACCACATCAAATCGGCGGCGGTCCGGCCGCATCGATTCGGCAACTCTGTAAATCGGCATTATCCAGGCAGGGATCGCCGATTGACAATGACCAATATGCTCCCTTGCAGCACGACGATGCTGATTCGCGTACTTCCCGGTACCTTTGCCCAGCCGCTTAACGGCCAACGACCACCCCTGAAGATGCACTCGCTCCGCCTCCGTTAGGCGGGTGAAGCAGTGGTGCCATGCTCTTGCGGATGCCAGTTTCCCGAGCAACGTCTGGATGCGCTGCTGCTCATTCTGTACTCGCGCGGCAGCTCGTTGTTCGGCGTCTGGAGCCGACAGACTGGTCAGCCAAGACCGTGCGGCCGCCCATGCCCAAGCAGGCCTCCAAGAGTCCGCCAGGGCTTGCCATTTGGGATCCTCGGGCGATGTGCGAATCCCCTGGGATAGTATGGGTGCAGCCTCCTCCATCCTCCTGAGTGTCATCTGAGCGACTGCGTTTGTCTCCCACCGCGTCCTGAGAGCATGAAGCGAGTCATAGCTCGTGCGATAGGTGATCTTATCAAGATCTCTCAGAGCTGCGGCCAGGCTACGTAGCTGTGGAAATGTAGCATGCTCGCGGGCTGCTGTCTGCACGAGGTTCAGAGCATCCTTCCATTCATCCTGCTTGGTGTCCAGTTCCTCGGCCGCTCTTGCGCACAAGAATGCGCGGACGTATCGCTGCACGTCGGCCTGGTCGTGCCATACCGGTCCGGCATCGTTGCACGTTTCGCTGAAGCTGTTCGATAGCCTGCGAGCGTCTTCATACAGACTCAGCAGATCGCTCAGTGGCTTGCACGCGTCTAGATAGCAATCGATCTTTCTGGCCGCAACGTCCGGCGGCATTACTCCAAGTGAAGACCATTCCTTGTCCAGTGCGTCCAGTAGCCGCGATGCCTCGATCCAGTGCAATAGCACTAACACTCGGGCAGGGTCAGTAGCCAGAAGACCATTCACCAGCACACTCTGCAGTGCTTTGCGAGCACTGGACTGTACCCCATCCAGCGGACACTCAGTTAATAGTATAATCTGAGTGAGGTATACGATGGGACGACGGAAGTACAGCGACGAGTTCAAGGAAGAGGCGGTGAAACTGGCGCAGCGGAGCGGA
>JBPOHN010000108.1:0-5887 GCA_052035525.1 Armatimonadota bacterium
TAGGTGTAATCCCGTGTCTACGTAGAGAGCGAGGCCTAGACGGGGTTACTAGGCGCGACAACGAGACAACGCGACAGAGTACGGTCAGGGCAGAGGCGAATCCCTTGCGTACGGAGGTAACCCTGCCGAGATTCATCCGATCTGGAGTGTCATTGCCCACGCTCTTTGTCCTCGTGATTCTCGGATTAGGTGTCATCGGGTCCAGGCCATGGATCGTGGGCAGAGATAAGCCGACTGCCAGCCCTGAGGATGGGTATGGGTGCGACCGCAGCGAAGCGCGGAGCGCGACGATGCGGCCGGTTTGTCATCTGTACTCGTTCTCCAGGACTACCTTGACGGCGTGGTCATCCACCAGTCTGGCGCTCATGCTCATGGCGTGGAGCAGGCAGCAGCTACAGAGAGATCCTATCGCCCTTGCGGCGCCTTGCGTCGCCTCGTGGATCACCTTCACAGCCTCTTCAGTGAATAGGGTCGCGCTCACCCCGGCGACCTTCAGGTGGTGCGATATGTACTGCGCCGTTTCGTTCGGCTCGAAGTAGGGCAGGTGGTACCGGACGTTGACCCTCTGCGCTATGGCCAGAAGCGACGGCCTGGCGAGAGCGGATAGGAGTTCGGTTTGCCCGATCAATACGAGGCTCATGGGGGAGTAGCTGTCCATCCTGAAGTTGGTCAGGAAGCGGATCTCCTCGAGCATCTGGTGACTCAGCAGGTGCGCCTCGTCGATGATCACCACCGGAATCTTGCCCTGGCCTTCCGCCATGTCGATCAGGAGCGCGTTCAACTGCCGTTTTGCGTCCCCGCGGTAGAACCTTGGTTTGACGCCGAGTTGGTTCAGGCACTCCCAGTAGAGGTTCCTCGGGGTGAGCTCCGAATCGTGCAGGTAGAGCGGCTTGTACTTCGCTTGCGGAAGCTCCTCGACGAACCATCGGGCGATGGTGGTCTTGCCCGCTCCTACGCTGCCCGTGAACACCCCGAACAGCCGCCTGGACGCCACGTAGTTAAGCCTTGAGCGCATCTCCTTCGCTCCAGGAAGATCGAGCAGATCCCGGGGCTTGAGGTCGCGGCCGAACGGAGAACGCGAGAAGCCGAAGTACTGTTCAAACATCGCGTTCGCCCTCCAAGTCGAAGAAGGATATCGCTCCCAGCCTGCGCCTGAGTCTGCGCTGTTGCTGCATCGCCATCAACTCGTCGAAGCTGACCTTTTCGGTCTCTGGGGCGCGCTCAGGCTCGCGGCTACGGCCCTGGACGGCAACCTCTATCGGCTTCGCTTCCGCCACGCGCTCGCCCTTATGGAATGCGTCAATTCGGCTCAGGTCGGAAGGGTCGTAGCGGAGCAACACTTTTCTGTCGGCGTACTCGACCCCGACGCTGTAGAGCCGACCCCGGAACGAAATGCAGCCGGTGTGGTCAACCTTCCGCTCCGCGGAATGCAGGAAGGCCTCGGTTATCGCCTCGGGAGTCCCGATACGCACCTCGCCGATGCTGGCTTGCCACGCCTCAAGTGGCGACTTTCCGCTCAGGGATGAATGAGGCCTTCTATGGTAAAACTCCTCGAGCCACACCCAGAACCGATCGTTGAGTTCCTGAAGCGAAAGCGCGGGAGATACCCTGAGCTCCTGGATGAACGAAGAGTCCGCGAACCCTATCCATCGCTCAATTTTGCCCTTTTTATGTGAAGCTTCACATAATAAAGGTTATGCGTAGCTGGCTATTATGCGAAGTTGCGGCACGGAGCAGCACAACGCCATACTTCTATGCCGCAACTGCTTCACATAACGGCCGGCCGATTGTCACGCTACCCGAGGCTTTTTAGCCACTTGATGAGATCGGCATTCTGTTGCCATACCGGCATTTGCGATGCGGTGACGGGCTCATAGGCTTGTTCCAAGGCCTGCCGTTTGATCCGGCTATCGGCCCTGGCGTAGACTTCCGTTGTTTTGACGCTGACGTGCCCGAGCACATCACGAATGTAGACGAGATTCACGCCTGCCTGTAGCAGATGCATCGCCTTGCTGTGGCGGAGACAGTGGGGCGAGATACCTTTGGGAACCAACTCCGGGTGGCGCGCATGGGCTCTGGATGAGTATTTCCTGAGGATGTACGTGATGCCGGCTCGGGTTAACGCCGCACAGGATCGGTTCTGGAACAGTGGCCGTTGCCGATAAGTATGGTGTGTTAGTTCGTTGTCAGCCAAGTATTGGCCGATCAGCTTCGCGGTTTGCGTCATCAGCGGCACGACTCGCCGCCTGTTCCCCTTGCCCGTTAACGTAACCGTGGCCGGAGCGGCGAGGCGAACATCTCCTACGGCCACATCGGCGAGCTCTTGAACTCTTGCCCCCGTATCGTACAGAAGGGTCAGCAGCACCAGATCCCGCCGTCCGGCTGCTGTCCGAGTATCTGGTTCGCCCAAAATCACCCGAATCCCATCCAAAGTCAGGTACTGCACCGAGGGCTGGGGGACCTTTTTCATCGGGATTGCCGCGATTTGTTGTGAACGGTGCATGTGTTCGGGCGCTTCCGTTTGAAGATACCGATAGAAGCCCCGGATCGCTGCTAGCCGCTGATTCCGTGTGGATCTCGAGCAACCGCGGTCGGTTTCGAGCCAGGCCAAGAAGTCTTCAATCAGCTCTTTTGTGATGGCGTCGAGGGTGATCTTTTCCGTCTTCAGATTTCGGGTTTGCACACAATAGCGCATGAACAAGATGAAAGTGTCACGATACGACTTAATGGTGTTGGCGCTCAATCCGGCCTGGCTGGGCAGGTGTTTTGCCAAGTATCCAGTGAGGTGGTACGCAAAATCCGTCGGGCTCATTCCCACATCGCCTCCGGCGCTACGCCTGTGAAGACCTCTTCCATCGCAGCGGCAATGTCGGGGAAGACGTCCGGCGTGAGCCGTAAGTACTGCTCGGTGGCCGTTACCGAGGAATGACCCAGGAATGTAGACAGAATCGGCAACGCAACATATACGTCGACCTGTCGTTCCGCAGCCTGTTTTAGCGAGTGCACGGCAAAGGTGTGTCGCAGATCGTGCAACCGGGGACCGGAGCCCTTTCCGCCGTGCGATATGCCGGCGTCCCAAAGGACTTCGCGAAAGCGTCGATACGCGTTGTCCGCGGTGATTGGTTTGCCGGTTGCCTTTTTGAAATAATAGTCGTCGCCGGACGATCGTCGATGAACCACCCGAGAATATGTTCTGCAAGTCTCTAGCATGGAAGGCGACATCGGCACCTGTCGGTCCTTGCCGAACTTGCTGCCTCTGATCTGCAGCAGTCCATCGTGCAAATCTACGTCCCGATTCAGTAGCGACACAGCCTCGGAGATGCGCAGTCCACAACTGTAAAGCAACCGAACAAGCACCGGCATCACGTAATGCATAACCGAACGCCGATTCGGATACAGGTTGTCGCTGCACCTGAAAATCCGGGCAATCTCATCCTCTGTAAAAATGTAGGGTACAAACTGAGGGTATAGGGGAAATCGCTCGGCAGGTGCCACGTACGCGTCATGGCCCAGAGTATTGAGATGAAGAGCAAACTGCCGCAACATGGATACCCGGCGCCTGTTGTTGCGCACCCCTTCATCGGGACGTTGCACGTTCCACGCCTGTACAACATCCCGAGTCAGAATCGGCTCGCGGACCCCAAGCTCGACGGTGAACTGAGAAAACCGCGACAACTCATCGGCCTCGGCCACATACTTGAATCCCAACGCCTGTTTCACAGCAATGAAATCGGCGATTTGGTCGGCAAACACCCCCGCGTATGGTTTCACGCGAACTCACCCCCGATCCAAATGGTCTGTAGAGGAGGCACTTCGAGCGCTCGTGTCCGCAACTGTAAAGTGTCGATCTTTAGGTAAGTCAATGCGGTGGACGTGTCGGAATGCCCAAGAACGTCTGCAATGACGGGAAGAGGCGTATGCTGTCGGAGCATGGCGCTGGCCAGACTATGACGTAATGCATGGGGACCATGCTTTCTGCCCCCAGGCACGCCGATACCGGCCTTGTTCATATAATGGGTTACGATACTGTGCAGGGTGGGAGCCGTCAGCGGGCCAATCGGGGCATGCAGACGCAAAAAGACGACATCTGTTTCGGAATGCGGGCGTCCGTACTTAAGATAGTCGATCACCGATTCGCCAACTTCATTCAACAGTGGAAGAACTGCCGGCGAATCGGTCTTTTGCTGCTGCAACTCGATTGTGTTCGTGTCCCATCGGAGACTTCCGAAGGTCAACGCGCAAATGTCGCCGGCGCGCAAACCCAGCCGGCTTGCGATTGTCAAGATGGCATAATCGCGCTTTCCTCTGGGATTCCCCCGGTCGACGGCTTCCAACAGCCGGTGGATCTCTTCCGGTGAGTAGAATGAAGGGACTTTGGCCTGCTTGTCGTACCGCATTTTCGGGATCGCTAACGCCAGATTGCCCGCAGTCAACCCTTCCTCATACAGGAAACGGAGCAACACCCGAAGCAAGCAACTCGTGCAGTAGAGAGTTGCTTTGCTGTACGTAGCGGCGCAGAAGCGCAAGAAGTCGATGACAAGCTCGTTATCGGCGTCAAGAAGCCGACGAACGCCGCGATCGTCCAGATAAGCCGAGAACCGCTCCAGATAGATGATATCCGATTCCAAGGTCCGGTGAGACAACCCCAACTCGTGACGATGGCGCATAAAAGCATCGAAAGGTTGCTGAAACTGCTGAGCGAAACGATAGTGCTTCCGCTTCCGACGGATGGACACGGCTTGGCGATTTTGAAAGTCGAGCAGCAGATTGATAGCCCGCAAACGATCCTCATTGCTTGCGGACAGCGGCAGGGCCGTATCGATGTCGATCTGATACCTATGCTCGAGGAATTCTCGCGCAACGTCCCATGAAAAATGTTCGATGCGTCTTGTGCGGACATAACCCTCCAGTTGGTTCCAGACTCTTTCGATCTCCAGTCTCGACGACTCAGTGTACCCGACCCGGATGAGTTCCTGCCTCGTGGCGCTTACAAGATCCCCAACAGTGATCGCTTTGGACTGCATACCTCCATCCCTCCCCTTGTCTTGGCCGAATGGCCTACGTTTAGGTTGTGGGATGTTATGAAAAGTATTCCAGACCCGAATTGCGATCCTTGCGGCAGTTTGTATGTCAACTTCGCATAATAGCCAGCTATGCATAACCTTTACTTTGGGGACTGTAGGGGGCAGCCGTCAGGTGTCGAACGCCCAGCGTAGCGCATGCTACGCGAAATACGTGCGACACGAACACCTTCCCGTTATCTACGAAGACCGCCTCCGGTACGCCGCGTTTCACCATCCCCTTCCTCATGCAGCTTTCCAGGCTGTGGCCCTTTTGGTCGAAGTAGAACTCTGCATGTGGAATCAGCCTTGAACAATCGTCGATGAAGGCGAATAGATAGGTCCGCCTGGGCTTGCCCGACGCATCCGGCACGTACGGCCCGTACTTGATGTCGCCCTGCCATAGCTGGTTAGGCCGTGCCTTGACGAACCTGCTGGTTCCCTTCGGCGTCCGCTTGGGGATATCCATCATCCCGGCTTCTTTCAGATGGCGGCCGAGCGTGGATCTGGCAACTTCACCCGGCTCTATGGTTCCTTCGGCCGTCATGATGTCGATGATCTGCCTGACGCTGCGCCCAGGCAACTCCTCCTTGAGCTCTATGGCACGCTGAAGCACATTGGACCTTAGGGCCCTTGCGGATCCGGTATCGGACCTCTCTTTCCTGTACAGCCCTTCAAGCCCCTCATCCCGGTAGGCCGCCGCCCACCGCCTCAGGGTGCGCATCGACACGTCCGGCGCGCCGGACGACACGTTTCTGGCCCTCATCTCGCGGATCTCGGTCCATGCTTCCGACGCTTCTTCCCGGCTCATGCCCGACTTCGCAGCC
>JBPOHN010000055.1:0-2726 GCA_052035525.1 Armatimonadota bacterium
TGATCGACGTAGCTTTCGAGCCTACCGGAGTGATGGGTGGCGTAGATTTTGATACTGCTACAGGCTTCTTCAAGCCTTCCTCAATGAGCGTGAGTGCGCGTACCGCCCCTATGGGCGTCATTCGTGCGATCTTTTCAGCTTCTTCCGGGTTGGTGGCTAGGTGATACGCCAACTTCGGACCGAGGTCGCTTTCCATGATCGCTTGCTGCATGACTTGAGTCATCGGCACATCGGACGCTGCCACAACATCGTGGAAGTCCGGTATGTCGGCGGCGGCTACCCGCTTGTTCCAGCCTTCGACGGTTTGTTGCTGCGCCGCCTGCGCTTTTTCTGCTGCTTGCCTCTGCTCGTGTTTCGAGAGAGTTTGCGATGCGATGTATTCCGCCTTCGCGGGTACATAATCATCGAAATTGTCGAACTTGTCAATAGTCGGCATTCCGGGGTCTGTGGGACGCGCCGGTTCTGCCTTGGCAAGCCGTTCCTCAAGCCGGATACGCTGCTCGCGTTCAGCTTGGATGTCTTTCTCGTACCGGCGACGCTGCATGGCCGCATCACGGTCGAACTTCTTTTGGAGTTCTTCCGCTGTAGGCGGTGCAGGAGGCGTTTCGACGACAGGCGCAGTTTCTGGAGTCTCGGCGGTGGCAGGGACTACGGCGGCAACGGGTGCAACGGGGGCTTCGACTACGGCTTCTTCGGACATTTTGGTTTCCTCGTGTGAGTGGTGTTACAAATCAAAAAGCAACATTGCGATTTGTGCATCTTCGTACTCCTGTTCCCGCCGTTCGTATTCCAGCCGGATCAGTTGTGCGTACATTTCTTTCCATGCTTGATGCTGAGAAGCAAGCCTTTCCCGTAACGCTTTCTCCGCTTGTGCCGCTTCAACATCCTTGTTCTGTACTGTCCGTTTTTCGACAGTCTTGGCAACGACTTCGATTACGGCTTCGACAATCTCTGGTTCGACTTCTTCGATGTATCGCCTGATCGGGCCGTCAATCCACGGATGGTTTTTGTAAGGAAGATGCTTTTCTTTTTCCGGTGCTCCACCGGACGGGATGGGGTTGCGCCACCAGAAGTAGTCTAGGAGCACTTAGTTCGCCATTACGATAATCGAAAACGACGCGTCCAACTTGTTGCCTGCCGCTGCCGCGCCGGGGATCGCTGAAATCTTGACTACAGCGTTCGCGGGTATCTCACGATACTCAAGAGACTGGGTTGCGTTCTGACCAGACGCCAGCCACACCCTATCCAGAAAGTGATAGACAGTACTCAGGGTGCCATCATCAGCGAACACCGTTGCCCGGATGCGGGTATCCATCGTGTTGCTGATCGCTGCCGAGTCCCAATGCACAAGGTGTGCGTGTGAGTTGGACGGCACCTTATACCGCCCAGACAGGCTGCGGTTCCTGCTAGCTGATACCCGTTCAAAGGTGGTTGCAACCGTGGCCGCGCCGTTGGTGCTGGTGATCGACAGAGCACCAACGGCAACCTCATTAGTGCCTACGGAGGCGACCTCCATCCACTGGATGAACGTGTAGCCGGTGCCGATGCTGACGGGCGTGGTGCCATTGAGGGTATCCGTCCTGACCTGCTGCAACCCGTTGGTGTCGAGATACACCGTCCTTACTGTCCGAGCACCTACGCCTGCCGCAGCATCACTCGCGCTGGTACTAACCAGATAGAGCGTCTGCCCGGCAGTCGGGGTGTTCATCAAGTCCTGCGTGGTGTTCAGATAGTCGCAGGCATCTCCGAGGACGGAGGTCGAGTTCCAACCCTGCGATCTGCTTCCTAGGATGTGGTACAACCTCGCTTGGCTTCCATTCAGAGACCCCTCATGCTGAATTTCGTACTCGATTGGGCGAGAATATACTTTGACCGGAGTGGCGCGGAGTTGCGTGTCTGTTAGCGGCCCAGACACCGGCAGAGTCTCACCGGAATAGACTTCCGTTCGCTGCCTCTGAACCAGGCCGGCAGAAGTTGTGACCAGCGCGTTATCTACATGAACCGACCCGGTTTCGTCAATACCGGGAACCCGCACAAATGAATCAGTTGACATTTGCTACCTCCTCGACGGACTCCATGACGTAGCTTCCGTCAGGCTGGCGAACTGCCCTACCTGTCTTGTGCTTTGGTTGTGTTATCGCCTGCGCCAGCAGCGCGGCGACTTCGGACAGTTGATTGGCGATCTGTGCATTTGTCTCGACCATCTGTGCGCTCGCCTGCGCCATCTGGACTCCAGCCTCACTGGTGGCAGGGTTCTGCATGTCGGCAACAGTCTGGAGGATCGCGCCAATGTCCATCTCAGGCGCTTCCCGCTCCGACCCTTCCGATCCTTCAGCCTGCACTGGGTTCGCCGCCGTGAAAGCCGCAATCTCGGTGGTCGCCTGTGCGTTTGCTGCATTCGCTTCAGCCACCATCCGGTCAGTCTCGGCCTCAAACGCCTTGACCTTGATCTCCGCTGCCTTCAATTCATGCTGCGCCTTCAGCTTGTCGTTCTCGATCCGCAGACGCTCGATCTCGTCAGCCGCTGCGTTGATCGCTTGATCCTTTTCGCCAATCGCCTGCTCGGCCTGCATTTTGACCATAGCGACTTCAGGAGACTCTTCTTTCTTCGCTTGTTCGGCCTGTAAAACAGGTGGTGGCAGGAGAAGTTTTGAGCGTTCAGCAAACCGCTGAGCTTCCGGCCAATCTTGGGCTTCGGCAATCAAGTCTCCGTGGGTCTGCCACAT
>JBPOHN010000076.1:0-6490 GCA_052035525.1 Armatimonadota bacterium
GCACGGGTTTTCCGCTATCGCGCAGTCTGCAGGCATATTGGTAGGCAAGAGAATGGAGATAAACCGGCGGAACGCCCCACTCGTTCATCATGCGCCAGGGGCTCATACCCGTGCCGCCGCCTGCGCCGTCAATAGTCAACAGATCGATCCCATATTTCGAGCTGAACGCAAACGCGCGGGCGAGGTCAGCCGGACGATACGCGCCCGTCTTCAGGAACACGTACTTCGCTCCTGCCTTGCGGAGCTGTTCCACTCGCTGGGCGAATGACTCCTCGGTGACCATTCCGACCCTGGAGTGCCGTTCGAACTCCTTGAACGCACCGTCCTCGAAGGCTTTGATGACATGCGGGTCCAACGGGTTCGGCAGGACGACATAGCCGCGGCTGTAGAGCAACTGCGCCTTCTTGAGGTCCCGAATCTTGACCTCGCCGCCAATATCCTTCGCGCCTTGGCCCCACTTCAACTCAACACACTTCACGCCCAGCTTCTGGATAGCGTATTCCTGTGTGCCAAGGAGTGTGTCTTCCACATTGGCCTGCACGATTATCGCGCCATAACCATCGCGCTGATGATCCTTGTAGAGCCTAACCCTGCGCTTCAGGTCCTCCGTATCCGTCACCTTGCCGTCCACTATGACGGATCCTTCGTCCATTCCAACCACGTTCTCGCCGATAGTCAACGCCGTACCGGCAAGAGCTGAGCCAATGGCAAGGCCTTCCCAGTTGTTCTTGGCAACATCGGTTGACCCGATGCCCGAAATCAGCCAGGGCAGCCTGAACTTCAAGCCTTTGTCGTGACCGATGCGGACTTCCAGGTTGACCGAAGGGAATATGGCCTTGTCGCTGTCGGCCTCGATGCCGTGGGCTCCGACTACCGTACCCATCACATTGAAGTGAGAGTAGTCGACCGGGTATGTTTTCTCTCCGGCAGTGGTCACAACGCCGAAGGGCTGCGGATAGATGACTTCGTGACCACGGTAAGCCGACTTACCGATCTCGCACATGCCTATGCAGCCGTCCACACAAGTGACACACATGCCTGAGCTTGGCACGACGGAGTTCTCTGTTCTGTTCTTGGTCAAGGTTGCCGCTGAAGCGTTCACTCTTGAGAATGTCAATGACATCGCCGTCTCACTCCTCTCCGGATTCTTTCCGGATCTCACACGCCACACATGGCTTCATGTAGCACATCATATCGTCGAAATGGTCTTTCTCAACGCACGGCACGCTCAGGTTCGCGCAGCCGCCGCAGATAGCTTTGTCTGGTTCCGTGTAAGTACACCTGAGCTGGCATGCAGGGCAGACGTAGATACACCCGCCGCACTGCCGACAGACATCGGAAGTTATGTCGAATGGGGTGCCAATGGTACGGGTCTCTCCGCGCCCACGGAAACCAATAGCATTGGCCATCATCTGTTCCTTGCACATCCGCACGCAGCGCCCGCACATTATGCAATTCTCGTATTCCTGCCTGAACCGCTGCTGGCGAACGTCGTATGCGGAGGCGAGGTCCTGAATCTCCTTGGACTGCGGACAACTCGCCAGAAGAAGCTCAATCACCATTTTCCGTGCGCGAACCACGCGCGAAGAAGCTGTTCGGACCTTCAGGCCCTGCTCAGCAGGATAGGTACACGACGTGACCAGTTTGCTTCTGGGAGCCTCGCCGATCTCCACAACACATAGGCGGCAGGCACCATACGGGGTCAGCCCTTCATAGTGACATAGAGTAGGTATGGGAAAACCGAGGAACTGCGCCGCCTCCAGGAGCGTTGATCCCTCTTCCACCGAAACCGGCACTCCGTTGATAGTAAGGTCGATCATAGCACTTCTTGCTCCACTTCAGAGGGGCTGCAGGCTGCGCACTTCCGGGCAGATGTAAACTCGAGATCGCACCGCAGGCACCTGCAAGCCTCGCGCTTGGCAGCTTCCTCGTCTAGTGTCTGCTCCACTTCCTGGAAGCTGTGCCGCCTGGCTTCCACGGGTATCTCCGCAGGACGGGCCCTCGGTATCTCTTCGTCTTCGGTAGCCGCCACCGGTTCCACGTATACGCAAGGAAGTGCAGACTCTTGCCCCTGCCCTTCTGCCTCGCCTTTGAGGTAGCGCAGGATCGCGTAGGCTGCATTCTTGCCATCTGCAATAGCATCGATCACCGTGTTCGGTCCGCGCATAGCGTCTCCGCCCACGAACACGCCGTCCTTAGGCGTGCACATGGTCTCATCGTCCGCATCCACAGTGCCCGACTTGCCGCACGAGACCCCGCTGCCGGACAGGCAATCTGCGTCAGTCTCCTCGCCGATGGCAACGATCAGTGTATCGAGCGGGATCACATATTCGCTGCCAGGCAAGGGGACCGGTCTGCGCCTGCCGCTGGAATCGACGTCTCCTAGTTCGTTTCTGACACACTCGATGCCGGTCAGCTGGCCTTCGCTGGAATGAATCTTTACGGGAGATGAGAGGGCCTGGATGGCAACGCCCTCCTCGACAGCGGCTTCCACCTCTTCATCAAGTGGTGCACGCTTGCCGTGAGCCTGCTTCTCTATCCTGACCGGTGATACCAGCGTCTCGAGCAGCACGCCTTCTTCTATCGCAGCGTCGATCTCTTCCTCGAACGCGGGCATCTCCTGGCGAGTGCGGCGGTAGATGATGGTGACGCTCTCAACGCCCTCTTGCCTGACGGCTATTCTGGCCGCATCCACGGCGCAGTTGCCGCCGCCAATGATACCGACCCGCCCTCTTGCCAGGCTCTTTCCATGAAGATTGAAGCTCTTGAGGAATTCCAGGGCCGGGTAGACCCCGTCAACATCCTCGCCTTCAAGGCCGAGCGTGCGATCTTTATGAGCGCCTATGGCTAGGAACACCGCGTCAAAGCCTTGGGCAAACAGGTCGTCCACTGTGAAGTCGCGGCCCAGAGATGAGTTGCACTTCACCGTGACGCCATTGCCAAGAAGCGAGGCGATGTCGCGCCTCACGACGTCTCGCGGCAAGCGGAACTCCGGTATAGCGGCCAGCAGCAGCCCACCCGGTTCCGCCTCAGCCTCAAACAGAGCGACATTGCAACCGTGGAGCGACAGGTAGTGCGCTGCGGTCAGTCCGGCGGGGCCACCGCCCACCACTGCCACCTTACGGTCCGCCAGAGCCGGATCCGCGACGTCCTGAGGTTTGAACACCTCCGGGCCCACCTGGTCCGTCACGAAGCGCTTGAGCGCCCTCACGGCCACGGCTTCCTGACCGGCTTGCCCGGCACGACACCTGTCCTCGCAAGGGTGATGACAAACCCGTCCGCAGACTGAGGGCAAGGGGTTGGCCTCGCGGATGACTCGATACGCGTCCTCGTATTCACCGCGCCCGAGAAGAGCCACATACCGCCAGACCTGCGTACCCACTGGACACGCCGACTGACATGGCGCGCCGACCAAATCCTTGCAGACAAACGCATCGCACCTCTTGTTGAGGATGTGGCGCTCGTATTCCTGACGGAAATGACGCAGCGTGCTGAGGATGGGGTTCGCAGAGGTCTGCCCCAAACCGCACATGGTCGTGTCCTTGACCACCAGGGCAAGCTCCTCAAGCAGATCCAGGTCTTCCATGGACGCTTTGCCCGTAGTGACGTCCTCGAGGATCTCGTGCATTCGCTGGATGCCCTTCCGGCACGTCAGGCACTTGCCACATGACTCGCCCTTCAGGAAATTCGTGAAGTACTTGGCTACATCGACCATGCAGGTGCTTTCGTCCATCACGATCATGCCGCCGGATCCCATAATCGATCCTGCTTTGGCCAGCGTGTCATAGTCGATGTTCAGATTGAAGCTGGATGCCGGGATGCAGCCGCCTGACGGCCCGCCGGTCTGGACGGCTTTGATCCTCGCGTTCTCGGAGGGTCCGCCGCCGATGTCGTAGATGATCTTGTTGAAGGTTGTGCCCATGGGCACTTCCACCAGACCAGTATTCTTGATCTTGCCAACAAGGCTGAATATCTTGGTGCCGGAACTGCCGGAGGTGCCTATCCTGGCAAACTCCTCGGCCCCCAGGTCAAACACCACCGAAATGTTCGCCCAGGTCTCAACATTGTTGATGGAAGTCGGCCTGCCATCAATACCCCGCTGAACGGGAAAAGGCGGTCGCTGGCGCGGCTCGCCGACCTTGCCCTCGATAGACCTCATCAGGGCTGTTTCTTCGCCGCAGACGAACGCGCCGGCTCCCTTGACCATTCTGATATCCAGGGAGTAGCCCGTGCCGAGGATGTTCTCGCCGAGCAATCCCAATTCGCGCGCTTGCCGCAAGGCCACACCAAGGTTTCTAATCGCAAGGGGATACTCGCCTCGCACATAGACGACGCCTTCAGTCGCGTCGGTGGCAAAGCCCCCGATCACCATGCCCTCGATAATGCTGTGGGGATTGCCTTCGAGCAGACTGCGGTCCATATAGGCGCCGGGGTCGCCTTCGTCCGCGTTGCACACAATCACCTTGCCCGCGCCGCCCGGCTGCTTGGCAAGCATCTCCCACTTCACACCAGTGGGGAAGCCTGCTCCGCCCCGGCCGCGCAGTCCGGATCGCTTGACCTGGGCGATGACGCTCTCCGGGCTGCCGCCCGAAAGCACCTTCGCCATGGCGGAATAGCCACCGCTGGCTATGTAGTCGTTGATCCTGATGGGATCGACTTTCTCACTCCTGGAGAGCAATAGGCGAAGTTGACCGCGGAAGAACGGCACGTCACACTGCTTCTCGATGCGCTGGCCGCTCTCAGGGTCCAGGAAGAGCAGTTCTTCGATGACTTCTCCTTTGGCCGTAGCTTCAACTATGCGTGCCATATCCGCCATCGAGACCTTGGGATAGAACGTGCCGCGTGGTTCGATAAGCACGGACGGCTCCATCTCGCAGAACCCATGGCAGCCGGTAACGCGAAGGCCGACATGTTGCGTCAAGCCCTGCGCGAGAAGCTCGCGCTTTGCGACACGGACCAGGTCGTTGGCGCCGCTGGTCTGCCCACAGGTGCCGGCAGGTATTACGATGACCGGCAGAGCCGGGTCCCAACCGGCAGCCAAGCGTGTCCGAAGTGAATCGAGGTCATTAGTTGATCTAAGTCTAGCCACGTCCGCCCGGCACCTTTCTGATGGTTTTCGTGTTGACAGCGCCTGCAGTCTCTTCGCCCGGCGGGCATACGTCCAGCGAATGTCCCTTACATCCGTAGCTCGAACAGATCAGCAATGCGCCGCCGGGGACGCTCATTCGGACCATAGGGGCCTCGCATTCGAGGCAAATATCGTCCCCAGCTAAAGCCTCGCTGCAGTGGGGGCAGTAAAAGTCCACTATGGTGTCAGCGGGCACGGAATGCTGCATCTCGGCTCCGTTGATGCCGTAGAGGCCCGATAGTCGCACCCATCCTTGTCTCGCATTCGAGAAGGCGTTCAGTCGAATGCTGGGCTTGCCGTGCAAGAGGTGGTCTTCATCCATAAGACTGCTCTCGCAGTGCGGACAACTGACCTGCAAGGCAAAGATTCGCGCGTCCGCCAGAGGATCGCCCTGTCTTGCGCCGTTGCGAGACTCCTCCAGAATCTGGGTCAACTGGGACTTCTTGACCTTGGAGTAGTATCGACCATCCACCACTACAACAGGCCCGAGGGCGCAGGCGCCGAGACAGTTGACGGCCTCAAGGCTGAACTCCCCATCGGGTGTTGTCTCGCCCTTGGAGATCCCCAGCTTCTGCTCAAGTTCCTCCGCGATGCCGGCTCCGCCGCGAACGTGGCACGCGGTGCCAAGGCAGCATTGCACGATGTGCTTGCCCTTGGGTTTCAGGCTGAATGAGTGGTAGAAGGTGGCGGCGGCATATACCTCCACTAGCGGAATGCCGATAGTCTTCGCCACGATCCGAAGGGCATCCTCGGGAAGGTACCTGTACTGCGCTTGTATGTCGCCAAGAACGGCAATGAGTGAAGATCGCCCGCCGCCGTGCGAAGCCACAATCGCTTCAATCGAGGCGGAATCGATCGGCTCAGCTTCATGTTGGTTAGCTTTGTCAGTAGCCATCTGTGCGGTCGTCCTCCGAACCGGCAGGTCGCACAGGCACTGGTCTGCTTACATTGGGGAGCGCGGGGTGTTGCTCATGTAGACGCTACATTGCGCAACTCTTGCATGTGCACGGTTTGCAGGAAGCGTGCACCATCGTGTTCCGAACGTGGAACCATTGCGACACCCACGGTCGCATCGCATGGGCTCTCCGACTTCGCAGATACCTGCGCGAACGTTAGTGGCGATCATTCTCTGACCGCAGGTCTTGCATCATCGCAAGGCATCCGAGCGACACTGCTGGGTGCTATAACGCAGTATACTGCGAAACGGCCGGGTTTGTCAATCGCTGTGGCGTGCTCTGGGTGCATCCCTCATTGAAGGTAAGGACCTGCGTATGGTGCAAGGTCAATATTAGGATTGGTCAGCAGCGATGCGCGCAGGCTAAGCATAGCCTCTGCGCCTTCTTGAGACCAGCGCATCCCCGA
>JBPOHN010000096.1:0-31452 GCA_052035525.1 Armatimonadota bacterium
GCTCTCGGGCTTCTTGGACATCGTTCACCTCATCAGCATTCGCTAATAAGGAATTCGACATCGGCCACCCGAAATCATGCCTGCTCACCCAAAAAATCGCTCTACCATTACTTTGGGATGCACCCGGCTGGGCTTATGCACATTGCCAAGTCACACATCGGCGCAAGCGGCGTTGACAACCTCCACTGTCCTGCTCATAATGTAGCCATCACGAAGACCACAAAGGCGGGTTCGGACCATGAAATCGATTCACAGGCCCCACTTCATCGTACTGGCGCTGATAGCAATTCTCCTCATCCCGGGCTGCGGACAGAAGCAATCAGCGAATACTCCCGGCAGCGACATCAAGATAGGATTCCTCGTAAAGATGCCGGAGGAAGTCTGGTTCCGCAACGAGTGGAAATTCGCCAGGCAGTGCGCGGACAAGTATGGTTTCGAGCTGAAGACGATCGGCACTCCGGATGGTGAGAAGGTCCTGAGCGCTATCGACAACCTGGCCGCCCAGGGAGCCCAGGGTTTCGTGATCTGCACTCCGAACGTGAAGCTTGGCCCCAGCATCGTAGCCAGGGCCAAGGCAAATAACCTGAAGGTGTTCAGCGTTGACGATGAGTTCATTGGCGCCGACGGCAAACCGATGAAGGATGTTCCCTATATGGGCATCTCCGCAAGGGAGATCGGCAGGATGGTGGGCAGAGCGCTCTATGATGAGTTCAAGAAACGCGGCTGGGACATCAAAGAAACCGCCGCGTGCGGAATCACATATGACGAACTCGACACGGCTCGCGAGCGCACGGAGGGGGCGATAGAGGCCCTCGTAGCTGCCGGATTCCCTCGGAACAAGATATACAAGAGCGCTGAGAAGACCACGGACATTCCGGGCGCAAACGATGCAGGAAACATCATCCTGACCCAGCACCCCGAGGTCAAGAAGTGGCTGGTCTTCTCCATGAACGATGAGGGCGTCCTTGGCGCTGTAAGGGCGATGGAACAAGTCAACATCCCCGCTTCCAATGTCATCGGAGTGGGAATCGGCGGGAGCAGCTGCCTAGTCGAGTTCCGAAAGCCCAAGCCGACAGGGTTCTATGCCACCGTGCTCATCAGCCCCAAGCGTCACGGTTATGAGACAACCGAGCACCTCTACAAGTGGATCAAATACGGGACCAAGCCGCCGATGAGGACGCTGACGAGCGGCATATTGATCACCAGACAGACCTACAGCAAGATCATGAAGGAGCAGGGGCTGCTCTAGCTATGATGGACGCTGTGGAACGCAAACAGCCCAGAGGTATCCGCGGCCTGCTCGCTGGCGCGCTGGCGAACTTGTGGGCAAACGCGGGCATGGTGGTCGTGTTCCTGGTGCTTTTTGCCGGGGTCTCCATCTTCGTGCCGCAGTTCTTTACGCCGTTCAACATGAAGGCGCTCGCGGTGTCGGTAGCGACCGTGGGAATGGTAGCGTGCACGATGCTGTTCTGCCTCGCATCAGGGCACTTCGACCTCAGTGTGGAAACGATCCTGTCGATGTCGGGAGTTCTGGCAGCGGCGGTCGTGGCCTCCACAGGCAATGTTCTGCTCGGCGTGATGTCCGGAATACTGGCCGGCGGGTTGGTTGGCACTGCCAATGGCGTGGTGATAGCCAGGTTCAGGATCAATGCGCTCATCGCTACGCTGGCGACCATGCAGATTGCGAAGGGCATGGGCTACCTGATCTGCAAAGGAGAAGCCGTATCCGTAGGCAACGAAGGCTTCTTCGTGCTGGGGAATTCGGCCGTCGCGGGCGTTCCGACCCCGGTATGGATCACAGCCGCCTGCTTCGTTGTGTTCGGGATATTGCTCAACAAGACTACGTTCGGGCGTCACACCCTGGCTATCGGCGGCAATCGGGAAGCCGTCAGGCTGGCCGGCATAAACGTTTTCAAGGCGCAATTCAGCATATTCCTGATGCAAGGGCTGGTCGCGGGCTTCGCCGGCGTGATCGTGGCCTCTAAGATGACGAGCGGCCAGCCGAAGCCACCCGAGGGCTTCGCGCTCGATGTTATCTCCGCGTGCGTACTCGGGGGTGTCTCGCTCTCCGGAGGAGTCGGAACGATGACGGGTGCCCTGGTGGGGGTGCTGATAATGGGCACCGTCGCCAACGCAATGAACCTGCTGAATGTTGACACGTTCTACCAGTACGTCGCGCGCGGGCTGATTCTGCTGGCGGCTGTTCTGTTCGACAGATACAGCCAATCAAGAAGGGCAAGAGCAGCCTGAGGTGCGCAGTCGAACCCGGTTTGGAAGTAGAAAGGTAACGAAAGCCGCTATGAATGTCGTCATCTTAGTAGCTGCCTGTTTGATCGCTACGGTCTGCGCAATACCCGCGGCGTCCGCGCCTGAGGCCGCAAAGCCACGAGCAGAGTACAACGTCAGAGACTTCGGCGCGGTTGGCGACGGAAAGACTGACGATTCTGTCGCCTTTCAGACGGCAATCGACGAGGCCTTTCTTGCGGGCGGAGGATTGGTGGTCGTTCCAGGCTCTCCTAAGGGCTATCTCCTGGCTAAGCCGCTTCTGATCAGGCCGAACGTGACGCTCAAGGGCTTTCACGCCGGCCCCTCGGACGGGCATCTTCTTGCGCTCGCTGATGCAAACAGGGACGCGAACCCTCCCGCGCCCGTAACGCTTCCCCCCGGCGGCCTCTTGATCGCACAAGACAAGCACCCGGCGATCACACTGGCGCACAACTCGGGCATAGCAGGACTCACATTCTCCTACCCCGATCAGGTCCCCTACAAAGGCGAAAAGATCAAAGTGTATCCTCCGCTGCTGCAGGTTCGCGGATTCGGACACAAGACGCAGGTGCCCGGCGTGCCGCGTACACACGGCATCGAGAGCGACGGACCGATATCAGGCAGATCGGTAGCTGTTCGGGACATCGGGGCCATCAACGCCTACCACATCCTGGACATGACCGGGGACAATCCCATCCTCCGTCAGGTGGCTCAGATCACAGTCGATGGCCTGTGGGGTTACCCGCTGTCAGTGGGAGTGAACATCCAGAACAGCCTCGACACCGTGACGCTCCGCAACATCCAGTTCAGGCCGTCGTTTTTCGGCGGCGCGTGCGCGGAGATCACGAAGTCGAGTATCGGGTTTGCGCTCGGGAAGAGCGACGGGTGCGTGATATCGGACTCGCTCGTGTTCGGGCTGGCCGTTGGCGTGCTGCACAAGTGCACCGAGGGAAGCATGGGCGCGTTCTCGGTCAGGATGAGCAATTGCAACATCGAGGCGATGATCCCGGTATGGATGGACAGCCGGGCCGTAGACGACCAGGTGCAATACAGCAACTGCTTCCTGTTCCACACCCATTTCGCCGTGAAGCCGGCGGCTGGGGACGTCTACACACGCAAAGGGCATCCGCTGTTTCCTGAATTGACGATCCGTCCGGAGGACTTCTGCGTGGCGCGAGTCAGCAACACGTGTGAGACCGCCACTTGCCAGTCCTATGCCAGGTTCGTAGGCTGCGGATTGCACGCCACCAACGCGGGGCCGATCTGCAGAGTGGAGGGCAAGCAACTGGTGCGGGTTATGCTGGCGTCATCGAACATGGTCTACTTCAAGGACTCCGTGATGCAGGTCGCGCCAGACAGCAAGGTGCTGGCTGTGGTGACCGGTAACGACATCAGAGTGGTGGGCGCGCGACTGAAGCATCTGCTGGATATCGAACGTGCCGGCGCAGACACTCGCGCGATCTTCTCCAACAACATGCTTCAGGGCGTGGAGCAGTCGCTTCTCGATGATCTTGCCAGACAGCCCGGCGTTACCGCGCTGGGCAACGCCCTGCTCTAACCGAGGCTACTCCTCGTCCACGATGCCTACGTCGATGTACTGACCGCCGGTAGTCTGGTGGCAGTGGATTGCGAAGGTGTTCCTGCCGGGCTTCAGCGCCTTCAATCCCTGATCCGTCATATCACAGTTTCGTATGCGTTCAGAAAACCGCTTGTTTGAAGAGCGAGGACGCCGTTGATGTAGATCTCGGCATCCTCATCGAAGTGAATGCGCAGCTTAGGATTCCGCATCCCGGTGTCCGCCAGATCGAAGTTTCGCCGGATCCAGATGTCGGGAGTGTTCCAAACAGTGCCAACGATGGCGCCGGGCGTGTGAGGCGTGCCGAACCCCGAAAGGTTCTCGGACCATCCGGAGTCGTCGAATCCCACGGAGAACCAGTCGCCCGATGGTTGCTCGAATGTATAGCGCCACCTGGCGGCGGCAGTCTCGGCGGTTGCCACAACGACCTTGTACTTCGGCGGAGTCGGGAAAGCGGCCCACTGTCCGGGGGCCTTCGCTCCCCTAGCCGTCCATCTGCGCCAGATGCCCGGGTCCATGAGCATTCTGACAAACGCTCCACCCACCACGGGGCGAGCATACATCGACAATCCCTGTGGCTTGTCCGTCAAGTAGAGGTCGCAGCCCGGAATGCGCTGCGGTGTTTCGTTGAGGAACCGATAGACGTAGTCGATCAGACCTTCAAAACCCGCGCGGTCGTCGCTGAGGCTTGCGCCCCAGATGCTCCAATCCAGCTTAGTGAACACGTGGCGGCTGTCGAGTGGGACGCCATAGTCGTTAGCAGTCTTTCTGTAGTAAGCGGCTTCTCTACGAGCGATTTCCGGCGGGAACAGACTGAGGCCGAGGATCCGGTCCCAAACCAGGTTGTACTTCTGCGACCACGTGTCGGGCCGGTCGAAGGCGAGCCTGGTGTGGTCGCCATCATCGGCCATCTGCACCCACTGCTTTGCGTAGCTCCTCGCTAGTTCGAGGTACTCTCTGCCCTCATCGGCGTGACCTGTTTGCTCGGCCATCCAACCGTATGCGCCAAGCGCGATGATCGCCTTGGCCGACAGGTTGACGTTGTGCGCGAATGCACCGGCGAAATCATCGGTGCATAGCTGATGCGCAGGGTCCATGCCGAACTGCTTAAGGTAGTCCGCCCATTTCGAGAGCAGAGGCCAGTAGCGCTTGGCGAATTCGCCGTTCCCCTCGGCGCGGGCCAGAGCGGCTACCATGATGATCATGTCTCCGCTCTCCTCCACCGGCATCTGCCCTTCCTCAGTGGACTCGCCGCCGCCATACACCTGGCCGGTGGCCTTCGGATAGCAGCCCAGGTCGTGCGGGGAGTAGGGCCAGGGCCACCGCGGCGACCGGGCGTAGTCGAGAACCGGCGCCAGCATTGCGCGGGAGAGCCCTGGGCTCAGCAGAAGGAACATCGGCGACATGGGGAACATAACGTCCACCGTCCCGATGCAGCCGTTGCTCGTGTTCTCTTTTGGAAACAGCATCGGCATGCCGGCCGAATCGGCTGCCAGCTTGTTGCCGGCGAGGCACTGCCGAAAGAGGAGCGCGCACATCAGCGCGTACTTCTCGCCGCCGACCTGGCTCAAGTCGGCCATGAGTTGCTCATCGAATCGCCTGCAGCGCTCGACCAGCGACCGATAGTCCGACGCGGCCGCAGAGAGCAGACCACGGGCGTCCATATCGTTACGTCGCCAGTATGGCCGGAGCTTCCGGCCGAAGTAGTTGATGGAGTAGATGTCGTCATAGGCGAGCAGCACGTGGCGGGACTGCCTGCCGTTGGCATCCACGCTGAAGGCGAACGTAGTCGCCAGCACGGGCTCCTCATCGGAGACCGGTCGAGGCACCCGATTGTCATCCTCGACGGGCAGGCGGCCTTCATTGATGAATTGCAGCAGGGCCTTGTCACTCGCCGCGAAACCGACCTGCACGCCTTTCTCTGCGGGCGCTGCGCTGTAGAGATAGCCCCAATCGATCCGCCGATCGTCGCCCTTGGCTGAAAGAACCGGCTGCCTCTCCGATCCAACGCGTGTGACCAGAAGCCCCGGCACGTTCTCATTCGCCCAGACCACCGACTGGTCCGGCGTGTTCACGGCAAGGTTGGACGAAGCACTGAAGTACAGCTCGATCTGGTGCTTCTTGCCATCCGCCGATCTGACGTCCCAGGTGACGTAAGTCACGGGACGCGACAGCAGATCGAGATCATCCGGAAGAGCCGGTGTCAGGAATGTGAGCGTGACTTCGACTTCCGAGCAGGCGAACGAGTAAGCTGTTTTGGTCGGCATGACCTTCAAGCCCGTCTGCGGCAGCACCGGCGTTTCGACCGGCTGGGTACCCATAAGCCTGTAGTGCACCCCGTCGATGCGGATCAGGCTGCGCAGGCTGTGCGGTTTGCCCGTCCAGTGCACCGTATCGGCGTCGGTCAGCTTATCGGCCGGAGACCATATGCTGAAGTAAGGATCGTGCGCCACAAGCGGAACCGACGGTGGACGAAACGCGACCGGTTCGGCTGCGAGCGCAGCGCTTGTCGCCAGACAGGACAATGCCAACAGACTCGCCACTATATGCCTCACGCCAGTAAAATCCTTTCACCCCGGGCTCAGCTGCCTTGCTGGCACCAGTATAGCATAGCTCAGCCATGTGGATGATCTCGTGCGAATAGACTGCTTCCGACCATGTAGGGGCGGAAATACGCCGCAGGTCTATCCGGGAAGCAGTTCTGATGCCCCGCTTGGCGGCGACCACGTGCCATCGGGATCGAAATGCCGCCACACCATCTGCGCCAATGTCCTTATTGCTCCGGCGCCGTTCTCGCCGTCGGCGCATTCCTTGATGTAGATGGCGAGCACGTAGTCGCCCTTCGGCGAAGAAACGAACCCAACATCCGAGTAGTTGCGGCCGATCCAGCCAGATTTGCTGGCCGAACGCATCGGCGGGGCCTGGCTGCCTATCCTGTTGTCCCAGTATTGATGCGCGAGTATTCTGATCATACGGTCCGTTGATGCGGGCGAACCCGCCTTGCCATCGTGGATCATCTCGTGCAGGCGCATCATTTCACTCGGCGTGGTCATGCCAAGGCCGTAGACACGCTGAAGTGGCCGCAAGCCGAGTTCGTCGCACTTTTTCCCGTTCAAGAGCTTGGTCACCTTGAAGCCGTGAGCCGCGAGCCAATCGTTCACGTTCTTCTGTCCAACGTGCTCGCGGAGGAGCATGGTGGCGGTGTTGTCGCTGACGGTGATCATCAGGTGCACCCATTCGCCGATCGTGAGCTTGGTGCCCTCTTTGAAGTAGAAGGCGAATCCGCCGCCCTGTCGGTCGTCGCTGGGCTGCACCTCCAGCTTGTCCTTCCACTTGATCTTCCCTTGCTCGATCTGATGCATTACCTCGCACATGATCGCGGTCTTGATCGTGCTAGCCGTCGGAAACGGTTCGTCAGGCAGACGTGTGATAGTCGCTTCCGGCTCGCCCTTGAAATGCAGGCTGTAGCCAAGGGTCCCGTTGAAGGATTCGGCGAACTTGTCCATCCTGGCTTTGAGTTCAGCCAGAGTCTCAGCAGACGCGGGTGACACCAGGACCGAGACGGCTGCAATAAGCAAGACGACCTTGATAAGTACCATATTCCTTCGCCTCCTCACCTAAGGAAAGAGCGGCCCGGGAAAGCCCTGAGCCGCTCACATCGTTTGCGCGAATGGCGCCACACCTATTCGGTCTTGATCGCCTCGGTGGGGCAAGCATCGTTGCAAGCGGCACAGTCGATGCAAGTGTCGGCATCCACCACTGCTATGTTGTCCTCGATCTTGATTGCCTCAACCGGGCAAGCTTCGACGCACGCGGCGCAGCCCGTGCAAGTATCTTTGTCTACCTTGGTTGCCATGATTCCTCCTGAACGGTTTGTGCTGCAAGACGGAGGCCGGTCGGCCCCACGCCTGGTATTACTTCCATCGAGTATGCACAAGTTCCTGCATCAACCTGAGGCACTATCGTAAGACACGTCAATCCAGGGCAAGGCATCGGTCTTCGTACAAGAACCCCATTCAACACGGAAATCACGGAAGGGCAGGAACCACTGAAGGGAATCCCCGTAGCTGTGAGAGGCCACCACGATTTCGTTCTTCCGTCAGCAGGACTTCCGCCGCCTTCCGTGGTTCATCGATTCCGTGGTTCGGTGTTCGCTCTCGATGGGTTTGCCCTGCCCCTTCCGCTGGCAGAACTGGAACCGAACAGCCGAGAAGGTAGGCGCGGCCTGTGTGGCGAAAATGGTTGCTATACAGCCAAACCGAGGTGGCGCCAGTGCCTGACATGCTAGTGAAACTTCTCGAACTCCCGGAGGATGACGGCGAGATCAAGAAGCTCAAAGAGGAAGGTATCAACATTCGCCGGATTCGCGCGTATGAGCGCTCCGTGCTCCGGAGATTCGTGCAGCAGAACTTCAGCGAGGCGTGGGCTGACGAGGCGATGGCAGCCTTCGCCAATCATCCTCCATCGTGCTTTGTAGCAACCCATGAGAAGAAGATCATCGGCTTCGCCTGCTACGAATGCACCTGCAGGGACTACTTCGGCCCGACCGGGGTGTTGAACGAGTATCGGGGCAAGGGCATTGGGAAGGTGCTCCTGATGGTAAGCCTGCGAGCGCTGCTGGAGATGGGCTACAGCTACTGCATCATCGGGGGTGCTGGTCCGACCGACTTCTACACCAAGTGCTGCGGCGCCGCGATCATCCCGGACAGCGTGCCCGGCTTCTACGCTGACGGATTGGAGCGTTAGCGGACAGCAGCCGGACCTGGCATATATACCAGTTTCACCACCGCTGTTTGACCGCTGTACCTGCCTGTGTTACAATTTGCGTGCCTGCCGGGTTTGAGCCCGTTGGGAGGCTTTTTTTCGGCCGGCATCGGACAATTGTATAACAGGAACATGAACATGGCAGGCAGAACAAAGAAGGTCACCCTCTCCGATGTAGCAGAGAGGGCCGGAGTGTCGCGTACTACCGCGTCCTACATTCTGAGCAAGACTCGCGGAGGATTCGCTAAAGAGACGGTCGAGAGAGTCTCGAATGCTGCTATCGAACTGGGCTTCACTCCAAACCCAATCGCACAAGGACTTCGCACCGGCCGAACGGGACTGCTGGGCCTGCTGGTTACTTCGGACCCCAGATCGCCTCAGAGCTACATCCGCTCACAGATAGAGGTCGGCATCGCAATTCAAGCGCGAAAGCGCGGTATGGACCTGATACAGCTTTTCACTGCGGCGGAGAAGGACTGCGACATCGGCCGCATACGGGAATTGGTCGGCACCGGATTGGTAGAGGGGCTGGTGCTGCACGCTCCTCGCAAGCTGCCGGTGGCCTCGTGGCTGCAGGACTTCGGAGCCACGTTCGTGGTAGTTGGGGAGCCAGGCTTCGATCGTGCGTACAGCGTAGACATCGACAACGTGGGGATCGGCAAGGCCGTCGCGCAGCACCTGATCGGTTTGGGACACAGGCGCCTGCTGTGCATAGCTCCTCCTGAGGAATTGACATACGGCGCAGGCAGAATCCATGGCTTCACGCAGGCCTGCTACGAGGCTGGAATTGACGCCGATTCGGCAATAGTTGTCCGTGCCCAGGACTCAATGGCAGGCGGCTATAACGCGATAAAAGACGCGCTGGACTCAGGCCTTGTCTTCACCGGGGTATGCGCAAGCGACGATTCCACGGCCTACGGCGCGGTCACGGCTCTCAGGGAAGCGGGACTCGTCGTGCCGGAGGATGTGTCCGTCGTCGGATGCAACGATGATTACCTTGCCGGAATAGACCAGGAGTTCCTTACGACCGTCGAGTTGGACTTCGTGAAGCTGGGTTCGATGGCAGCAAGCAAGCTGATCTCCCTGCTCGACGATGAGTCGCCAACGCCGTATAGAGATTTGATCGATTTCCGGCTGATACGGCGAAAGTCGACCGGCCACGCCAAGGGGTCGTGAGCGGAGGACAGGCAATGGCGACACTTCTATTGGGCTACGACGTTGAGCACGACACTCCGGAGGTAACCGGGGCGTTTCTTGACCAAGCTGCCAAAGTGCACCAGTCCTTCGAGGCCCCCTGCACTCTCTTCGTCACAGGCACCACGCTCGAAAAGAACGTGGAGGCGCTGAAGACGGCAGCGGCGAGGCCCGATCTCTTCGATATCCAATCACACACCTACTCTCACGCGCTGCTGAAGACGGTCTGCCAGGACATCGACGGCAAGATAACGGTCTGGCGCGGCGGCCCATTCGACTCACTTCGGGAAGAGATCTCGCGGAGCGTGGAGCTAACACGGAGACTACTGGGCGTGGAAGTGATCGGCCTCTGCGGGCCGTGGTGCTACTATCGAGGACTCTGCGACAGGCCGGACATTCTGGAACTGGCCCGCGATTGCGGCATCAGGTTCACGCGGACCTGGGGCCGCAACGAAAAGGACTGGCAGCCGACGGGGCTATCGCTGCAGCCGTTCTGGTATGAACCTCAAGGCTTCGCTGACATTCTGGAACTGCCGGTGCACGGCTGGCAGGATTGCATCTGGCGAAGCGAATTCGGCTGGTCAGACACCAAAGGCTTCATGGACTACCAGTGCTCTTTGGTGGACGAGGCTGCGGAGAAGGACCTGGTGCTTAACCTCTGCGCGCACGACTGGAGCGCGATCCGGGAAGACCCCGAAATGACGATCGTGCAGGGCATTTTGGCTCGGGCTAGAGAACGAGGCATGCGCGTGATGAGCTCCAGGAGCTACTACGAAGAGCAGAAAGGACTCAGGGCAAGCCCGGTGCCCTGATGATGGAGCACTAGCTCTTGAGGATTCTGCGGAGCCTGAAGTCCTCTTGGCGGCGTTGGACGATTTCCTCGGCAGTCATAGCGCGGTTTCGCCTCGAATCGAACCGCGACGCCTGCAAAATGCTGTCGATGAGGTGGCTCTTGGGCATGCCGGCCAGGAGCGAGTTGCGGCGCTGATATTCCCTCCATCCCATTCGGCCTTTGACGTAGAGGAGCGAGGCAAGCAATTGCGCTAGTTCGGCGCGCGACCTCGGCCTCAGTTCCTCTCGCGTGAAGATGTGGTCGGCGAGATACTCGTACTCCAGATTGTACGGAGGCTGATCGCCAAAGGCTTCGGCGAGCAGGGTGGCGGCCCGCCAGTTGAGAATGATACTGCGGCCGTTGGCTGTATAGAACAGCTTGACCTCCGCGTCATAGATGTCCGCCTCAACAGCTTCAGAACTCACGACGTGACACTTCTTGCGGGTCGCATAGATTCTCGGCTGGCCAGGTCTGGCGACAGGGTTCTCGATGCCTGCGATGTCGGAATCCGCGACAGAGAGCACCTTAGCATAGTGATTGTGCAGAACGTCTGTCTCCGGTCTCAAGTCGCCTCTGACACGGATGTAGTCGCCAACGTCTATCGGCAGATTCGGCCCTTCCGAGTGGGCCTTCGCCTCCATCTCCTCGCGGTAAAGAATGTCCTTCAGCGTGGATCGTAGCAGGTTCCCACGGTCGGGGTTAGATAAGGCGCGCGCAATCATCTCTGCAAGAGCTCTATCCTCGGCCTTGCGGTCGGCATTACGGCGAGTGGGCTTCTTGCCCATGCCGCTGGCATAGAGGATGCAGTCCTCGTCTACCCGGCCAATCTCACCGTTCCTGACGTTGTAGATGGTGTAGACCCAGTGTGGCGTCGGGCTGGGTACCATGTCGACTTCAAGGATTTCGCCGATGGTCTTGTCCGAGCCGTGCTGTCCGTAGCTTTGCCTGGGGAGTTTTGGATCGGAGTGTCTGTAAACGACGAGCCGACCTATGCTGTATCTGTGATCGTCAAGCATCCCGTGGCCCTTTCCACTTCCATTATACTCCTACTGCGCGGGGCGTCAACGGCCTGGGCACTGATTTCGAGCCGCAGCACCTATGGGTACGGTTGGGGTGACGAGGTTGCTGATAGCTCGTAGGGGCTGGCCTCGGTCGCAGCCCTGCCGGAAACGAGGATCGGGCACTCCCACAGACACCGGCGTCCCGCGGGTTGCGCCGCACGGATGTTTGGAGATATACTCTTGGAGTCAAAGCAAAAAGGAAGGAAGCCAGTCGGTAATCGTCGAAAGGTAAACAAATGAGGCACGAACATCGGTTCGAGATAATCGAACACACTGCTGATTTCGGCGTTATCGGTAGGGGCGACACGATGGCGGAAGCCTTCGAGAACGTTGCCTACGGCATGTTCACGATCGTTGCCGACCTGGAGAAGTACGAGCCCACTACCCAGAAAGAGATCACGGTCGCAGGAACCGACGACGTAAACCTGCTGGAACGGTTTCTCTCGTCGCTCCTGGTCCTCTTCGACGGGGACGGCTTGCTTCCGCTGGATTTCGAGATCACGGAGATATCGATGGGCCGGTTGACCTGTTGGGTGGACGTACGGCCCGTGGCGGATGATATCGAGTGGCTGGGGCCGGCGGTAAAGGCAGTTACGTACCATCAAATGGCTGTCGAAAATACGAACGGCGAGTGGATCGCCCGGGCCATATTTGACGTGTGACACTCTCACAATGACGGAGCAACGGTGATGGGAAAAGAGCTTAGCGAAAGACAGAGGCAGATCCTGCAGTACATCGTGCAGCACACGGAACTGCACGGCTATCCACCTACAGTGCGCGAAATCGGCGAGGCGGTTAGCCTGAGCTCGAGTTCTACCGTGCATGCGCACCTGAAGTCGCTGGAACAGGCAGGGTTGATACGGCGGGATGCCGTGCTGACGCGCGCGATAAGGGTGGTTACAGGCGCCGACAGCGCTGTTCCGCCAGCGCCGTCGCCCAAACGGGTCGTGAGCCTGCCGCTCGTTGGGCGCGTAGCTGCCGGACGGCCGCTGCTCGCGGTTGAGGATATCGAGGACACGTTCCCTGTCCCGAAGGACTTCCTCGCGGGCGGCGATGGGTTCATGCTGCAAGTCAAGGGCGACAGCATGATCGAAGACGGCATCCATGAGGGCGACTACGTGATCGTGCGGCGGCAGGATTCGGCCGACAACGGCGATACGGTCGTGGCGATGGTCGATGAGGAGGCCACGGTCAAGAGGTTCTACAAAGAGAACGGCAGGGTGCGACTGCAGCCCGCAAACTCCTCGATGGAACCCATGTACTACAGCTCGGTTGACATTGTGGGCAAGGTAGTCGGGCTGATCAGAAGAATGCAGTAGTGGCAGCCGCTTCGGGGCCAAGTGCGAGCCCCGAAGCATCGGAATCGCAGGACTCGTCATTTCGAGCGAAGCGTAGCGGAGTCGAGAAATCTGCTTTGCATTCCACGCTGAAAAGCACTCCGTTTGGAATGACAAAACCAACGTTTTGCAACTGGCTCACTAGTTACGAATTATGGAATTGGAGAAGGAACGCTTGTGGCAATAGTTCAGAGTTCGGTTGAGATCAACGGTCCGCTGGAGCAGGTGTATGCGCTGGCGAAGAACATCGAGGCGTTTCCGGAGTTCATGCCGGACCTCAAGAGCGTCAAGGTGGTCGAACGCAGCGAGGATGGAAGCAAGGTCGTAAGCGACTGGGTCGGGATCGTCAAGGAGTTCAAGACGTTCGTAAAGTGGACGGAAGAGGACTTGTGGGACGATGCTGCACACACGTGCACGTTCTCGCTCGTCAAAGGAGACTACTCCAAGTATTCGGGCTTCTGGAAGTTCACTGACCTTGGCGGCAAGACGCGTTTTGACTCGGAAATCGAGGTAGAATACGATGTTCCGCTGATCGGCGCACTCATCAAGGGCCTAATTGCGAAGAAGATGAAAGAGAACGTCGATAACATGCTGGCGGCGATCAAGGCCAAAGTGGAAGCCGGGTAGACGCTTCTCTATCACAAGAACGCCCAATTAACGGAACCGCGGAAAGAGCTATTCGTGGATTCCGTGCTTCCCAGATTCCGTGGTTCCGAGTTTTCCGGAGAGCGTATGAAATACGAAGTAGTCATAGTGGGTGCCGGGCCTGCAGGAATCTTCGCGGCGCTGGAGCTAGCCAACAACGGCCAGGCCGGGGTATGTATCATCGACAGCGGGCCGGATATCGACAGGCGCAATCGCAAGCTGGGAATCCTGAGCGGCTGGGGCGGCGCCGGGGCGTTTTCCGACGGCAAGATCACCCTTTCGCCTGAGGTGGGAGGACAGCTCACAAGCGTCATACCCGAAGCGGAGGTGCGCAAGCTTCTTCGGCAGATTGATACCATGTGGCTCGACTACAGTGGGCCGCTCAAGGTCTACGGGGCCGACCAGGACGAGGTCGCGGAGATAGCCCACAAGGCACAGCTCGCGGGAATGCGGCTGGTGCATTCGGAAGTGAGGCATCTGGGGACGGAGATTTGCCCGCAAGTGCTTACGCGGATGCGAGACCACCTGCGCGAGAAGGTAGACGTCAGGATGGATACACCCGTAAGCGAGCTGCTGGTGGCTGACGGCGCGGCACGCGGAGTAAAGACGGAATCGGGCGAGATAATCGAGGCGGATTACGTCATCGCGGCCCCGGGTCGTATTGGTTCGGACTGGCTGGCACGCGAGGCGCAGAGGCTTGAGATTCCGACAATGACCAATCCCGTAGATATCGGCGTTCGCGTAGAGATTCCCGCCGCTGTCATGAAGGACCTCACAAACGCCGTCTATGAGCCCAAACTGGTCTACTATTCCAAGTCATTCGATGACAGGGTGCGTTCGTTCTGCGTGTGCCCGAATGGCGAGGTCGTGATCGAGCGGCACGACGGTGTTACGACCGTAAACGGCCACAGCTACGCTCGCAAACAGACCACCAACACGAACTTCGCTCTGCTTGTCTCCACCTCTTTCACGGAGCCGTTCCACGAGCCGATCACCTACGGCCGCTACGTTGCGAGCCTGGCGAATCTGCTATCCGAGGGCGTAATCGTTCAGCGGCTCGGAGACCTCGAATCCGGCCGCAGGAGCACAGCCGAGCGCATTGCCCGCGGGCTCACGGAGCCGTCGCTCGCCAGCGCCGTTCCGGGCGATTTGAGCTTCGTGCTGCCGTATCGGCATCTTTCGGGGATACTTGAAATGCTGCACGCTATGGACAAGCTCGCCCCCGGCGTTGCCAGCCATCACACGTTGCTCTACGGCGTGGAGGTGAAGTTCTACTCGTCCAGGCTGGAGCTCTCGGACAGGCTCGAAACCCGCATATCCAACCTCTTTGCGATAGGCGACGGAGCAGGCGTAACGCGTGGCCTCGCGCAGGCATCCGCATCGGGTGTCATCGCAGCGCAGGAGATCATCGGCAGGCTCGCTTCGGGAACATCCTCATCAGAAGAGCAGACTAACAACTAAGGAGGCGATCATCATGAGGGTTTGGTGCTGCATTGCGCTCCTGATAGTATTAGCCTGTATCTGTCATTCTCGTTAGACTGCAGTTGGCTTCTGGGAAGCGACGGCGCTGCGGTGGGGCAGCGCTCACTCGGGGCTTACCGCAGGCATTCACTCTTCTCCTCTGCTTTCTAGCAAAAGGGCCGGGCAATCCCGGCCCTTTTGCGATTGAGGGTCGTTAGTTACCTTGATCTCCTCTGCCGCTGCTGAGGCTTGGTCGCCCGTGTCGATCCCGACCGTTCTCGCGAACGGGTCACAGCGGATCTCTGTGCCGGTGCCGGACGTGATACCCTTGCGCCGGGTCCGGCGCCGCTTCGTACCGCTGCCGAAGGAGCGGGCGTTGTGCGACGAGGCGATACAGCCCGCGGCCTTGCCGGTACCGTCCTACGGGGCGAAACAGTCCGCGGCTGTGCCGGACGCTGCTGTCTCACGGTAGTGCTCGGACGGGTCCTGCGCTCAGACCGGACCGCGGGGCCGGTGCCCGGACGAGCCGGAGTTCGCGGCGTTACACTCGGCCTCGTCGGACGACGAGGAGTAGTGACGGCGTCGGGACGTGTAGGTGGCGGAGAGGGAGTCGTCCTCCGTACCTGCCCGCGGGCCCGCCGGTCGAAATCGCCGGGAGGAGTAAACCTGGAAGGCCCCCGTCCTATCGCCTGCCGGTACCGCGACACGTCGCGGTCTCCGACCCTCCGGTTGCCCGTAATGACCCTGTTTCGCCACGAGGGATTCACGTAGCGACGATCATTCCACCTGACATGCGGTCGGGAGCGACCGATCCAGCCGCCTCCTCGCCAACCATGATGATAGATCCGCCCGCGGTTCCAGTCGAAGGCGTTGCTAAGCCAAGCCCCAATAAGCAGCCCTGCTCCGAAAGTAAACGCCGAGGGATACTGCGTCCTCGGATAGAGATAGACGATGCCCGGGTCGTAACGAGGCACATAGATATAACGCGGCTGTGCCGGCACGATGGATATGTAACCGTTCGTCACGATCACAGTCTGCTGGGCCGTTGTATACAGATAGCCGAGTCTCCGGGCCTGCGCTCGAAGTCGTTGGATGGATCGCGCGACGTCATCAGGCTGTGTCACGTATGCCTGACCTACCGCGATCGTCCAGTTGATGTTGGTTGCCATCATCTCGAACACTTCTGGATAGCGCGCAACGGCTTTGACGCTCATATCGTAGGGCTGACTCTCGATAGTAGCCAGGGAATACCGCCACTGATAGGCCGATTCCAGTTGCTCCGGGTAGGTTGCCGCTATGAGCACCTGGGCAAGCAGCGGGTCCGGATAGAGCGCGATTGGGCCGAGCAACTCGTCCAGCTCAGCAGATGTGAACGTCTGCGACTGCGCCGAAAGGCTCGCCGTAACAAGAAACGCAACAGCGAGGAAGAACGTTGCTCCACGCATGTTATTTCACCTCACCAAGATGGGCCTACACTATCCGTGTTTCCAATGCGACAGGATGCTAAACGCTGGTGAAGAGAGGGGCAACGATGTGGGCTGCGTGACACCCCGCAGACTCGTCCTCGCTGCTCGGTTTGGGCGAGGGGCTACTCCAGAATGTTGTCTTTCACTACGTGTCCGTCCTCGGAACCATAGACCAACGGCTTTTCGACGCAGTGCCGAATGATGTTGTCCTTGACGATCCACTGCTTGCAGTTGTCCACGAGGACAAGGCCGGACTTCGCCTTGACGCTGTTGGAGTCCCAACTGAAGATCTGGTTCGAGGTGAATGTGGTTGCGTGGGCATTGTGAGCTTCGACCGCGTTGAAGAGGCCGGAGTTCCCTTCGGAGTTGGTGTGGATGGTATTGCCGGTGATGATGTTCAACTGGCAGACGTCGCCTTTGGGCTCGCCGATCAGGATACCTGTCTGGCTGCTCTGCTCGAAACGGTTGTTCTCGATGCGGTTGAAGTGCGCTCCGGGTCCGAGCCGCAGCGCAACGACGTTGCCCCAGTGGTAGTTCAGAGTGTAGCTGCCGGCGGACGAATGGTCCAGAAATGCCCCGCTCTGCGGGTGCTTGTCGCCACCGGCGCCGAACTGATTGGTTGTGTAGTAGAAGTCGTTGCAGCAGTAGCTGTAGAGCTGGTGCTTCATATTGTTGGTGAACCAGCAGTTGCTGACCGTGTTTGAAGAGAGCGGCTTCTTGGGATCGCCCTCGAAGCTGATGCCGTTCTCCGGGAAGCCGGTGATCATGCAGTAGTCCACCATGTTGATGCCCGACCATTCCCCCTTGCGAAAGACGATTCCCGAGCCCGTCTTGGCTTCGGGGTCACCTTGCACCTTGAGGCTGTGTACGCGACAGCTCCAGCAGGACCCCTCAAAGACAATAGCATCACCGGAGCCTTTGCGCTTGATCACCGTGCTCCAGCCGCCGCCCTCGATATTCACGTTGCTCTTGGACTTGAAAATGAGAGGCTCTGTGATCTCGTAGATTCCTGGTTCGATTGAGATCAGTCCGCCGTCGCCACCGATCTCGCTCACTGCCTTGAGCAGACCGGCGGTATCCTTCACTTTCCAGAGGCGCGCCGCGCTGGACGCCGTGGACAAAGCCACACACACGAGCAGCAAGATAATCACGCGAGATACGTCAGTCATTTCAGTCTCCTGTTCACCATCGTGCATCGAGGTAGGGGCCTGCGGTGCGCATACCCAGGATACTCGTCGTAACACCCCAGACAAGCTGGACAACACAATCCGCGAGGATCATGCCGAAGAAGAATGGCAGTGAGCGCCGGTAGAGTTTCAGTCCGCCATAGCGCACAACCAGTGTCTTTATCAGCCAGGTAAGCAGCACAACCGCCCAGATGTACTCCATCGCGTAGCTTGACGCGAACGCATAGCCGATCGGATGCAACGGGAAGCCGAACCACGTATTCCGAGCGAAAGCAAGCCCGACCACAATCAGCGCCGAGCCGGCGATCTGGCTGATCACCGCCGCCTGCGGGGGCGTTGGATTGACTGCCCAGTTGGTCATCAAGGACCATGCTTCCGCTCCGGAGCCCATCGGCGACGGGAAACCGGGATAGGGCACGCCGTAGCGATAGTACATCTGCATAGTCGTGAGCAGCCCGACGGTGATGCCCGTCACCAGTGCGGCAGCGATCACCCAGGTCATTGACCTCCGCCGCGCGCCAACCCGTTCGGCAAAGGCGTATGACTCCATTTCGTGACCCATCGGGTGCTGCCGGTACGTGCGGTTGAACCAGTGGAAGTGGCCCAGGATCGTCGCCTCGCGGGTGTTCAGGGCTCCGGTACCGGCAAAGCCGGTCATGGCGATGGTAGTCTCCAGATGCGCAAGCTCGAATATGGGAACAGCAATCTGCGCGTAGATGCGGGTCATCACAACTATTGCCAGGAAGTAGATCGTGAAGAACAAGACTGCGATGTGCAGCCTCACACCCGCAAGCGCCGTCGCCGCAGTAAGCGTCAGGAAGCCGATGATCGCGCCGAACACCGCGAACCGATAGGACATCGGCTCCTTCGCATCGTCCGCAGACTTCTCGTTCGTCATGGCCGCATGCCACACGCGCGTAAGATGGCCTCTGGCGCTATACATAACGGTGATGAACATACCGATCCACGCGCCGGTCGTGATGTTTCTGAACCACGGGAACTGGTCCGCCCAGAGTCCCGCCCAGGGGTCGCGCCAGCCCTGCGCCGTAGCGAAAGCCATCGAGAGCCGGATGAAAACGTAGAAGAACCAGCAGCTAAAGGACACGTCCAGAGGGATTAGGTAACAAAGCCCGATTGCGATCGGCCACCATGCCACAAATATCGGGTTCATCCCTGACAGAGGCGAGCTGGTGAACCACCGTCCGCCCAGGTTGATGATGTGGAGGTTCACGCCGGGTATCGACGGGTAGAGAGCTGAAAGGCAGTTGAGCCCCAGGAGAGCCGTGGTTCCGAAGAAACCGACCAATAGCAGCGGGTTGCCGAACATCCCGCCGAGCGTCTGGGATTTCGCCATCATCAAAGGCAGCTCGATGATCGGAAATGTGAGCTTTTCGTTGTCTATCCACTGGCGTCGCAGAATAGAGCTCAGGCACAGCATGGTGAACGCCAGCATGAACAAAAAACCGCCCCAGAATGCGAGCGGGACCGCCCACGCGTGCAGGACATCAGGTCTGAAGAAGCGCCAGAAGTCGTGGCTGCCTGTGAAGAACTCCTTGACGATCAGCGGGTCCCTTGGAACAAACCACTCGGGCACGTGGACGAACAGCTTCCGGCAGAGGTCGGTTGGCGCCGAGTAGTTGTAGGGCCACATCAAGTTCGGCATCAGGTTCTGGAGAAGATCTCCTCCGGAGATAATCGCCGCGAGAGTCGTGATGCTGAACACCACCATCATCTCGGCTGGGGTGAACATGAGCCGCGGCGCAAGTCGCTTCAGCAGGGAGTTCGCCAGCATCATCAGGAATAGCATAGCCACGACCCCGTGGATGAGCATGAACGACGTGAACGACATCCCGAGGCGCAGGATGAGCGACTCCTGGTACACGATCCACGCCGTGTGGCCGGCTGCGAGGATGATTCCGAGTATAACGGAACGTGCGGTTATTGCTGTTCTGGAAGGCTCCACCTACGCCTACCTCTGGGATAAGGAGAAGATCGAATCCGCGAGGCCGACGTTGGCTTTCACATTCCTGTAAGTTACCGTGCCCATCCTCTCGCCCGACGGGTTGAACATGGTAGACGTGGTGGCGATGGGCAACTTGGCGGTCAGCTTCTCGAAGTCCGAGTAGACGTATCTGATACGCATCTCTCCGCTTCCCCGGTATTTCTCGCGCTTCAGCAGCTTCAGCGTGTTGACGTCCAGCCAGACCTTATCGTGCCGCTTGTCCTTCTCGGTTGACTTCGGCACCAGCTTGAGCTGAACGGTGGGGCCGGTGGCAGAGCCGATGATTGTGACGGTGTTGTCCGTCCAGAGCTTGCTCGAGAGGAAACCCAGATCGAGGGTATCGAACCGCTTGCCGGGTTTGTTCTTCACGTCGTCGATCTGACGTATCATCGCCGCAAGCACGAGCTTCTTATAGCCATTCTGTATGAGAGATGCTTTGATACCCTTCGCGTAACCGTCCATTCTGAACTTGTCCGGCTTCTTGTAGGAAATGATCCCCTTCTCCAGACCGACGATATCGGAATACCCTGCGCCCATTTCGGAGATGTTCTTCTTGTTGGCCGAGACGATCTCCATCTGCGCCCGCATATCCTTAAGCGACGCCTCCGCCGCCTTCACACGGGCCAGGATTTGGGCTGAGGTAATCGCTCCCGCGGGGCCCGATGCAGCCATGCATACAAAGGCGAGGGTTACTATAGTCCATGTAAGTCGCTTCATACTCTACCTACCGCATGTCGATGATACTATTCTATGACGTTGGCGGGGGTCCCATCTGTCTGGAATCCGGCGTGAACTGGTGGAATTCGATGGGGTTTCCGTCAGGGTCTGCCGTCCAGAACTGCCAGGAGCCATCGGCTCCAAGTACCGGCTCTCCCCTCGTTACAAGCCCTCGGTCCGTGACTTCGGCATAAGTGGACTGAATGTCGTCCACTTCAAGGCAGATGTGCACGGGGCCTGCGGTCGCTGCCGGCTGATGTGCCCCTGCCGCACCCGGGAACAGCTCGATGAACTGGCGCTCTGCAACCTTTATATACACCAGCCATGGCTCGCCCTTATCGTTCGTGAGCCTGAACTGCTCAGATAGCCCGAGCAGCCTCACGTAGAACTCCAGAGACTTGCTCAGGTCCGTGACCCGCAGCGCCGTGTGCGTGAGACCGATGATCAAGAACAACTCCTAATGCAGTGCTTGCTTCCGGCACAAGAATACCGCAGCGAACGCCAAAAGGCAAGCGGGCGGGCGTTCCTCGTGAGGCTGTCCCTCAGGAGCATCGTCTGCGGCGGTGACGCGTGACAAACGATGCCCCCGGCTGTCCCTGCGAACGCGCTTTGGGGTAGAATTACCGTAGAGGCACAGGCTATGACTGCACTGGACTATATTGTAGCCGCGGGCGGCGCGGCCCTGATAGCGTTCATACTCGTCTACTTCTTCGGTGGCAAGACCACGGTCGCGGAGCACGCACACGGCCACGAGCACGGGGCAGTAGCTAAGGAAGTGGAGATCGCCCTTTCGGGGCTGCACTGTCCAAGTTGCCTGCTTGCGATTGAGAAGACGTGGCGGCGGACGCCTGGCATCATCGATGTCAGCGCGAACTTCGATACTCAGCGCGCCATTGTCACCTACGATCCCACCACCGCCTCTTCGGAAGTGATCATCAGGCAGGTAGAGAAGCTCGGCTACCGCGCATCGCTCGCCGAAGGGGCCGAGGAGTCTGTTGCAGGAGCCGATGGCGAGACCGAAGTAGCGGACGCGCGCCGGAGGCTCGTAGTGGCGGCCGTGCTCACCCTACCCGTCTTCGTCCTCGCTATGGTTGTCGACGCTATGCCGCCGAATCCGCTTGTGTGGGTTGAGTTCGCGTTAACGGCCGTGGTGATGTTCTGGGCAGGTTCGCGGATATTCAAGAGCGCTTGGGGCGCGGTTGCGAACCGCGCGAGCGATATGGACGTGCTTATAGCGGTTGGCACGTTGACTGCGTTCATCTATAGCACTGTGGCCGCTGTGCTTGGTATGTCCCACGTCTATTTCGAGACGGCGGCGGTGATCGTGACTCTGATCCTCCTGGGCAGGTTCCTTGAGGCGCGCGCCAGAAGCCACACTTCCGATGCGATCCGCAAGTTGCTGGACCTCCAGCCGCGCATGGCCCGCGTGATCAGGGACGGGGACGAGATCGACCTGCCGGTGGAGGAGGTGCGCGTGGGTGATCTGATCCGCGTGAGGCCGGGGGAGAAGGTGCCTGTCGATGGCGTGGTGCGCGAGGGCGCATCGGCGGTGGACGAGTCCATGATCACAGGCGAGAGCGTGCCAGCCGAGAAGTCCCCGGGCAGTGAAGTGATCGGCGCGACCATCAACCGCACGGGCGGGTTTGTCTTCGAGGCCACCAGAGTAGGCAAGGACACCGCGCTTGCGCAGATTGTGCAGATGGTGAGGCAGGCGCAGGCGACCAAGGCCCCGCTGCAGCGGCTGGCAGATGTTGTCGCGAGCTACTTCGTGCCGATTGTCGTATGTATCGCCGTTGCAACCTTTGCGATTTGGTTCATATTCGGCCCGGCTCCGGCGGGCGCTTTCGCGCTGCTGAACGCGGTAGCGGTGCTGATCATCGCCTGCCCGTGTGCTCTGGGGCTGGCTACCCCAACATCGATCACAGTAGGCACCGGCAAGGGCGCGGAAAGTGGAGTGCTGATACGCAGCGCGGAAGCGCTGGAAACGGCCGGCAGGATATCTACCGTCGTGCTCGACAAGACCGGGACAATAACCCGGGGAGAGCCGTCCCTGACGGACGTTGTGGCGCAAGGCGGCGAGCATGAGCTGCTGGGGCTTGCCGCGTCCTGCGAACGCGCCAGCGAGCATCCCATAGCCCAGGCGATCGTCCGCGCGGCCCAGGAACGAGATATCGCGCTTGATGAGCCTGCCGAGTTCGAGGCATTTCCTGGCGGCGGAGTGAAGGCGAGTGTCCGCGGCAGGAACGTCGTGATCGGCAACTCCAAGCTGCTGCGGGAGCGGGGCATCGCCACAGATATGCTGGAGGACCAGATCCAGGCGTTGGAGAATCAGGGCAAGACCGTTGTCGTCGTTGCAGTCGATGGCGCCGCGCAGGGCCTGCTGGCCGTAGCCGATACGATCAAGCGCGGATCGAGAGAGGCCATCGCTGCCCTCAAGCGCATGGGCATAGAAGTCGTGATGATCACGGGCGACAACGAGCGCACCGCCCGCGCGGTCGCGGCGGAAGTGGGAATAGATGAGGTAATCGCTGAGGTCCTGCCGGCGGACAAGGCGCTGCGAGTGAGGGACTTGAGGAGTCAGGCGAAGATAGTGGCTATGGTCGGCGACGGCATCAATGACGCCCCTGCGCTCGTAGAAGCCGACGTCGGAATCGCCATAGGAACCGGAACCGATATTGCCATCGAATCGGCCGATATTACGCTGATCAGCGGCGAACTGCGCGGGGTCGTAACGGCGATCGACCTATCCCGCGCCACAGTCAGGAACATCAAGCAGAACCTGTTCTTCGCGTTCATCTACAACACGATCGGTATTCCGATTGCGGCCGGCGTGCTGTACCCGGCCTTCGGGTTGCTCCTCAACCCGATGATCGCCGCCGCAGCCATGGCCGCAAGCTCCGTTAGCGTAGTGAGTAATGCGCTGAGGCTGAGGCGATTCCGGGTTCATTCCTCCGCGAACGGATCGTAACCCGTGTCCGCGGAGATCAGGTCGGGATCGAAGCTCGACTCAGGCAGTGTGGCCGTATCGCAAGGCTTTGGAACTCCCTTGAACAGCGGGCGATCCAGCATGAAGTGCCGTTTGGTGAACAGGCCCAGGCTGGTTTCGTGCTCGGACTCAGCGATAGCTTTGTGATACATGCCGATGTTCGCGTCCAGTTCATCTGCTGCGTGGACGACCATCGCTTCGAGGCTCTTGGGCTGTTTGGGCGAACCGTATTCCTTCATGCCGTGGTGAGCCAGAATAGCGTGCTGGAGGGCAAGGTTCAGGACCGGATCGAAACCTTCGATACGATCGGCGGCCTGCTTGACCATCATCGCGCCGCCGACTACGTGCCCGACCAGATGGCCTGCATCAGTGAACCGAAGCGCCGTAGTCCAGTCGTATTCCTCGATCTTGCCGATATCGTGCAGGGCCGCGGCGGTGAGGACGAGATCGGAGTCTGCCTCCGGGTAGAGCTTCGCCAGCGCGGCGCAGCTTCTGACAACGTTCAGGGTGTGCTCGATCAATCCACCGATGCACGCATGGTGCAGCTTGGTCGCGGCAGGGGCCTCGCGGAACCTCGATACGATTGAGTCATCCCCGAAGAACGAATCGAGAAGCTGCTTGAGGCTGGGTTCCTTCACATCCGAGAGGATCTGGTGAAGCTCCGCGAACATAGCGCCTACATCACGCTTTGTTTTGGCTAGGAAATCCGCGGCATCGACCTTATCCGTGTGCTTTCGGAACGACTCCACTACCATCTGCATCTCGCCGTTATACATCCCGACGGTGCCGCGCGCGAGGATGAAATCCATCTCGCTAACGCAGCTCAGGTCAGTTGGCGTCGCGTTCCACTTGACCGCATCCATCGTCCCAGAGCGGTCGCTCAGCTTCATCTTCAGAAACGGCTGTCCCGCGCGGGTATTGCCGACGGACTTGGAGGCGAGAAGAAACACGTCCTCGACTTTGGCTCCTTCGCGCAGTTCAGATACAAAGTGACGTTTCAAATAGTAGCTCCCTGATAGTCGCAGAGTAGTCTTCAGTGTCTCCGGCTGCGTCAGGAATCACGGCTGAATTACTCCGCCTGTTTCCATAGCGTGCTTTAGGAGGCCGCTGGAGTCGTGGCTGCGGTCGAGGATGATGGGTTCTATGTTGATGTCGATGCCTCTTGCGAGTGTATGCAGCTTGGCAGGCGCAAGCCAATCATCCCTCAGTTCATCCAGAACGATCTGCAACATAGCGCGTGCCGTTTCCATGTCGTAGTTGGCAATCTCAACCCAATGCTCGACATTGTCACTCATGCTGATAACATTCTACCATAGTTGGAGCGACGACTGACGATCACTCGATAGCGCTTACAGCCAGCAAGACGGGTGCGGCTTCGGTCGCTGCGGACGAGAACTCGATAGACCTAATCAGCTTCTCCGGGTTCGGGTTCTCCCACTCCATGCGCTGCAGCGACACCCTTTCGTCGGCTTTCGTGCGGCCGCCCCACACTCGTTCCGCTCCACTTACCGACCGCTGGTCGATCCAGGATGTGATGTTGGCCCCGTAGATCAACTCAACATCCACGCTGGTCCCGTCTTCGTAGTTGATCTTATATGAACCGATCTTACGCTTCGCCTTGTCCGTCCACTGCGTCGTGTGCAGGAAGAGCAGAGCGCCCGCCTTTCGGCTCACTGGCAGGGCGACCGATACCGGGTACTCTGCTTCCGAGTCAAAGGCGCTTGCCAGCCGGACCACGGACAGGGCAATATTGAATGTGTCCGACTTGAGCCTTACTTCGCCCGTTGGGACCGCGCTCAGGTCGTGGTCCGGCCCGAGGCCCATCCAGCCTCCGCCCTTTTCGTCATCGGCAAGCCTGACGTTACCCGCTTGCGAAAGATCGAGCGTGAAGCCCTTGCGCGGTGTGCAATCCAGCGCGCGCTGGCCCCAAACGCGCCGGAACTCCTCGTCCCAGTTGTAGGGCAGGTGCTCCAGGTCCGTTTTTCCGCTGTTCCACGCGTACTCTGCGGCCAGAATCATCGCGGAGAACTGGTTGAAGCTGTTCTTGAGGTTGTCTTCGTTGCTGTCAAACCCGGCCCACGTCGTCTGCAGCAGCCCGAGCGCGCCGACACGTTTCGCCTGGCTGGCAAAAGCCTCGATGTTCTGAGGCGTATACCATGTAGCCGCTATCGCCTCGCGGCCTTCCTTCATAAAGATCTCGAGCGACTTGAACTCCTCCGGCTTGCCGGGCGCATAGTGCCAATCGGTGATCACGGCGTCCTTCGGAATTCTGTCGCGGATCCACTTGGCCGTTTCGGGACTAGAGGCATTGGTCGCATCCGGGCTATCGCCGCGCGCAAGCATCATATCGCCCCACATCATTATCCTTGCGCCGTGCTTGGCGAGATGCTCGGCCACCATTGCCGTGTCATCAACAAATATCTGCTCGGCGGTGCGCTTTTTGCACTCGTCGCACTTCGGGAAGCCGCCCGGCTCCTGTACCTCGTCGTGACCGATGTGCACGAATTCGGGATTGTCGAACAGCTTGACGGCCTCATCGTAGAGCTTGAACACGTACGGATACGTCCTCGGGTTCGACACGCAATAGGAATACGGCCTGTCCGGGTTCTCGGCGATGTCCTTGTTCTTGCCCGCCCAGAAGAGATGATCGCAGTGCCCGAGCGACTGCAGCAACGGGTTGACCTCGATGAAGTGCCTGCGAGCGTACTCAATGCCCTTCTTCACGTCGGCCTGATCTTGCGAGAAATCCACTGCGATCTCCGGAGCCGAGTTCCACTTCATGAAGTCGACTTCCAGGATGATGTTATTGATCTTGTAGCGCGAGAAGATGCGGTCGATCAGCTTCTTATGGAACGGCAGCGCGTGCTTGCCCGTGAAGAGGTGCACGCCGCGAAACTTGAGGCTCGGCCAATCGGTTATCTCGCAGCCCTGGATCGCCGCGCCGCCGGGTGACGGCTTGAGGAGCTGCTTCAGCGTCTGCATGCCGTAGTACGAGCCCAGCCGGTCGCGCCCGAGCAGCAATACGCGGGCCGGAGTGACGCTCAAGGCGTAGCCCTCATCCTTGGCGGGAGAACTGATGCCCGCCTCTTTCGCTGCCGCCGCGAGGGTCTTGTTCAGGGCCGCCTCGCCGACCAAGATCAGAGGTGATCTCTTGTCAGCATCGCTCTCACGCACGATCTTCGGCTCGAAGCCGTATAGCAGCTTCACCTCGTCAACAAACGCCTGAGCGCCGCGATAGTCCTCGGAGTAGGCAGTCTCGCCGACCACGATCTGCGTGTCCTCAGTCAGAGCGAAGTCGCCACCTGTCATCTTCATCTGCTGCGGCTCGGGTATCACATACACCTGCCCGGAGAACGGCAGGCGCAGGTCTTCCTTCTCGCTGATGCCTACTTTGGCGGCCTCGACCCGTGGCGCGGGGGCGGGTTTCGCAAGCGGGTCGATCTTCAGCGTGATGGTCTGCTTATACTCCTTGCCGTATTCGAGGTGCTGGCCAATGCCGGCCCAGAACACGGGAGTCTTGTCAGCGGACTCGTAGGCGCTGAGCCGGTAGTCCATCATGATGATGCCGGCGGGCTCGCCCGCGATTTCGATAGTCATCTTACCTATGCGGGTATCGATCTCCAGCTTCCTGAATGGATCGGGCGTGAGGATGGCTTTCCACGGATCCCTCTGCGTGGGATGAACGGGCACAGTGCCCTCTATCGACTGGCCCTTCGTGGTGATGGCTCGATACGGGCGGCCGAGGATCGGCGCGGCGCAGAACGCGCCAAGACAGTGCTCTATATCTGCATCCTTGACATCCTGGAGGAGCTTGAAAGTGAAATCTATCGTGAGCTTGTTGCCTGTGACGGTGTAGAGCTGGATTCCCTCGAAATAAGCGGAGCGGTGCGGCACTACTGCCTGCTTGCCGCCCTCGATTTCCTTGACTTCGACGACGTCCTTCATATGCGGCAGGCCGTAGTAGTGAAAGTTCCAGGCCGGGTTGTGCACCCACATCGACGAGTTGCGGATGATCGAAACGCCGTCAAAGCTGAGGGTGAGGCCCTCGCCTCCGCAGTTGAAACTTGCGCTCAGCTTGTCGGACCTGAGATCGCAGAAATACCGGCCGGCAGCCTGGCTGGTTGTCGCTAGCCCCAACAGCAGGACTGCGGCGAGGAACGCAGTGACGTAGTTCATTCGAGCAACCCCCCGATGCTTCTTTTGCACACTGCCATTATAACAACAACTGAGATGTTGTTGTTATCGCGCTCGGCTTTGAGCTATACTAGTGCCGTCGCAAGGGGGCAATATGAAAGCAAACTCGCCGATAGGCAAACGTTACTGCGCGGAACTCCTCACCAGGCTGGTCGACATCCCAAGCACGTTCCCACACGAGGAGGAGTGCATGCTCTTCCTGGAGCGTGAGCTTTCCACGCTGGGAATGCAGCCGGAGCGCATCGATGTTGAGGAGGGCCGGTTCAACCTGCTCTGCCGAATCGGCTCAGGAGAGCGGCGGATCTGCCTGAACGCGCACGTTGACACGGTACCTCCCAACGGCGGGTCCACTCCCAACGCGCGCGCGGATGGCGATATCGTCTATGGGCTCGGCTCGTGTGACGACAAGGCATCCGTCGCCGCTATCATCACTGCTGGGCTGGAAATGGCCTCGCGCGCGGACGAGTTGGACTACGGCGTTGACGTGCTGATATCCGTGGACGAGGAAGACGGCGGCGGCGGAGTAGAGACAGCGATCAACAAGGGCTACAAGTGCGACTACGCGATCGTCGGCGAACCCTCCAACCTGGACATCATCCGCATACACAACGGCTTGATATGGTTCACGCTCGTCGCCAGGGGCGTCGCCGCGCACGGGTCCGCTCCGTGGGTCGGCGCGAACGCGATCGAGCGGATGATGGGCGTGGTGGAAGAATTGAGAAACGCCGTGAGCGCATTTGAGCCCAACCCCATCACCGGCCCTAACAGCCTCAATCTCGGCACTATCAAGGGCGGAGATTTGCCCAACCGGGTCCCGGAGCACTGCGAGGCGATCGTTGATATCCGCGTCGTCCCTCCGCACAAGCTCGCCGACGTGCGCGACGCTGTAACACCCGTCTTGGACTCATACGAGTGGCTGACCTACGAAGGCGGCAAGGCGCGCGAGGGGCTGGATACACTGGAATCTTCGCCGCTGATCCAGACCATGTTGCAGTGCGCCCGTGAACTCGGCAGAGACTCGAAGGTCATGGGCGGCAGGGGCTGGACCGAGGCCGAGTCGTTCCGAACTCTGCTCGGAATAGACGCAATCGTCTGCGGCCCGGGCAGCATGCAGCAGGCGCACTCTTCCAACGAGTTCGTCAGCATCTCCGAGACGCAGCTAGCAGCAGAGCTATACGTCCGAACGATAGAAAGGCTGATGGAGGCGGGCTAAGCAGCCCGAACTACCTATGCTCCTGCATCCTGCGCGCTGATGCGCCGCAGTTCGACTTCGTCGTAACGTCTCAGGACGTGGGAGCGGATCGCAAGGGGAATTACCACCATCAGACCCGCTGGCAGCAGAAGCGGCAGAAACGCGCTCGATGCGACTTCCGTGACCGTCGCCAGTATCGTCACTATCCCGAGCAGGATGCCCAGCACGATCATCGCAGTGAGAGTCCGGGCGACGAAGCCGCGGCGCCTTGCTTTGGAGGAGAGGACACCGATAAGACCTCCTAGCAGTCCGAGCGCCGTGCCGGCAATCGCCGAGATGATGCCAACGAGTTCCTGTTCACGGGCATTCTGTTCGCGCCTGAAGATATCCTGAACCAGCCTGGTTTCGCTGAGATAGATTGTCCCACGGCCCGGGAAGAACACGTTGAGCTTGATCTTCGTCGGCCTCATGCGTTCGTGTTTGAGAAAGAACGGCAGGAAGAACCGGCGCGGCTTCGACGAGCCCGTGATGTAGCCCATTTCGCCTCCGGGCCTGGTCGTTCTGGAAACGAACGGCCCAACACGTCTAGTGGTTTGGCACTTGGGTTGGTGACTTTCAGCACTTCAGGGCCGTCCCTGGTAACAATCTCTCCTTCCAGCAATCTGCCCTCACGCATGAGTTCTACCCAGTCCAGATCACGCAGTGTAGTCTCTGCCATAGCTGAAGAGCCTATCAATACCAGCATCAGCGCCACCAACAACCTACTCATCCTTCGCCTCCATCTCCGCCCCGTGCGCAGCCAGCAGCGTGTTTAGCGTCGCCATATCGATCTTGCCTTCCGCATACATTGCCCGCAGCGTCTTCTCGAAATCGCTCACTATCTCATTACTCTCCCAAACCTCGATCTTCTGGATCAGCCTGTCAAGCCGCAGCCTCACCGTCGGGTACGAGACTCCGTAGACCCTCGCCAACTCCTTCAGCGAGCCGCTCGCAAGCACGAACCGCCGCACAAACGCCTGGTCCTCGTCATCCAGATACTCCGTCCACTTCCGCTTCCCCCGCGAGTTCGTCATGGTCCCCACCTTGCACATTATTAACCTGCGCTTTAAGTATCTCATGCATAATAGCTATGTCAACCCTCTTGTTGTTAAAACGTTGGTTCGCCATGCGGGCAGGATGGGCGTGTGACTGGTTTGGACGGGCAAGGTCGTAAGAACCCAGGGGAATCGAGCGGAGAGCGCTTGTGGTTGAGTTCGGCGCGAAGGTCTACCCGGTCAAGGGAAGCACTGGTTGAGCCTTCTCCCCGAGAGCGGCCATGCGAAGTCCGGCGGGAACCGCCGGACTCGCTGCGGGACAGAGATGACTTGGCTCAGTTGGTGCTTTTCTTCAGGCAGAGCAGCGCCCCCTGGCCTGGCGCCAGCCAGTCTTCGCCCGCAAAGTCGGAGATCCTGCCGGTGTAGGCATTCACCTTCTGAACCCGCCCTTCATCCTTGAACGTGACCTGGAATGTGGTGGACTTGTGCAGGTCCTTGTTCACCACCATCACGTAAGGCTGCCCGCGCGGTCCCTCAAACTCGCCTACCAGGAGGTTGTTGCCGGTTACGGATTTCAGCAGCTTGCTTGTCGATATGCCCGAGCACTCCGCGGGCACCTCAGGGTGGTGAAACACGTTTATGCTCTTGAGGGTTACGTAGACCGGGCCGAGGCGCTGAACTTGCAAGTTGACCTCACGCAGCATATCCCAGGTCGGGGTCTTGTGCCCGAAGGGATCGATAGGAGACATGCGGTAGTTGCCCCTCGTTCTCCCGAAGTAGGTGAAATAGCTCAACCCGCGGCCACCATACGCGAGCGTGGTATACGCTTGGAAACGGAAGCCCGCCGGAGTGGGCTCCGCATAGTGAAAGTGCGCGCAGGACAGGACAGTGTTCCAGAACGGCAGGTTGTGCTTCAACGATGCCTTGCGTATGGACTCCAGGTTCCGGTAGTAGCCATCCCGAATTGTCCCATCATCCATCAGCGCATAGAAATCGTAGCAAAGGAACTGGGGCCGGACGGTCTTGACGAACGACTCGATATGATCGTCATAAGTCGGGGCGCCCAACCATTCGAGAGGCGCGTAGTTCGGCAGCAGGTTGATATAAGCAAGCGCGTCTGGGGCCGCCTTCCTGAAAGCCGACACCCACTTTGCCAGTCCCGGAAATATATCCCCCGCCGGCTCGTCACGCAGCGAGTAGCCGAACACAGCCTTGTGGTTGCCTACGCGCTTGACCAGGGCTTCTACTCGCCGATCTATCTCAGCCTGATCGAGTTTCAACTCGGCGTCGCCTACATTGCTATACACCAGGCACTGGAGACCTGCCTTGCTAACCGCATCCAGGTCCTCCACGTGCCCGAAACCTGCCAGGTTGAACCCGCACTCACGAAGGTCCTCGAGCATCTGCGCATCCCGCGGAACGGTGTCCCAGGGCATTATGGCAAAATCCGATGGTTTCAGCATAGGTTTCTCCACTCCCGCCGCGCTCGTCGTTGTCGCCAGGATCGAGATCAAACCGGCCGTCACTGTCACCAGTAGT
>JBPOHN010000127.1:0-4265 GCA_052035525.1 Armatimonadota bacterium
GCTCTCGGGCTTCTTGGACATCGTTCACCTCATCAGCATTCGCTAATAAGGAATTCGACATCGGCCACCCGAAATCATGCCTGCTCACCCAAAAAATCGCTCTACCATTACTTTGGGATGCACCCCGGCAAAAATTCCTGGTACGTACGCAAGCCCTGGGCGCGACCGCCACGCGATCGCACCCAGGGTGAACCTGTCTGCTCGGTAACTTACTTGACCTCGACGGTAGCGCCCGCTGCCTCGAGCTCGGCCTTGATCTTCTCGGCCTCTTCCTTGTTGATGCCTTCCTTGATGGGCTTGGGAGCGCCATCAACGAGGTCCTTGGCTTCCTTGAGACCAAGGTTAGTCAACTGGCGGACAACCTTGATAACCTGGATCTTCTCACCACCGGCTGCGGCGAGGATCACGTCGTACGAAGTCTTCTCCTCCGCTTCCTCAGCAGCTGCAGCGCCGCCGCCAGCGGCCGGCGCCGCAGCAACCGGTGCCGCCATCGCCATTGCAGATACGCCAAACTCCTCCTGCAGAGCCTTAACGAACTCGTTAAGCTCCAGGACTGTCATGCTCTTTACTGTCTCAATCAGTTCCGGTATGTTAGCCATTCTAGAAGTCTCACCCTTTCGTTTTTCGTGAACCACGTCATGCTGAACTTGTTTCAGCACCGGTAGATGATCCAGGATCGAGTTCAGGATGACGTGTTGCTACTCATCTGATAACAACCTACGCAGCCTTCTGGTCGGCGACGCCCTGCAGCGTGAAGACCAACTGGCTGATCATCTGCTGACACGTGCTGACCAATCCGGTAATCGGACTCTGCAGACCACCAACAAGCATTCCGTAAAGGACCTGCTTCGGCGGGATCTTGGAGAGCTCCGCGATCTGGGCAGCCGTCAGGAAATGCCCATCGACAACTCCAGCCTTGACCTTCACACCTTGCGGGCCCTTTGCGAACTCCTGGAGCGCCTTCGCGGCCGCGACCGGATCGTCAGTAGTGTAGACCATAGCCGTAGGGCCAACAAGCCCCTCGGCCAGCTTCTCAGCCGGAAGCCCCGCTGCAGCAAGCTCAAACAGGGAGTTCTTCACCACCCTGTAGCCGCTGCCAGCCTCCCGAAGCTTCTTCCGGACAGAAGAGACCCCCTTGACGTCCAGTCCCTGGTAATCCGTGAGGATAACCGATCCAGACGAGAGGATTTCCCTCAACTCGGCTACTTCGGCAACCTTGTCCGCTCTCGGCTCTCTTTCAAACTGTGGCAATACGTTCTCACCTCCTTCCGGTGCGTGCCGCGCAAAAAAAGGGCTGTCTGGTAGACAGCCCTTGCTCGTTCAATTCTGGGCCAACCGCTGCCGGTTGGTTCAGTCATTGAGCCTCGGTTGGCGCTTCGCAAGCAAAGCATTAGACCCTCGCGGGTACCTACTGTCTACGGCACTAACTTCTGTTGTCTTTCGAAACTACTTGCCGGTTGCAAGCCTGGCCGCGGCATTCGTATCTATCTCGATGCCCGGCCCCATAGTCGAGCTCACAACGATCTTCTTCAAATAACGCCCCTTGGCAGATGCAGGCTTCGCCCTCATCAGTGCATCCGTCAGAGCGGCGAGGTTCTCAATCAACTGCTCGGCAGTAAAGGACACCTTGCCTATCGGACAATGTACGATGCCTTCCTTCTCAACGCGATACTCCACACGAGAAGCGGTCTTGATCTCCTTGACCACGTTCCCGATCTGGGAGACCGGAGCGACGGTTCCAGCCTTCTTGCTGGGCATCTTCGCTCGCAGGATGGCGCCCAACCGTCCGACCAGGCCCATCACGTCCTCGGTGGCAAGCAGCACTTCGAAATCCATCCAGCCGCCCTGGATTTGCTTCACCAGGTCCTCGCCGCCGACCGTGTCTGCCCCGGCCTCCTTGGCCGCTACTTCGCCATCGCCCTTGGTGATGACGGCAACCTTGCGAACCTTGCCAGTTCCGTGCGGCAAGGTGGTGTTACCGCGCACCATCTGGTCGCCGTGTCTGGGGTCTACACCCAGCTTCACGGCCACGTCGACCGTCTCATCGAATTTCGCCCTGGCCGTCTTCTTGACCAGTTCGATCGCCTCTTCAGGCGTCCTGGGTCCGCCGTCGCCAACGGTCTTGGCTGCTTCGGCGTAACGCTTTCCTCTCGTCGGCATAATGCCCTCCGATTGTTTGATCTCGCAGGTCCCGTTCAGGATAGTGGCTTTCGCCTGCCGCCTGCGCAAGTATTTCCGCTTCTCCAGCTACCACCGATCACTACGAGCAACACGCATTAGTGCCCCTCCTGGATCGATCAGTTGCTGAGGGCTTAGTCTACGATCTCGATGCCTGCTGACCTCGCAGTGCCTTCGATCTCTCTCATGGCCTGCTCGACGGTGTTAGCGTTAAGGTCCGGCATCTTAGTCTCAGCGATCTGCCTGACCTGCTCGCGCGTCACCTTGCCCGCCTTGACTCTATTAGGCGTGCCGGAAGCTGTCTCGATTTCCGCGGCTTTCTTGAGCAGCTCTGCGGCGGGTGGAGTCTTCAGAACGAAGGTGAAGGACCTGTCCTCATAGATGGTCACATCTACCGGTATGACGCTCCCCACCTTATCGGCGGTCTTTTCGTTATACGACTTCACGAACTCCATCACGTTGATGTACTGGCTCAATGCCGGCCCAACGGGCGGAGCGGGAGTCGCCTTTCCAGCGCTGATCTGCAGCCTGACCACCGCTAACACTTTCTTCGCCATCTAGTCTTTCCTCCGAGGCAGCCCTACGGCTGCCGCTAGTCATGCTGAACTCGATTCAGCATCCAAACCGTCCTGAAACCTGGTTCAGGATGATATCACAAGAGCTCTACAGCCTCTCAACCTGCGCGAAGTCGAGTTCCACAGGCGTGTCTCTCCCAAAGATGGAGATTAGGACCTTGAGCTTCTCTTTTTCAACGTTCACTTCCTCGATCTTGCCAGTGAAATCGGTAAACGGACCCGAATTCACCCGGACTATCTCATCCTTGGACCACTTGACCTTCGGTCTCCGGTCCGGAGCCTCGATTGCGTCCAGAATGGACTGGATTTCCTTCTCCTGCAGCGGTACCGGCCTGTTACCGGAACTCACGAATCCAGTCACCCCGGTCGTGCTCTTCACCAGATACCATGTCTGATCATCCAGGATCATCTCGATCAGCACATATCCAGGGAACACCTTCCGCTGGACTTCCTGCTTCTTACCAGCCCGGGTTCTAAGCTCTGCTTCAGTAGGAACCAGAATCCTGAAGATCCGATCCTTCAGATTCATCGACTCGGCTCGCCGCTCGATGTTGGTCTTGACCTTGTTCTCGTGACCCGAGTATGTATGTACGGCGTACCACTGTTTCTCAGTCATCTACGTTAAGACCTATGCCCCAGAAGGTTCAGAATCGCCCTCAACAGGATGTCCAACCCGGAAATCCAGCACCCTACTACAAGGACCGCGAAGATGACAACGAGCGTGAACGAGCGAAGCTCAGCCCACGTCGGCCAAGCAGACTTATATCTCGTCTCTACATAGCTCTCCCGGATGAATTTCCACATCTTGGCAAAGACATTCTCGCCCTTTGCCTTCTGAGCCACCTTCGCCGCAGTGCTATTGGCCATTCAGGTAAAATCCTCCAAAAACCCGAAAAATGGCAGGGGCTGCCGGGATCGAACCGACGACACCCGGTTTTGGAGACCGGTGCTCTACCAGCTGAGCTAAGCCCCTGCGCTTCAGGCAATGTCTGTATTCTCGGCTCTATCGCCGAACTCTAATTATACCACACGCAGCAAATAGCTGCAAAACCACGCACACCAAGTCCTGAGCCCGGCCCAGCACCAGTATTCCGCTTGATGCTGAGACAGGCCGGTACGACACCAGATGACGCCTACTTGGCTTCCTTGTGCAGTGTGTGCTTGCGGTCCCACGGGCAGAACTTCTTGAGTTCCAACCGGTCCGGATCGTTCCGCTTGTTCTTGAACGTAGTGTAGTTCTTGCGCTTGCATTCGTCGCAAGCAAGATTGATAATAACGCGGACTTCTCCGCCGCCCTTTTTCGCCATTGCATTCTCCAGACAAACGCCGCAACGCAAGCTAAGCGTTGCGAACGAACCCAAGCACCTTAGCCAATAACCTCAGAAACAACGCCCGCGCCGACAGTGTGGCCGCCCTCGCGGATAGCGAAGTTCAGACCCTGCTCCAACGCGATCGGCACGATCAACTCAGCGCTGATCGTCACGTTGTCACCAGGCATCACCATCTCCGTGC
>JBPOHN010000095.1:0-3037 GCA_052035525.1 Armatimonadota bacterium
CTGCGTACCCGATTTCATTGCGCCAAGAATCTCGTCAGGCCCCCTATCCAGATCAATGACTGGCGAGTAGAACTCAGAGAAGCTGCGCGATCTGCGCTCCGGGCACTGAACGAAATGCACCACATCCACGCCCGGCTCCGGTTCATCATCGAACCAGCATTCGCCGTGCCTGACTGCTCCTCCAGGTAGCAAGATCATTCCAGCTTCACCTCTTCCATCTTCTTCTGCATCCGTCCAGGACCAGCAAGTTTCCCGCGAAGTTGAACGTGTGAGTTTTCGAGAGCCCTGGCATCCAGTCCGGGTCGATTCTCTTATAGTCCCGCTCAACGAATTCGTCCTCGGTGAGTGTCACGATCTCCCTGATAGTGATCGCTCTGCCGTATTGTCCGTATGAGCAATCTTGCGCAGGTCGGAGCAGCTTGCCATCGATTATGAATGGCCTACCGGCTGGGCGGGCATACCTGGCATCACTGATCACAGGGTTGCGCTTGTGCGGCACCCACGGACCGAAGGGATTGTCGGCGTAGAACACGAGAAGGTCATCCAGCGGCAGAATGCCCTTGCTGCCAGGCGTGGTGAACAACCACCACCTGCCGTCGTGCTCGATAATGCTCGTGTCGCTGTACTTGCCGCCGCTCAGAACGACGCTGTGAGGCTCCCAGGCTGATGGGAAGTCCACGCACCTCAACATCTCCACCTGCCCCTCATTCGTTGCCTGCGGAATCATGTAGAAGTCGTCTTCATATCGAAAGACGAAAGGATAGGACATATGGTAAGGCCTCTCAACCGCCACGCGATGACCTACAACATGACCGTCCTTGTCAAGATACAGCACTGCAATGCGACCTCGCCGGTCTGAATGCTTGGCCTCCTCAACAAAGATCACCGTGGTGTCATCGGTTTGCACCGGGAATGGGTCGGCCCAGAATGCATCTGCAGGCTGCGGTAACCGAACCAGACCTTTGATGCCTTCCATCGGTTCTTCGCCATCCAGGAGTCGCAGAGCGCTGAACCAGCTCTCCCGATAAAGCCGCCACGATATACCGTCGCACGCCCTGCGCCACATCGCTCCACCAGCGCTCATCGCGAGGCGCAGTCCGCCCGGAGAACCCTTGGGCAAGTGCTCGCTCTGGCTGCAGTCTTCAATGTGCAGCCCATGCTCTCCAAACACGCGGACACGCCCCACAGCTCTTTTCAGGAGTTCGCCGAGACGCCAACTCGAGGTGTTCAGGTTCAGCCTCCATGAATCGGTATCTGTGCTTCCCTGGCACTGGCATAGTGGCTGGTTGCCATCTTTGCCCACAGTCAGCAGGCGGACAGAAGTGGTGGGCCTGCGCTCCAGAACCTCTCGCAACCCCGGATGTGGAAGGCCGTCACCTATTTCGAAGAACCAGCTGCCATACGTCGTCTTGCACTCGGCAAGGTCTCTTGGGCACCCAGCCAGGAACGACACCACGACGTCGAGTCCGGCGCTGGAGATCGCCTCAACCGTCTTTTCGCCCAAGGCAGCCGCACCGTCGGCGTGCTGAAGTTGCGAATCTACACCACGAGTATGTTCGAGCATCCATGAGACGTCGGTCTCGATAAGGGCATCATTGGCAGGACGGAACCTTCGCTTGTCCCAAGCCGCATAGGCCCCGAGGATCCCGGTTGCAGCGGGAGCGCGGCTTGGCGCGCCACAACACGACACCACCAATCGCAAATCCACCTCGCCCCTATGAACGAGTGTGCGAATGGTTTCGCCAATCCAAGCCTGCTGCCTGATGCCGTCGATTATCACGCCAGTTCGCAGTGGGTGCTTCAACTCATCTGTGTCCTGCAGTCGACCCTAGCGACCCTGATGACTGCTGGCGCCCTCCCTAACGCCCGCAACGCCGAGCGACGCGCGCCAGTATTCTGAACCTACTTCTGGTCATGAACGCCCCGATAGGGTTCCCAAGCAGTACTCGTCCGACGGCACCCAAGCGCCGCCGGGTGTGCCAGGTTATCTTGATATCATCGTACCCGGCTGCACGAAGGAGATCAGCCCACGTGCGTGGACTCTGGTGCTTATGCCACTCAATCGTGCGCATGGTCGGGTGAATGAGGCCGAGGGAAGGGAAGATATTGTGGCGCGACACGTCACTCATTATTATCATGCCACCATCTCGGGTCAGCTCAGCCATCCGCCGAAAAAGCTCAACATACGTGCGGCGTGCCTCTTCACTCTTAAGAATCTCAATGCAGGCCGGCTCATCAAGGTGGTTGACTGAGGCATTCAGGAAGATGGTTCCGAACGTGCGTGGCTCTGCCTCGAATGCCTGGAACGTGCTGTCCAGAATTCGGGCGTTCTTGACGCCAAGTGCTTCTGCGATCTGCGCGAATCTCTTGCGCACACCCTGCGTGCTCCCTTCTGCCTCCGGTTCCAGACACACGGCTTCCGTGGCTCCGGCGCAAGCGGCATAGAACGTTCCCAGCCCGATACCCCCGCCAATGTCCAGGAATCCATAAGCGGAGACGTCCACATCGCCGAACAGGAAATCACTCTCCCATCTCAAGCTCTTCGCTGATCCGGCATTGGCCAGCCCGGACGCCAGCGAGTAGTAACGAACCAGCATTTCTACATTTTGCATTGCTCACCCTATATCTACAGCAGATGACCGCGTACAGCAGAACACAGTCGGCTACCCGGCAACAACCGGCTAAAGCCGAGACTCGCACCCCATGCGCAAGATCACCCGTGCCTCTCTTTGAGTCGTGCGACGAAATCCTCTACGTGAGCCTGTTCCGGCCACATATTTCCTTCGTGCCAGTTGAGGTCCCGATCCCAGTGGCCAGGGCAGTTGTAGATAGCGCTCGACAGGTAGATGTAGCTGACCTCGCTCGTCACTGCTTCCTTGCCTCGCCATAGTCCATCGATGGCACAGCTTTGCATCTTGAGCTTATCGGCCACTTCAAAGCCTAACTTGATGAACGCCGGGTCAACGCCAGACAGCGTATAGTCGATCCTCCCACTGCCGCTTGCACGGAAGTCGTTATCGCGGTTGAACCTGCGGAA
>JBPOHN010000088.1:0-1788 GCA_052035525.1 Armatimonadota bacterium
TCATTGGTAATTTGTGACGAGGGGCATCTGCTTGATACATCCTCGCGGGGAGTTGGATTGGAATTGCTGCTCGCCCGCATGAAGGTGAGAGACGTGGGCTCACCTCGTTTCGTTTTTGTTTCCGCAATTGTTCCAAACATCGAGGAAATCAACCTGTGGCTTGGAGGCTGTCAAGACTCCGTTGTACGAAGCGACTATCGCCCTGCAATTGCCGAGTTCTCGGTTCTTCGGCCTTCCGGACAAGGTTCATCTCCTCCATTGGATTTGGATATGCATCCTCATGAGGTTCCACCAGCCCGCTTTAGCATTAGACGTTTTCTGGGGAGGGAGGATTTTCAGTATGCTAATCCAGCCACGGGATTGTCCAATACCTATCCGTTTACATCCGTGAAAACGCGCGCTATTGCAGCTGCGAGGAAAACGCTTCCCATGGGGACAGCGATCGTCTTTGCTGCTAATAAACGTGGAAACCAAGGAGCCATTGGACTCGCAGAGGAACTGCTGAAACAAATCAACAAACCACTTCTACTTCCTGCTCCCATCGCCTTTGCTAATTGCGACCTGATCAGCGTCACGTCTGAATATCTGGAACTCGAATATGGGGCTGAATGGGTTGGAACGCGCGCTTTAAGAGCAGGAGCTGTTCTTCACCATGGCGACGTTCCGCAAGAAACTAGAGAGGTTGTTGAGACAGTCCTCCGTCAAAGAAATGTTCAGTTTGGAATCTGCACTAACACCCTGGCAGAAGGGGTGAACTTACCCATCCGAACACTGGTCCTTTACTCAGTCCAACGAGTCGGCGCCGAAGGAGCTCGGGAAAATCTGTTGACGCGTGACATAAAGAACCTCGTCGGACGCGCAGGCCGTGCCGGTTCTACAACAAAGGGACTCGTCATCTGTGCCAATGAACAACAATGGCCTCTTGTCGAAGCAGTCGCGCGCCAAGCTGCGGATGAACCTGTAGTGGGCGCGCTACGTGCGCTCATTTTGAGCGTTCGCGAACAACTGACCGTAAATAAATTGGTTTTGACGAATGAGTTGCTTGAGCGAAGTACTGTCTTCCATAGCCTAATCGATGGAATAGACGCCACGCTTATTGACCTTGCTGCAACAGAGATTGGTGAAGATGAGTTGGTTCGTCTAGCTATAGAGATTGCAGACCAGACATTTGCTTCCCAGCAGACTGACTTGGCGTCCAAACAACTGTTGCGGGATGTATTCAGTCTCCGCGCTCAAAGGGTAACAGGAATACGATCAGCGGGACGGCTGGAATGGATCAGGGCAACTGGAACACATGCGCGTATGCTCGATTCCGTAGAAATTGGCCTCCTGCCCTTGCGTGAACAATGGGATGATATTACCGAACCAATCGATTCCTTACTCTTGAACATCATTCTTCCGTGGGCATGGACTCAGACAGACTTGCAACAGGCAGTTCGGGAAGCATATCGTTTGAAGGCTGGCACTCCAGTCGATTCGGTTCGCGAGTCTTTTTTCGAGGTAATCCGGCGTTGGCTCTCAGGAAGCACCTTCTTGGAACTTGCGATAGGCGGGGACATATCGATTGATGATGTGCTTGGACTTCATTCACGGGTTATCACGTTTGTATTCCAGACTATCATCGAACAGGCTGTGGCATTGCTTGAAAAACTTCTTCAGTCCCAAGGGCAGACGATTGCTCCCGTCGTGGCCGAGTTGCCGGAGCATATACGATTCGGTGTTCCAACGCCAGCCGGTCTTGCTCTTGCCTATAATGGCGTCCGTCATCGACGAGCTTACGTGGCACTT
>JBPOHN010000090.1:0-1808 GCA_052035525.1 Armatimonadota bacterium
GAGGCCGTAGCGGATACAGCAAGCTTCTTGAGCTTCTTCGGGCGAGCGGCGTGAAGCTCGGAATCCTAACAAACGGAATGCAAATTCGGCTGTGCTACGCCGGACTCGACTATGACGCATGGGCCGAATGGGACGCATCAGCGTGGTTCGACGAGGGTGAACTCCGTTACCAACTCGATGGCTTCTATACCTTGTTCGGAGCTGGTCTTCAGGCACAAGGCAAGGCTGAATTGCCGCTGCTCAACGCTGTTGAATCCTCACGTACTCGACAGGGCGATCTGTCCACAGTCCTCGGTGAGCAAGTCCGTGAGGCAGTCGAACTGCTCCTGAGCAACGTGGACGCAGCGCTTCGCAAGGATCCGGCAATGCTGGACATTGTCAGATGTGCGCCTGATGACTCACCGGAACTGCCCAGACAGAAAGCTCTCGACGCGATCTACCAGGCCGTGTGCCGTCTGATAATGAGAATGGTTGTGGTCCTCTTTGCGGAGGCAAGGGGCCTGCTTCCTCGGGACAGCGCAGCCTACAATGAGAGCTACGGCATTGAGGGGCTTTATACTCAACTGCGGTTTGCCGTCACGCACGAGGGGTTCAGGGCGCTGGAAGAGAGAAAGAGCGCGTGGTCCCGGTTGCTGGGTCTGTTCCGGCTGGTTCACGACGGCTCTATCAGTCCGCTCATGGCCGTTCCCGCGTATGGCGGATTGCTGTTCGATCCGGGCGCGGCTGATGACCCTCGCTCGGTTCTTCGCGCTCTTGCTCTGCTGGAGAGCGTTGAGGTGTCGGACGCCGACGTTTTCCGTGTGCTTGAGAAGCTCAAAGTTGGTGCGATCAAGGTCAAACGCGGAAGATCGACTACCTGGGTGCGCGGCCCGGTGGACTTCCGCGATCTTCGCACCGAGTATATCGGCATCATGTATGAAGGACTCCTGGACTATGAACTGAAGTCAGAAGACCGGACTATGGTCATCCTCAACATCGGCCAGGAGCCGGTTATGCCGTTGGACACGCTGCAGAACATGCCGGAGAAGAACCTCAAAGACCTGCTGGACAAGCTGGCCAAGGAGAAGGCGTCCGGCCCTGCCGCCGGTGGCGAAGAGGCTGCCGAAGAGGAGCCCGAGGATGAGCCAGCCGAGGAAGAACCGTCCGGCGAACTTGAGCTTGTAGCTGAAGATGCTGACGATTCGCCCGACTCTGCAGTTGAGTTGGAAGAAACCGAAGCTGAGGAACAGACAGAGGATCAGCAGCACCGGGAGGCCATCGAGTGGGCAGTGAATGCCGTCCAAGTCGGTGGGCTGGTAAAGAAGCCCAGGGGCAAGAAGGGGCAGGACGATTACTACTATCAGCAGGAGTGTCGGAAGGCTGCCCACAACCTGATCAAGCGTGTTCTCGACTCCGGCGATCTGTATCTGGTCCGCTGGGGCGGAACGCGCAAAGGCTCTGGCACGTTCTACACCAAGCCGGGTCTTGCAGTTCCTACTGTTCACCGAACCCTTGAGCCGCTGTGCTATGACAAAGCCAATGACGGCAAGCTTAGCCCGAAGACTCCCGAGGACATCCTGTCGCTCAAGGTATGTGACCCGTCCTGCGGGTCGGCATCGTTCCTTGTCGCGGCGCTGCACTACCTGACCGAGGCGCTCTACAAGTCGCTCGTCGTGCATCGGAACATAGATGATGAGGAGACCTGGGAGCGAAAGACGCTGCCGTTTGGTCTACCATCGCAGGCTGGACTGCAGGAAGATGTGCTTCCCTGTCGCCCGTCCGATGCGGAGTTCGACAACAGAGTCAAGTCGCGTCTGCGGCGCTATGTC
>JBPOHN010000039.1:0-2675 GCA_052035525.1 Armatimonadota bacterium
ATCCGACCTGTTCTCGTCCGGTACTCGGGCTTGGCAGTTCATGCCTCAAGTCAATCTCCCCATCTTCGCTGGTGGAAGGAATCGAGCAAACCTGAGCTTGGCACAGGTTCGTAAAGAATCCTCGATCATCGAATACGAGAAGACCATCCAGACTGCATTTACGGAAGTGGCTGACGCGCTCGTGGCCCGATCCACATTGCAGAAGCAGTTGGCCTCACAGGAGAGGCTTGCTTCTAGCAGTGAACAGACCCTACGCCTAGCAGAACTCCGCTATCGCGGTGGTGTGGATAGCCACCTTCGTTATCTGGATGCACAACGCCAGGATTTTTCCAACCAGTTAGCAGTGCTTGATACCTGGGCCGCGCTGCAAAACAGTCGGATTGCGCTCTATAAGGCGCTCGGCGGAGAGGAGCAATAGCTTCATCCAACTCGCTACATCAGCGGCAATCGCTAGAAAGCCAGGTAGTTTCATTTTCTGCATATCGCATATTTTCAAAGGAGATTTCCATGATTCTTGTAACAGGCGCATCTGGGCAGTTGGCGAGGTTGGTTATTGAGCACCTGATGGCACGCGTTCCCGCACAGCAGATCGTTGCCGCTGTGCGGCATCCCGAGAAGGTCGCAGACCTGGCGGCAAGAGGTGTTGTCGTTCGTCTTGCGGATTACGACAAGCCTGAGCACTGGGCTGATGCTCTTCAAGGTGTCGAGAAGGTGCTTCTCATCTCAGGCTCTGAGGTCGGCACCAGGGTTCGACAACATCAAAACGTGATTGAAGCCGTAGCTGCGAGCGGGTCAGTCAAGCTTTTGGCGTACACGAGCATGTTGCGCGCAGACAGCTCAAAGGTTCCCTACGTGAGCGAAGACCGCGAGACGGAACGCCTGATTCGGGAAACCGGCGTTCCGTACGTCTTTCTGCGGCTTGGCTGGTACACCGAAAACTGCACGATGAATGCGGGTTACGCGGTGCAGGAAGGCAAGCTCTATGGCTGCGCACAGAACGGTCGAATCTCCGGCGCAAGCCGTAGCGACTATGCCGAGGCCGCCGCTACCGTTCTCACAGCCGCGGGACAGATGAAGCCGGTTTACGAACTGGCAGGCAGCACCAGCTTCACACTTTCTGAAGTGGCAGCCGAAATATCCCGGCAGTCAGGGCATCCAGTCGAATATGTCGACCTCTCTCAGCAAGATTATCAGGCGCTGCTGGAAAACTACGGCTTACCGAGCGGGCTATCGAAAACTTTGGCACTTGCAGTCACAGGCGCGGCTAATGGAGACGGTTACAGCGAGAGCGACGATCTGGCGCAGCTAATTGGCCGCTCCACAAAATCACTAGTCACGGTCGTTGAACACGCTTTGAGGACGGAGGTGGGTAAAGAATGAAGAGCTATCTATTCCTAGTCATAGCCATTCTCGGTGAAGTTGGCGCGACCAGTGCGCTTAAGGCATCGGATGGCTTCACGAAGCTATGGCCGGCAATCCTTTCGGTACTTGGCTACGGGATCGCGTTCTACTTTCTTTCCCTGACGTTGCGCACCATTCCCGTCGGAATTGCATACGCAATCTGGGCAGGTGTGGGCATCGTATTCATGGCGCTGATCGGCCTCGTGGCTTTCGGTCAGAAGTTGGACGCGCCAGCGATGGTCGGGATTGCACTGATCCTTGCAGGTGTCCTGACGATCAACGTGTTCTCAGCTTCAGCGCATCACTAGTTTCCAACGCGGGCGAACTATCCAAGAAGCCACAACGCAGCTGCGCTGAGTAATTCCTGTTTTCACTGAAGAAAGGAGAGAATCATGAAAGGTCTTGACGGTAAGCGGTTCATCATCGCTGGAGGTGCTACGGGAATTGGTGCGGCAACGGTAGAGCGCCTTGTCTCCGAAGGAGCGCATGTAGCCATCGGGGATATCAATGCGTCAAGCGCACGCGCGACCGCCGAACGCATGAATGAAGCCGGTGGCAGTACTTTTGCGGTTGAGTTCGACTTCGCAGATGAATCATCCATTCGTGATCTGATAAAAAAATCGGTTTCATTACTGGGTGGTGTCGATGGGATATTTAATGTTGGAGCCGATCTATCCCAAGAAACTATGAGCCGTGATCTCGACATTCTGTCAATGGACGTAGCCGTATGGCGAAGGACGATGGAGGTAAACCTTTTTGGCTATGCCCTCAGCTGTCGTGAAGTTATTCCCTATCTCCTGGAGAGAGGCGGTGGAGCGATAGTTAACACCAGCTCCGGCGCTGCTCTCGGCGGCGAACCGATGCGGCCTGCCTATGCGGCATCCAAAGCGGGCGTGAGTGCGCTGACCCGCCATATCTCGTCACGATGGGGGCGAGAGGGTATTCGTTGCAACGCCGTTGCTCCCGGTATCGTTCTAACGGAGGCGCTGCAACGCCACGATATCAGCGAGCTGAAGAAGGCTGCGGAATTCTCGCTCCGAACGCCGCGTCTTGGCGAACCTGAAGATTTGGCCGCCGTTGCAACATTCTTGCTCTCTGAAGATTCAGCCTATGTCAGCGGGCAGGTCTGGTCTGTCAACGGCGGCTGGACTCTGCGCGAATAGCAAGCCATTCGGCCTATATCCCATTAATTACTCCAACTTGGAACGACCATGCCAAAAATATTTCATTCTTTGATTATGGTATTTGCTATTTCGGCAGCGATGCTCGGCAAT
>JBPOHN010000061.1:0-66403 GCA_052035525.1 Armatimonadota bacterium
CAACCCCGCAGCACTGCTGAGGTCCATCAGCGACCTGACCTCGGAGCTATACGACACGTTGCTTGAGTGACATCTCTCGTGAGGCATCGTTAAGCACTACGGTAACATTCTTAGATGAGGCATCACGGGCTTTTATTGCCCGTCTTACCCGCCTCAGTCCCCCCTTTCGCAAGGCGGACTTCGACTCGTCCCCAAACCTTGTATGCCATGGCGAATTGTGCTATAAAGGTGCAAGTTTGCTTGGTTGGAACTGAGAGGTAATGTTGGCTACTAAACTGATTCTCGACACGGACATCGGCACAGATGTCGATGATGCATGGGCGCTGGCATTGTGTCTTGCGTCGCCGGAGATAGACCTGTTGGGCGTGACGCTCGTATACGCCGATTTGGAGACACGGGCGAAGATCGCGCTCAAAATGCTGAAGCTGGCGGGTCGCGCGGGTGTGCCGGTGTACAAGGGCATCTCGGAGCCGATGACACCTGGCCTGACGCCATATTGGCCCGGTCACGAGGGCACGGATACGGATTTCTCCGATATCGAGGGTCTAAGCGCGAAGGAAGGCGCCGTGGATTTCATACTGAAGACCGTGAAGAAGTATCCGGGTGAGGTAGTGGTTGCGCCTATAGGCCCGCTAACGAATATCGCGGCGGCGATAGAGCGCGATCCCGAGACGATGCGCCAGGTCAAACGCTTTGCGATAATGGGCTCGACCTACAACGGCGAGGGCGTCGAGAACGCCGGGGTCGAGCATAACATCAACTGCGACCCGGTTGCGGCGAAGATCGTGTACGAGTCGGGGATTCCGGCGACGAGTGTCGGCCTGAACGTGACGGGCAAGGTAACAATACGACGCGATGATCTTGCGCCGATCAAGGCAACGCCGTTTGGCCGATATCTGGCCGCGATGACCGAGCAGCTTTACGGCATCTGGGGGAGAGATTACGCATATATGCACGATCCACTCGCCGTGGCGACTGTGATCGATCCAAGTCTGGTTACGACCCGGAGAATGCGGGCTGAAGTGCTGGACGCAGGCAAGATCGCGTTTGTGTCAGATGCCGCAGGCTCGCTGGATGTGTGCGTCGATGTGGACGTGGAGCGGTTCGAGCAACTGCTGCGTGAGAGAGTCCGTTCTTTGTCAGAAGGAGATGGATAGATGCAGGTAGGGATGCTTACCTCGCCGTTCGGTGGCGAGCCTCTGGAAAACGTAATCGCCTTTGCGGGGGCAAATGGCTTCGATGCGCTGGAAGTGGCAAGTGGCCCGGGATCGAAACACATAGACCCAACCACTTTGACCGATGAGCGTGTGGCAGAGATCAAGAAGCTGCTCGAAGCGAATAAGCTTGAGATATCCAGCCTGGCAGCCTATACGAATATGACCGATCCGGAAGGGCGTGAGGAGAGAGCAAAGAACTTCCGGCTGCTAGTGGATGCGGCTGAGAAGCTCGGTGTGGGCGTCGTCTGCACGCTCGCGGGGATGCCTGTTGCGGGCAAGGACAAGTTCAAGACGATCGAGGAGGACGCCTCTGTGGTGTTTCCTCCGCTAGTGGAGTATGCCGCGTCCAAGGGCATCAAAGTGGCGCTGGAAAACTGGTTCGCCACGAACATCCAGGGCCTGGCGCATTTCGACAAGGTGTTCGAGGTGGTGCCGCACGAGAACTTCGGGCTGAACTTCGATCCTTCGCACCTGATGTGGCAGGGGATCGATTACTGCGCGGCTGTGGACCGGTTCGCCAACCGCATCTTCCATACTCACGCGAAGGACACGGAGGTGCGGGAGGACAAGCTGGCGTATCTTGGTAACCAGATGCGCGGCTGGTGGCGGTATGTTATTCCCGGCTTCGGGCGGGTAAAGTGGGGCGAATACATCGCGGCGCTCCGGCGCAATGGGTATAACGGCGTGCTATCGATCGAGCACGAAGATGGCTCATTAGGTAGAGAAGAAGGCTTCATTAAGGGTAAGAATTATCTGAGATTGTTTGCCTAGGGAGCTTGCAGTCGCTGGTGCCGGTCTCCGGCATTCGCCAACGGCTGATCATCAATAGCTGTTATGGAACAACCGTCGGAAGGATATCAGAGTTTACGAAAGCTGTCCGAGGCCTGCTGGGCGCAGGCGAGGGCCGACTACGCGGCGGCGGTCACACTGCTTGACGCGGGGGTCTACTTCGCCAGCGCGTTTTTCGCACAGCAGGCTGCCGAGATGGCTCTCAAGGCTGCGAGCATCCAGAAACTCCAGAAGACTCCCAGGGGCCATAACCTGGTCCAGATGTGCAACGGTTTGGATGCTCCAATGGAAGTGATGAACGCGGCGGCTGAGCTTAATCCCGAGTTCTTGGCGACCCGAAGTCCGGAGGCCGTTAGCGGCGTGCCAGCCCAGAACTACGACCGCAAATCGGCACGGATGCACCTGCGTATGGCGCAGACGATAGTCGATTGGATCAAGGCAAGCCTATACTAGGGCTGCGAGCCCGGTTCGGGCATCATTTTCGATAGAGCCCGTATGAAGTTGGGCTCAGGCTTTACCCCATATTCCCGAGCGAGCCTCACTTCGTCCCACGCCCCGGAGTAGTCCTCTTTGGCGTAGAGCGCCATCGCCAGGTAGGCGTGGGCGTATCCGGATTCGGGCGTGATATCCAGCGCGCGCCGGAGATATTGAGTCGCGGCGTCGGCGCTTCCCTGCTCCAGGTGCAATTGGCCGAGCAGGCATAGCGCGTTGAACTGATTGGGATCGACGTCGATGACGTCCTGTAGAATCGTGATGGCCTCGTCCATCTTGCCTTGCTGATAGAGGATTGCCGCGATCCTGCCGCGCGCGTCGTTGCGGGTGCGATCGATTTTGATCACGCGCTGATAGTGCTTCAGTGCCTCTTCCGGCTTCTCCTGCGCTTCCAGGATGACGCCCATGCCGAACTGGGCGTCTGTGCAATGGGGATCGATGCGGATCGCCAGCTCGACCTCGCGTCTTGCGTCGTGGATTTGGCCCTTGGCCGCAAGCAAGGCACCCAACACGCTGTGAGCCGAAGCGAGTCTGGGCTCCAGCTTGACGGCCGCTCGCAGGTGAGGCTCTGCATCGTCGTTCCTGCCCTGGTCAAGAAGCATATTGCCGAGCAGAGCGTGAACTCTCCCTTCGTTCGGACGCGATTCCAGATAACGCTGAAGCAGAGCCATAGCCTCATCGATATCTCCGTCTTTCGCCATACCAGTAGCGAGGAAGACGACTGCGGAGCCGCTCGAATTGGTAGCACGCATGGTATGAGCCGTCAGGGTGCTGTTATCGCGCCAATGGCCGACTTGCCTGTAAGAGGACACGGCAAGAACCGCAAGTATCACAATTGCGGCTGCGGAGAGCGCTATCCGCGGCAGGTGTTTCCCGGTGCGCAGAGCAACAAGCCAGGCGATTGCCGTGAAGATCCCGATGAGCGGGACGTAGGTATACCGATCGGCCATTCCCTGTTCTCCGACCTGCACAAGGCCGATGACCGGTATCAGAGTTATCACATACCAGAGCCATCCCACCAGAAGATAAGGCGCTTTTCTTCTCAGCCGGATGGTGAAGAACGTGATCAGCGTCAACGAAAGGGCGCCGCCCACCACCTGCCAGGTCGGGATATGCGCGCCCGGGTGTGGGTAGAGCGGGGTGAGGTTCGCCGGCCACAGCATTTTTGCGATATAGGAGACATAGGAAAAGATGGCGTTGGCGATGCGGATGCCGAGCGGCAGCAGTTCCGTAGATCGCCCGGCGCCGCTGTTGTGCTGCGCGACATAGGTGATGACGCATGATGCCGCGGACAGCGCGAACAGCGGGGCTTTCTCAACAGCGGGATGCAGCCGCGATTTCCCCTTGGCGGACGCCGCGGTTTCCAAGCGGCCCAGCGGCCAGAGATCCAGCAGCAGCATCAGCAGGGGCAGCGATACGAGCATCGGCTTCGCCATCAGCCCGAGCGCGAACAGCAGCATCACGAGCAGGTAACGCAGGACTCCACGGCGGGCGGTGTAGGATGCGTAAGCCAGCAATGTCAGCAGCATGAAGAATGTGCTCAGGACGTCCTTGCGCTCGGCCACCCACGCCACCGATTCAACATGCAGCGGATGCAGGGCAAACAACGCTGCCACAAAACCACTTCGCCACGTCGAGCCGGTCATCCGAACCAGCAGCAAGAACAACATCAGTGTGTTGGCGATGTGCAAGACCACGTTGGTGACGTGGTGCCCGCCGGGGTTTGTCAGGCCGAAAAGCCGGCAATCGATCATATGGGAAATCCACGTAATCGGGTGCCAGTTGGCGCTGTGGACGGCGGTGAACGCCCAGTGGATGCTTTTCAGGGTAATCGGATCGTAGACGTAGTGGTTGTAGATAACGTAGGGACCGTCGTCGAGGTTGACGAAGTCGAAGTGCGTCACCTGCGCGTAGACGAGCGCGGTGGCGACGATCAGCAGCGCGCATATCACAGCGAACTGCGCTACGGACGCTTGTTCGGGCGCGGGTTGGTTTGGCGCCACATCCGGTCTGACGGTTTTTCTTCGCCGCGACTTGCCCATGGTCTAACTGAAGTGTACGCTGAGCGACAGACTGTGTCAATGTGTGCTCTGCCGGGGTTGCCAGCGGCATTGCATACGTTGTATAACATGCTCGTCAACTGGATTGGAGTAACAGATGAAGTACTGCAGCGACCCTGATTTTTCGAATCTACTCAGCGTTCTCAATCGTGAGGCGCCCTCGCGACCGACGCTTTTCGAGTTCTTTATGAACGGCCCTCTTTATGTGAAGCTGGCGGGTCGAGCGGAGGAGCCTGCGTGGGGCAGCGCTGATGCGGACAAGATGCTGATAGACGCCTTCCGCAACGCCGGCTACGACTACGTCACGTATATGCCCGCGTGGATGATGTTCCCCAAGAGCGAGGTCGATCACAAGGCGAGCCGGTCGATGAACGATACCGCGATCATCTTCGATCGTGCAAGCTACGAGGCATATACGTGGCCGGACCCGGATGCATGCGACTACTCGCGGCTGGATAGTCTTGCCGCACTTCTGCCGGAGGGGATGAAGGTCGTCAGTCATGGGCCGGGCGGCGTGCTTGAGAACGTCATGCAGATCACGGGCTATGAAGGCCTGTGTATGATGATGATGGACGATCCGGAGCTTGTGCAGAGGATATTCGATGACGTAGGTTCCAGGCTCGTGAGGTTCTACGAGATATCCTCGCCGCATCCCGTTGTCGGGGCAGTCATTTCTAACGACGACTGGGGCTTCAGCAATCAGACGATGCTGTCGCCTGCCGACATGCGCAAGTACCTCTTCCCGTGGCACGAGCGTATCGTGGAGGTCATCCACAAGGCGGGTAAGCCGGCGATACTGCATTCATGCGGAAATCTCGAGCTGGTGATGGACGATATCATCGACGGCATGCACTACGATGGCAAGCATTCGTATGAGGATAAGATTCAGCCGGTAGAGGAGGCCTACGAGCGCTATGGGAGACGGATCGCGATTCTGGGCGGGATAGACGTCGATTTTGTCTGCCGTGCCAGACCCGAGGACGTTACCGCGCGGGCTCAAGCTATGCTCGATAGATCGGCCGAGCGAGGCAGCTATGCATTGGGGTCAGGTAACAGCATTCCGCACTGGGTTCCGGATGAGGGCTACTTTGCGATGATCGCGCCGGCGGTGGCCGGGCGACAGTCGACTGACAACTGACGAACGGAAGGTTGAAGGCCAGAGGACTGCTGCTTTTCTCGCTTCCCGGCTTTCTCCGTTCGCGCTTGCTCCCTTTACGACATACGATTGGTTACTGGAGATCCGAAATGAACTATCTCTTAGGCATCGATATAGGAACCAGCGGCACGAAGACGCTGCTGATCAACGCGAGCAGGGATGGGGAGGTCGTGGCGTCGTCCACGAAGACCTATCCCCTGTATACGCCCAAGCCGCTGTGGGCGGAGCAGGAACCGGAGGACTGGTGGCAGGCGACTATTGCCTCGATCCGCGAGGTGCTGCAGGAGTCGGGTGTCGAGCCGAGACAGATCAAGGGGCTCGGCCTTTCCGGCCAAATGCACGGGTCGGTGTTCCTGGACAAGGACAACTCAGTCATTCGCCCGGCGATACTCTGGTGCGATCAGCGGACACAGGCCGAATGTGACTGGATAATGGACACCGTCGGACGAGAGAAGACGGTCGAGCTGATCAGCAATCCGGTGCTGACAGGGTTCACTGCCGGTAAGATCATCTGGCTGCGCAACAACGAGCCGGAGTTGTATAAGCTGGTTGCGAAGGTGCTGTTGCCCAAGGACTACATCCGGCTGCGGCTGACGGGTGAGTTTGCGACGGAGGTCTCGGATGCGAGCGGGACGGCGCTTTTTAATGTGACCAAGCGCGATTGGGCCTATGAGATGCTGGATGCGATAGGCATTCCGGCTGACTGGATGCCGAAGGCGTATGAGAGCCCAGAGGTGAGCGGAAGAGTGTCGGCTGAAGCGGCGGCGCTAACGGGACTTGCGGAGGGAACGCCGGTCGTCGGCGGCGGCGGGGATCAGGCTGCGGGAGCGGTCGGCAATGGGATCGTGGAGCCGGGGATCATATCATCCACGGTAGGAACTTCGGGTGTCGTATTCGCGTTCGCCGACAAGCCCGTCGTGGACCCGAAGCTGAGGGTGCACACGTTCTGCCACGCGGTGCCCGGCAAGTGGCACGTTATGGGCGTGATGCTTTCGGCCGGTGGAAGCCTGCGGTGGTATCGGGACACGTTCGCGGATACTGAGAGCGCGGTGGCTAGAGCGCTCGGCAAGGACCCGTATGACATGATGTGCGCCGAGGCCGCCAAGGTGCCTGCCGGAAGCGAAGGGTTGATATTCCTGCCGTATCTGACGGGCGAGCGGACACCGTACCCAGACGCGAACGCGCGCGGCGTGTTCTTCGGCATCACTCTGCGCAGCGACAGGAGCCACTTCGCAAGAGCGGTGCTGGAGGGCGTGGCCTACGGGCTGAGGGATTCGTTTAGCATACTTGAAGAGATGGGAGTGCCGGTAACGCAGGTCCGCGCGTCGGGCGGAGGCGCCCGCAGTGAGGTATGGCGGCAGATACTCGCGGATGTGATTGGGCATGACCATGTTACGATCAACATCGATGAGGGGCCGGCTTTGGGAGTCGCGCTGCTCGCCGGAGTCGGGACGGGAGTCTACCCGAGCGTAGCCGATGCCTGCAAGTCGGTGATCAAGGTTACCAACACGGTCAAAGCCGACCCGAAGACCAAGAAGGTATACGACGGATTCTACCCGATCTACCAGTCGCTGTATCACTCTGTGAAGGGGCAGTTCGAGGCAGTCTCGAAGATCGTGGCGTAGGAGATCAATTACGGATTACGACTTGGCGGTTGGCTGATTGCGTCGATCACTACGGCTTCGCGCCGTAGCGTTGGGCAAGCTCCAGTTCCTGCTGGGCTTCTTCGGTGTGTCCGGCTGCGTTGAGCGCCATAGCGAGCGTTCCGTGCGCGTCGGCTGAAGCCGGCTGCAGTTCCGTTGCTGCTCTGAGGTGCTCGATCGCTTCTGTGTGGTGTCCCTCATAGTGCAGCATTGTGCCCAGCCTCAGCCGGCTGAGCCCATCGTCAGGATTGGCGCGGACAGCACGTCGCAGATGCCTGATTCCACCCTCGGCATCGTCATTGTTGTAGAGCACCATCCCCAGATCGCTTTCGGCGCCAGGAGTGTCCGGACGTATGGCGAGTGCGCGGCGATACTCGGCGGCTGATTCCTCATAGCGCTGCAGCGTTGCCAGGACATGAGCCAGGTTGGCGCGCCACTGCGCGGTTTTTGGAGCGATCCCGACGGCTTTCCTGCACCACCTGAGCGCTTCGTCGAGCTTGCCGGCGCTCTCGTATTCCAACCCCAGATTGCTATACGCGGCAGCGTAGTCCGGTCTCAACCTGATCGCCTCTCGGAACTGCAGAACCGCCTCATTGTGACGCTTCAGGTCTCCGAGTAAACAGCCGTAGCCGTTTCGCACCTCCGGTAGACTCGGGTAGTCCTCGACAAGCTCCGCCATGAAGACTTCCGCTTCCTCCAACCTTCCCTCTTGGCTGAGGAATTTGGCTTCTTTGAGGCGTGAGAGCGGGTGGTTGTGCGTAGCCTTGAGCATCTGGCGTGTGAAGGAGTCCGTATCTCTCCAAGTGCCTGCCTGCTGATACGTGAGCGTAGACAGGGCTACGATGACGGCGCAGCCTGCGATGCGCAGCCCGATTCGACGACTGCGGGCAGATATCCGGCTCAGCGTATCGGGCACGAGCCAGAAGATTGCAATGAAGATGCCCATAAGCGGGACGTAGGTATACCGGTCCGCCATCCCCTCGTTACCGACCTGCACAAGTCCGATGACCGGCAGAAGCGTGATGATGTAGAACAGCCAGCCGACGATCAGATATGGGGCCTTCCTCCGCAGTGTTGCGGCCGTCATGGTGAGCACAAGCAGCACTGCAGTCGAGATCACCACGGTCCAGACCGGCAACGTGTTACCGGGGTGCGGATACAGCGGCCCGAGGTTGGTCGGGAGGATCATCTTCCCCAGATAGCTAGCGTATGAAACGATCGCATTGGCGATTCGCACGGTCAGCGGGAAATCGGCCAGTTCCTGAACGGCTCCTCCGCTGCGCTGCGCGAGAAAGGTCACCGCGCAGGAGGCGACGGACAGCAGGAAGAGCGGCGTCTTTTCCATCAGCAGCTTGCCGAGACCGAGCTGCCACCGCCTGAGCGGCCAATAGTCGAGCAGCAGGAGGATGATCGGCAGCGAGACGAGCATCGGCTTCGCCATCAGGCCAAGCCCGAACACGATTGAAACCAACACCCAACGGCCGACGCCGGGCTTCTCCGTGCAGCGAACGTAGGCGAGAATCGCAAGTAGCATGAAAAACGTGCTGAGGACATCCTTGCGCTCGGATATCCACGCCACAGACTCCACGTGCAGCGGATGCAGGGCGAATAGCCCGGTGACGAACGAACTGCGCCAGATGGAGCCGGTCATGCGCCTCAGGACCACAAACAGCAGCAAGGCGTTGGCCAGGTGGAACACGAGGTTCGTGAGGTGATGCTTGCCCGGATCGAGGCCGAACAGGCGGCAATCCAGCATGTGAGAGATCCACGTGAGCGGGTGCCAGTTGGAGGCGTGGCGGGCAGTTAGCGCCCAAAGGATGCCCTGCGGCGCAGGTCCCTCGCGGACATAGCCGTTGTGAGAAACGTAATCCGCGTCGTCTATCACCGCGAAGCCGAAGTCGCCAACTTGTGTGTAGACGGCGACGCTCAGTACCAGGATGACGATGATCGGCAGCCACCCCCGCCAGTCTATCCCGCGGGGTTTGGCTTGTTCCTGTGCTTTTTCTATGGCCCGTTTGCGCTTCGCCAAAGCCGCCCTCCCTGGCTCAGTGTACGTGCGGCCGGCTCCGTTGTCAATGATCAGGCTGTGCATTGACACCGGTCATAGCGAGCTATACGATAGGGGCATGAGCATACTTGGCATCGATATCGGCGGCACGAAAACAACGGTCGGGGTCGCTGACAGATACGGAAAGCTCTTGCTCGACAAGACGATTCTGACCCCGAACGTGCTCGGTCCTGATCTGAACATCGGGATGATCATTCCGGCTGTCCACGAGATAATACTCAAGCAGGGCGACCGAGTGACTGCGATAGGCATCGGCTGCGGCGGGCCACTCGACAGGAAGACCGGCACGCTTCACAGAGTGTCCAACCTGCCCGGCTGGGAGGGGTTGTGCCTGACCGATATCTTCTCCAAGGAATGCTGTGCCCCCGCGTATCTTGACAACGATGCTACAGCCGCGGCTATGGGTGAGGCAAGATTCGGCGCGGGTAGGGGAGTGGACAACTTCGTCTACTTCACGATATCAACGGGCATCGGCGGCGGGATCATCATCGGCGGCAAGCCCTACCGAGGCGCCGGAGAGAACGCGGCTGAGTTCGGACACATGAAGCTGTCCGACGATGGGCCGATCTGCAACTGCGGCGATAGAGGTTGCCTGGAGGCTTACGCTTCCGGAACCTCGATCGCGCGCATAGCGAAAGAGGGGCTAGATGCTCATCCGCGGTCCAAGCTTGCTGGTGTAAAGGATTTGACTGCGGAGGCTGTTGCTGCGGCAGCTGCCGATGGGGATGAATATGCCGCTGAGGTCTGGTGTACGGCGATGCATCATCTGGGGCTGGGTGTCGCTAACGTGGTAAACGCGCTGAACCCTCGAAGGGTGATCCTCGGCGGAGGAGTCGCCAGGGCCGGGGACATGCTGTTCGACCCGGTCCGAGAGGTGGTTGCGAAGCGCGCGATGAAGGCGCTCGCTGCTGATGTTGAGATCGTTCCCGCTGCGAACGGAGATTTGACGGGTCTATACGGCGCAATCGCGGTGGCGATGGAGGCGATCGATGAAGGCAGTCTCTAGCTGCGCTCGCTGGCTTTCTGCTCTTCAGCCAGGCGCTCTATCGTCCTGAGCAGCCTGCGGCACTGTCTTGCGGACCAGTCATCCTTGGCATATCTGACCGCATCCCTGGCATAGGGCAACGCCCGTGCCGGCTGCTCAAGGTTGCGGGCGTAGACTATCGCGGCCAGCCGGTTCAATTCCTGCGATTTCGGGTTCGCCGCAAGCCCCTGGTGCAGATAGGCTATCGCCTTCGGGGTGTCTCGGTATCCATACAAGAGCACGTGAGCTCCGGTCAGATACGCTTCCTCAAACCGGGGATCGAGCGCGGTTATCAGCTTCATCAGCCCCAGCAGTTCCTTGTTCTGGCACCAGTTCGGGTCCTTGGCTATGAACTCATGGTGGTAAGCATCGGCCTTGATCCAGAGCAGGTTGGCCAGCACTACCCGGAACTCCCCTGCCAGCCTGTATACTGCCGATGCCCGGTCGGCCGGCTCGGCCGGTCTTGAACGCATAGCGGCGTTCTCGGCGGCGCTCAAGCCAGCGAACAACAGCACGGCGGCACACAATGCTACTCGCAGGTTTCTCATCCGTCCGACCTCCGGCTCTTGATTGTCTTCTTGAGCCACAGCGCAGCAGCGATCACGGCGGCCAGGCCGGTCATCATAGCTATCTGAGTCAGCATCTCTATCCGATAGGCCGGCATGTCCCAGTGGTGGTTGAGTTCCTCCGCGCTGTGCGCAAGGCATGGGGAAACCGCGGCCACCAGTGCCGCCGAGATGGCAAGGAGTCTGACACGCATCTCACACCTCCCTGCTTGCGAAGAAAGACATTCCCATTACCAGAACGAATGCCGTGTAGCAAACCCCATAGATCGCAACCTGCCCCAGATAGGCTGCGGGAACCGCATCCTGATGAACCAGCGAGGACTTGAGGTTGAAGCATTCGAGGTTCGGAAGCACGTGGTATATCAGCGAGTAAGCCATCTTCGTGAGACCGGTCTGTGACCTCTCGATCAGCCCGCCGAGGTAGCCGATCTTGATGGTGCCTCCGACGTAAGCGAGGAACGTGAGAACAGTGGTGACGGCCGGCGTGGCGAACGTCGAGATGGTGGTGGCGATTGCCGCGATGATAGCGACCTCAAGAAGCGTGTATAGGACCGCCAGGCCGAGATACGCGTCCAGGCTGCGCTGATACATCAGTATGAGGAACGAAAAGGCCAGCGCCATCGCCATTACGCCCAGGCTCACCGTTACAACGGTCCCGATGAACTTTCCCAGCACGTATTGAGCACGCGTGAGGGGGCGTGCGATCAGAGGGTGGATGGTGCGTGACTCGACATCATTGGGTATCGCGGACGAGCCCAGTGCAATCGCCATCGCCGCCCCTCCGAAGAGAAGGCAGGTCATGCAGAGGTCCTTGAGGATCTTGATCTGCACGCCTTCCGTGAATATCGAGAGCAGCGTCGAGGACGCCATGACTGCCATCATCAGCAGGCAGAGCACATGGAAGACCTGCTTTCGGCTGTTCTCCAGCAGTGACATCTTGGCTATTGTCCATATTACGGTCATTGTAGTTCATTCTCCCGGCAGGCGGCCCAAGCTCGCACCGTGCCTATGCTGCCAGCCTCAGGAATGCCTCTTCGAGCGACTCACGTTCTGTCTGTATACGCAGTATCGTGGCATTCGCCTTCTCCAGGGCGTGCATCACTTCGTATGCATTCTCGGGTGACGCGGTAACGGTGACAGCCCCCGCTCGGTCCTCGGCCACAGCCCCGATGAACCGCAGTGCATCCCTAGACCGCTGGTCCAGTGACTGCACGCGGATCGACAACCGCTGTTCTCCGCCGCGCACCTCATCAGGGGTGCCGTAAGCTACCAGCTTGCCGTTCTTGAGGACGGCTATGGTGTCGCAGGTGCTTTCCACCTCGCTGAGCATATGCGAACTCAGGAAGATGGTCTTGCCTTCGTTTCGCAGCTTTAGGATGAGGTCCCTTGCATGCCGCCTGCCTATCGGGTCCAGGCCGGAAGTGGGTTCGTCGAGAATCAGCAGCTTCGGGTCGCCGACCAATGCCTGCGCGATTCCCACCCTCTGAGTCAGTCCCTTTGACAGCTTTCCGATCGGTGTATCTGCGTACTCAGCGATGCCGGTTCGTTCGAGGGCAGCCATAGCTTGTTCCCTGACCGAACGCCGGTCCACCCCTGCCAGGGTGGCGTGAATGGACACTACCTCAATCGGTCTCAGGAACTTGTGGAAATAGGGCTGCTCCGGTAGATACCCTACGGCGCGACGGGTGGACGCCTCCGTGGTAGGGTTGCCGAAGATCATCGCGCTGCCTGAGGTTGGACGGACGAAGTCCAGCAGCATCTTGATCGTCGTGGTCTTGCCCGCGCCATTCGGGCCCAGGAAGCCGAATACGACTCCTTCGGGGACTTCGATATTCAGGCCATCGACAGCGACTCGCGTGCCTCTGCGCCTGCCGTGCGCATACACTTTCCTGAGGTTGTCCGTGGTGATAGGGTGCGTCATATGTCTTGCTCTGCTTGTAGGTTTTCCACAGATTCTATTATCGGTTAAGGACAGAGCAAATCCTGAGACTGCGGAGGTGCAAAATCGGCAGCGAGAGATGTGTAACCGCTCCTTGGAACCGGCGTCTATGCTTTCGGAAGAGATGTTGCAACATCAGCCTATTTTTGGAGAGGTTATCACAATGCAAAAAAGCAAGCTAATGATGCTGGCAGCCGTTATACTCGGAGTTGTCTTCTTGCTTGGGCAGCCAGGAATCACGGCCGAGACCAGAGCCCAGGCAGCCAAGTCTGCCAAGGCGGGTAAGGTTGCCGCAGCCAAGAAGAAGGCTGGCAGAATCGCCAAAGCGCTTGGACTCACCGAGGAACAGAAGTCGAGGATCAAAGCGATTCGCATGGATGCCAGGCAGCAGGTCGCTGCCGTAAAGGCTGACACTTCACTGACGCCTGAAGCCAGGAGAGCCAAGATCCGAGCGATACGTATGGCTGCTCTCGCGCAGATCAAGCAGGTGCTGACTCCAGAGCAGCAAGCCAAGATGGAGAACATCAAGAAGGCACGTAGAGCTAAGCGAGCGGGCAGAATCGCCCGATTCCTCGACCTGACGGCCGAACAGATATCTCAGATTAAGGCGATCCGGCAAAGCGCGAGAGAGCAGTTGCGGGCACTGAGGGCAGACACGAGCCTGACCCGCGAAGCTAAGAGAGCCAAAGCCAAAGAGATCACGGCCGCGACAAGAGCCCAGGTGAGGCAGGTCCTTACTCCCGAGCAGCAGGCGAAGCTCGACGCGGCGCGCGCCCGGAGGGCGAAACCCAAGCCTTAGACAGATTTCCCCCCATCACTCTCCTGATCGCCCGGGGTTCCCCCAAGCCCCGGGCGCCGCTTTGTGTGGTGCCTCCAGGCCTCTTCTTATGCACGTTTAGTAAGTGGCTGTGTGCGGAATGTGTACCATGCACAAACTGTGTCTAAACAGTGTGCACACAGCCACGAAAGGAGAGGCTCTAATGATTACTCCAAGACTCACCTTGGGGGTTGTTCTTGTTCTCGCAATCATGATGTTAGGCTTACAGGCAGTAGTGGCCGCGTGTCCTCAGCACGGGGTTATGCCGTCCTTGCAAGGAAGAGGCCCGGCGGCTGACAGAATGATAGGGGTGTTCTCCCTGGACCGATTGAGAACGGAACTGAATCTGACCCCCGATCAGGTCTCGAGATTAGAGGCTATCCGGCAAGCGCACCAGACTCAGCGAAGAGCCATCATGGCTGATACCTCATTGACACGTGAGGCGCGAAGAGCAAGGTTGATGGACCTGCGGAAGAGCACCCACGATCAGATGATGGCTGTCCTGACTCCGGAGCAGCGCACCAAATTGCAGCAGTTGCGCGAGCAGCGCAAGGCTGCATTTTTCGATCGGATGGCCACTGAGCTTGGTCTGACTGCCGATCAGCGGACCGAGGTGAAAGCGATTCACGACCAGAAGATGGCTGACATCGCCGCCGTGCGCGCCGATGCCACACTGACCCCTGAAGCCAAGAGGGCCAGAATCAGAGAAATCCGGGCGGCCGCTATGGAGAGGCTCCGCGGTGTACTGACCCCGGAGCAGTTGGCGAAACTGGACTCGCTGCATAAAGGCAAGAAGAGGCCCGCGAGAGCGGGAGCCGGGCCTGTTGCAGTTCCACCGGAAGCAGCCGTGGAAGTGGCGCCTGAGTTCCCGGTGACGGGAGCCGGGCCGGCAGAACCGGTACCTGGCGAGATAGTTGAGGAAGAGGTCGTTGTGACCGAGGTCCTGCCTGACCAGATGCTGACCGATGAAGTACTGGTTCCGTACGGATTCTGTCCAGCCCCGCTTCGGGGACCGTCCTACTAGGCATTGCTAGACAGTACCCCAACAGCAATAGCCCGGAGCTTCCCGCTCCGGGCTATTCTAATTGTTGACAGAGCCGGCAAAGCGGCCTAACATACTGTAACCTCACAGACGACGAGTGGAGGAAAGTGCTCTATGCGTTACGCGCGTGCAGTTCTGACGCTCTCTACGGTTCTCTTCGTTCTTGTCCAGTCCGCGTCGGCGAACGAGTCGGACATTCGCACCCGACAACTGGACTCCGTTCCCGCCCTCGACAAGCCCGTTACCCTGACCGTGCGTGCGGCGACTATCAAGGAAGTGCTGGCGAAGATACAGCAGTTGACCGGAGCAAGACTGAGACCGTCGCGTGACGTGGCTGAACACAAGACTACAATACGAGTGAAAGACCGTCCTGCGCGCGAAGTGCTGCGCGAGATCGCCCGATGCTTCGATCTCGGCTGGTCGGAGGAGAAGGATGACAACGGCACCTATCTCTCCCTCTGGATGGACCGGCGTTCACTGGAGAACGCGAACCAGAGGCAGCTCGAGGACTACCTTGCCATCACCAGGCAGTTCGACGAACAGATGCGGGCTACAAGCGCGCTTGCAGCTGCCGGTATCAAGTTCAGTCTACCAGACGACGCCATCGAGCAGATGACCATGGACGAATACGACAGGCTCCGCCTGCGGGAGGCCGCGACGCTTGATCCTCAGCAAGGGGCTTCCGTGCTTCAATATCTCAAGCTTACGGAGGCGCAGCACAAAGACATTATCGCCGGCAAGCACGTGATCGTTTCGGGAACCGCGATTGCCTCGGACGCTTTGGCGAAGTGCCCGGAATCCCAGTCGTTTGAGTACTGGGTAGATCCGTCTCTGGGCGGATACTTGCTCAAGTGCCTGGTGCAGCCGAACGACAGCGAAGTGCTCCTGGCTACCGCTGTCTTCGACGATTCACGCTACGACAAAACCATAGACGCCGCGAATGTGCTGCTTGCAAAAGACGCGCTGCTGGATAAGGAACTTGCTGTTCCATCAGCCGCCCAGGGGATCCCGGCAACCTCCGTCGCTAAGAGGAAGCAGGTTGGCCCCATAGTGCTTGGCCCCAAGCTCGGCGTGGTGGCGCATCCGGGCGAGGGATCGGCGGCTACGCGGGCCACGATGAGCGACGGCCTGTTGGAGATAGCAGAGGCGGTCGATGTGCCCCTTGTCGCCCAGTACCTCAGCGAGTATGTGGGGATAACGGCCACGGATGGAGTGGTCACGGCTACGCTCGGGTCGGCGAAGAGAGCCGCCGACCGGATCGCGGAACTGGCCAAGCTGCACAAGTTCACTGTCGAGAAAGAGGGCGATTATCTTCTGGCGAAGAGCTTGCTCTGGCATCGGCTGCGGCCCAGGGAACTGCCTGAGGCATTGATAAAGAAGTGGCAAGCCCAGGTGACCGGGCTTACATATCCGACGTTGGAAACGGCCGTGGCGATGGGCGCGCTGCCGTGGGCCCAACTGCGGGGCCTGATAGCCAATGGCATTCCCTGGTTTGGCGATATCGACCTGACGATCCTTGCCCAATGCGAATATGCGCTAAAGCTCTATGCCTCGCTTAGCGCCGACGAGCAGCGAAAGGCGCTCGATGCAGGCGGAAAGGTATCGTGCCTGACCATGAATGACAAACAGCGTCACCTTTTCATGCAGGGCTTCGAACAGCGGCCTCAACCGAAATACGATAGGGTCGGCAAGGACTGGGCCAGCGATGCGTGGTTTCTGATCGGGGATATGGTCTCGGATTACGACCTCTACGCGGTTGCCGGTATGGAGCAGTTGGCAACAATCGACATTCTCGCTGAGATGGAGGATTTCAGGGGATCGCCCGACGCATCCCGGGGCGGGGATGCGCAGCTCGACTATGTGATGGGAGGCGCTCGGAAGAAGCTGATGGCTGCCCTGGCGGCGAAGTATCCTGACCTCCCGCCAGCCAGGATTACCACATACATGACTCGGATGTTGAACTTCCGCTTCGTTGTCGGGCAAAGGAGCCGCGGAGCGAGCATGTCGTATTCGGTGAGGCGTGGATAACGCCCATCTTCCGGCTCTTCTCTTGCTGTCAACTGCCAGTGTTGGTGAGAGATGCGTCATGCCGGACTTGATCCGGCACCCAGGCCGCGAAGGGATGGACCCTGAATCGAGTTCAGGGTGACGAATATGCTCATCTGCTCTGAGTAGTCGCTCTTGCTTAGCAGCAGGGTTACGTGATATAACATAGTTGCGATTGGATCAGTCCAGGCGCTCGAGCGGGAATGCGTTCGGGCGCGTTTTTGTGCCTCTGAGGGAGGTCGTATGCAGTCAACAGCTAACAAGAAGGTTCTGTCAGGTAACGAGGCTATCGCGCACGGCGCCTATGCGGCGGGAGTCGCAGTCGCAAGCGCGTATCCCGGCACCCCAAGTACCGAAATCCTCGAGAACGTAGCAAAGTTCCCGGAGATCTACTCCGAATGGGCAGTGAACGAGAAGGTCGGCATGGAGGTCGTGATCGGGGCTTCTTTCGCGGGCGCTCGGTCGCTGACGGCAATGAAGCACGTGGGTCTGAACGTGGCGCTCGATCCGCTCATGACGTTCGCATACCTGGGCACTAACGGCGGGTTGGTTGTGGTGTCCGCGGACGATCCGGGGATGCACTCCTCGCAGAACGAGCAGGACAACCGTAACCTCGCCAAGTTCGCCAGAATCGCCATGCTGGAGCCCTCTGATAGCCAGGAATGCTACGACATGGTGCGTCTGGCATACGATATCTCAGAGGAATTCGGTGTTCCCGTTATGCTGCGGACGACCACGCGCATATCGCACTCGTCAGGCATTGTCGATCTGGGCGAGCTTGAGACCCTTCGACAGGCTCACGCAGAGAAGGGAAAGAGAGTCTACGAGAAGGACATCGTGAAGACCGTGCCGGTACCGATGTTCGCCAGGCGCATAAGGGTGGCGCTCGAAGAGAAGCTCAACAAGCTTGCGGCATATTCTGAGCAGACTCCCATGCAGCGCGTCGAGCGCGGTAACGGGATTGGCATCATCACGTCGGGCGTGTCTTATCAATATGCCCGCGAGGCATTTCCCGAGGCATCGATCCTCAAGCTCGGCATGACCTTTCCCATCCCGAAGAACCTGATCCGGGAATTCGCGGACGCGGTGGAGAGGATCTACGTAGTCGAAGAGGGCGATACCTACCTCGAAGACCAGATTCGTGCCATGGGGGTTGAGGTCGAGCGGCCGCAGATCAACCTGCGGATCGGCGAATTGAGTCCCGACAGGCTGGAGAGGCTGGCGATCGAGGTGGATGGCGGCACGCCGAAGAAGCCTGCGCAGGCGATTGGCGATCTTCCCGCGAGGCCGCCGGTCCTGTGTCCCGGCTGTTCTCACAGAGGCGTGTTCTACGCGCTCAACCGCTTGAAGGCGATTGTGACCGGCGATATCGGCTGCTACAGTCTTGGGGCGTTCGCGCCGCTTTCGGCGATGGACACAATCGTGTGCATGGGCGCGAGCGTCGGCAATGCGCACGGTATGGAGAAAGCAGGGCAGGGCGGTCGAGTCGCGGCAATCATCGGCGACAGCACGTTCTTCCACTCCGGCATCACGGGACTGCTGAACACGGTGTATAACCGGGGTGGCTCCACTACCATAGTCCTCGATAACCGCACCACCGCTATGACCGGCCATCAGGACAACCCCGGCACCGGTAAGACGCTGATGGGCGAGACCACGACCGAAACCCTCGTGGAGGACGTGGCCAGGGGCGTCGGCGTCAAGAGGGTGCGGGTGATCGATCCCTACAACCTGGACGAGACCTACAACGTTCTCAAGGAGGAACTCGATTCGCCCGAGTGTTCCGTCATCGTGAGCAAGCGGGCCTGTGTGCTCGGCGCCAGAGTGAAGGTCCAGCGTCAGTTCTCCGTTGATCTGGATGCGTGCAAAGCCTGTGGCGCATGCCTCAAACTCGGCTGCCCCGCGATAGAGGTGGCGGACGGAGACGGTTCAGACTCTAAGAAGAAGAAAGCCCGGATCAACAACGTTCTCTGCGTAGGCTGTGGCCTCTGCGTCCAGGTTTGCAAGTTCGACGCGATCAAGGAGGAGGCATTCTGATGAAAGACGTTCTCAGTATCTCACTGGTCGGCGTCGGCGGACAGGGCACGCTCCTGGCGAGCGAAATCCTATGCCAGGTCGCGCTGCTCTCCGGCAAGGACGTGAAGAAGAGCGAAGTTCACGGGATGGCGCAGCGCGGCGGAAGCGTTGTGAGCCAGGTGCGGATCGGCGATAAGGTTCACTCTCCGCTGGTTGCGCTCGGCGAAACTGATATCCTCATCTCTTTCGAGAAGCTCGAAGCGCTCAGGCACGCGCATTTCCTCTCGCCTGACGGCGTGGCCATGGTGAACGATCAGGAGATCAGGCCCGTCACTGTTTCCAGCGGGCAGGCATCGTGGCCCGAGGATCTCGATGGCAAGCTCAGATCGACGTTCCCGAAGCTGGAACTGCTCCCCGCGCTCAAAATGGCGCGCGAGCTTGGCAACGTGCGTACGATGAACGTAGTGATGATCGGCGCGCTGTCGAACTACACTGAGATTGCCGAGGACATCTGGCAGGAGTCGATCAAGTCCCTCGTAAAGCCGCAGTACGTGGACCTGAACCTCAAAGCCTTCCAGGCAGGCAGAGCCGCGTGCTGCAGGGTGAGTCTGTAGGGGCTGTTGAAAAGCAATCCGCAACTACGCCTGCCGATACCCCTGTAAAACTTCAGCTTGTAATGTTTGACAAATGCTCAACTTTGCATATAATAGAATGCTTGGATGGAACAAGCACATCCGGGCAAGCGTCAATAGGATGGACGTGAATAAGGAAGGGAGGCGACTTTCGTGGCCAAAGATGCTGACGAATTGTTCGGTGCTCCCGTCGCCTGCGAAGATACAAGTGAATACGAAAACCGGATAGAGGACGAAATCGAAGTCGAGCCCGAAGAGGACGAGGAGCAGGAGCTAGTCTCCCGCGTTGATTGGGCAGATATCGAGCAGCAGTTCGCCCGGTATGAGCGCAACTATAGGGCTCGCAGGATACGGGAGTTGACGCTGGCTCCTGTCAGAAAAAAGAGAGGAGCAAGGCGCGCAGGCAGCACCGCCACCGGTGCGGCTGTCTGAGTGTCAGAAGATTCGATGGCCGATCGGTTCTCCGATCGGCCGCTTTCACATCAGTCAGACCCCCACCCATACTCCAACCACCCTTTCAACTGCTCAGGTAGCCCGCGGCAAATCGGTCGGCTTCTTGCATCTCTGTGCTCCCTTGACGCTGCTGCAGGCTCGACATATACTAGCCGCATACCTCAAGGGAGGAAGATGCGATGAACTACATCCCTGTCTTGCTGTTGGCCTGCCTGCTGATATCCGCGGCCGCTGCCGCGCCGAGTGATTCCGGCGAGCGTGTTCTTTTCTCACTTCAGGATACTCCGGCCGAGATGATTCGCCACAACGCGGAGGCGAAGATCGTTACCGCCGACACAGGGAAAGCGCTGGAGGTCGTGTTCCACAAGGTGGACTGGCCCAACGTCTACTTCGCGCCGAAGATCGGGACGTGGGACTGGCGGGGCGCGACGGCGTTCGCAGTGGATGTATACAACCCCGGAAGCCAGACCATCGGCGTCCACGTCAGGATAGACAACGCCGGTGCGGATGGAGTGAACAACTGCAAGACCGGCGAGGCTGTGGCGGCTCCGAAGGCATGGACCACGCTCAGAATGGCGCTCAACTTCGAGGCGCCTGAGCTATGGGGGATGCGCGGTGTGCCTGGAGTCGGCCCTCTCGCAGGCGGAAAGAAGATCGACCTGTCCAGAATAACGGCGTTTCAGGTGTTCCTTAACCGCCCCACGAAGTCTCACACACTCCTGCTGCGCAACGCGCGCCTTCTTCTGGCCGGTGGCGCGGGCTCGGAAACGCCCATGCCCTTCGTTGACAGGTTCGGGCAGTACAATCACGGACACTGGCCGGGCAAGCTGATTTCCGAGACCGATTTCGCATCTCGCCTCAATGCGGAGCACGCGGATATTCGCTCCCACCCGGTTCCAAAGGACAGGGACAGCTTCGGCGGGTTCGCCGACGGCCCCAGACTACAGGCAACCGGCTGGTTCCGGACGCAGAAGATCGACGGCAAGTGGTGGCTGGTGACTCCGGAAGGGCAGCTGTTCTGGTCAGCCGGAATCGATTGCGTCGGTAGCCGCGAGGAGACGTTCATCGAGAAGCGCGAGAAGTGGTTTGAGTGGCTTCCGTCCCGTGAGGATGTTACTTTCGGGAGCTTGATCGCCCACAGGTCAGGCGCTCACAGCATGGCGGACAGCATAGCCGGCAGGGGCAACACTTTCAGCTTCTCCGCGGCCAACTTGATCCGAAAGTACGGCGGCGACTGGCGCGTTAAGTCGCGCGAGAGCGCCTACGCCCGGCTCCGGTCCTGGGGGTTCAACACGATCGGCAACTGGTCCGAGGCGGGCGTGCTCGAAAACAGCCCGATCCCCTTCGTCGCCTGTGTTCACATTGACGCGAGCTTCCGGCGCATCGAGGGCGGAAGCGGCTACTGGGGCAAGATGATGGACGTATTCGACCCGAGGTTCGCCGAATACGCGGAGAAGGCCATCGCTCCGATGACGCGGAAGTACGTGAGCAATCGCAATCTGATCGGTTACTTCGTCGATAACGAGCTTTCGTGGGAGACGGTGGACTGGGCGACGCTTGCGAGCCCGACGGATCAGCCGTGCCGCGTAGCTTTGATCGAGCAGCTTAAGCACAAGTACGGCACAATCGAGTCGCTCAACAAAGCGTGGAGAACCTCGGCGAAAAACTGGAACGAACTCCGCGCTTCTGAGAAGCCGAACGAAGCCAGCCGGGCCGACCTTGGCGCCTATGTCTACTCGTTCGCCAGGCGTTATTTCGAAACAGTCAAAGCTGCGATCAGGAAGCACGATCCGCACCATCTCTATCTTGGCTGCCGGTTCTCCGAGGATGCTCCGAGGGCGGTCGCGCGGGCTTGCGCTGACGTGGCAGACGTTGTCAGCTACAACATCTACCGCCACACTATCGATCCCAAGCGTTTCTCCGGCGACAACGATATGGGCAAGCCGGTCATGATCGGGGAATTCCACTTCGGCGCGATGGATCGGGGTATGTTTCATCCCGGTCTGGTCGATGCCGGCAATCAGCAGGCGCGCGCGAAGTGCTTCGTGGAGTATGTGCAAAGCGCGCTCGATTGCCCGGCGATTGTAGGGTGCCATTGGTTCCAGTATACGGATGAGCCCATAACGGGACGCTGGTTCGACGGCGAGAACTACAACATCGGATTCGTGGACGTCACGGACACGCCCTATCCGGAAATGGTGAAAGCCGCCCGTGAGGTGAACGCGACCATCTACTCTCGGCGGCTCGGCAAGTCTTCGAGCGCGAAGGAGCAGGCCGGCCTGACAGATAAGCTTTCAATGGCATCATCAACTGGAGGAGGACCCATGGCCAATCCATCTGTGAAAATCGAGAAGATCAAGTACCCGAACTACGGGGAGTGCTATAAGCTATCGAACGGGACAGTCGATGTGCTGGTTACGCTGGATGTCGGCCCGAGGGTGATATTCTACGGTTTCACCGGCAGCGAGAACTGCCTGGCCGAGATTCCGGACGCAAAGATGTCGACGGATTACGGCGATTGGCATCCCTGGGGCGGACACAGGCTCTGGCACGCTCCTGAAGTGCTGCCGCGCAGCTATGTTCCCGACAATGGGCCGGTGGAATCCGAGGTTATCGGCAAGAGCACCGTCAGGGTCGCGCCTGCGCTGGAAAAAGAGACCGGCATTCAGAAGCAGATTCACATCTCTTTGGATCGCGAGGGGACCAGCGTAACGCTAACTCACATCCTCACGAACAAGGGTGTTTGGCCCGTGGAGCTTGCTCCGTGGGCGCTGACGATTGTGAAGGGCGGCGGCCAGACGATCCTGCCTCAGGAGCCGTTTGTCTCGCACGATGACAAGCTGCTGCCGGCGCGCTCGCTGACGCTGTGGGGGTTCACAGATATGAGCGATCCGCGCTGGACTTTCGGCAAGAAGTATATCCGCCTGAGGACCGACGCCAAGATAACGGGCAATCCGCAGAAGATCGGTGCGGCGAACAAGCTCGGATGGGCCGGGTATCTCAGGGACAAGACGCTATTTATCAAGCGCTTCCCCTACATCGAGGGTGCAACCTACCCCGACTACGGCTGCAACTTCGAGACCTACACCGACGGGGACTTCATGGAAGTCGAGACCCTTGCGCCGCTGGTGAAGCTGGAGCCGGGTGAGTCGGCGACTCACGTCGAGCACTGGTATCTGTTCAAAGACGTAGACGCCGGCACGACCGAGGAGTCTCTGGACAAGGCCATCTCTCCGCTGGTGGCGAAGACTAGCGTTCGCTGAGGACATACCTCCTCGCATCGCTAACCAACTGAACATACGCGATTTTACCGTCTCGGCGGAGCCTGGCTTCGCCGAGGCTCTTGTTTTCGGCGTCGTAGGTGGTGCACTTCTCGTAGTCGGTCTCGATGCCGATCTCCTCGTTGCCGTAGATGTCTATCACCTCGATGCCGCCGTTCCTACGCCTTACCGCGACGCTGCCCTTGGCTGAGATGCCGCCGATGGTCGTGACAACGCCCCGGCCATCGAGGTATTCGTAGTCCGGGGATTTGACGTAGTCCACTCTGTGGCCGTCCACGGAAGCGGAGTATTCGAAGAGTTCACCCTTCCTGTCCCACGCGCACCAACCCCAAGTCGGCAACTGGATCGGCTTGCCCTGGCGATCGTTGACTGTCCAGACATCGGGAGAGCCATTGACGTATAGCTCAAGCCCGTTCTGGTAGACGACGTGGAGGCGGGACAGCTTCATCACGTCCCGGGCGATAGCCTGGGAGACTGACATCAGCTTGCCATCCGCGTCTGCATACTCGATCTTCGCGGGAGGCTGCATAGCGTAGCGCTTCTGAAGCTGCTGGAGCATATAGTAGGAACGGCAGGCCCGGTCGATCCGCTGCACCTCTTCTACGAGGTAACCGATGTGGCCGTAGGCAATCGTGGCTGCGATGAAATGATCGACGCTTGCATCTATGTTCTCCGGCTTGTCCCAGCCTGATTCCTTGAAGAACCCGCCCATCCACGGCACGCCCATGTCGCATTCGAGCGGGTGCATCTTCATCAGCTCGAAAGCGACGTTAAGAGGTTCCTTGGAGAGATCGACTCCATCGTAGGCCAGGCCGTAGTTGCCGGACGCGAGCCCGGCGTAGAGCCAGTGATATGTCCCCTCCGACCAGATTGGGCCGTAGACCCTCTGGTCGTTCAGGAGCAGCTCTCCATAGGCATAGAAAGTGGCCGCGAACGTGCCGGCGCCGGGCACGCGCGCATCGTAGTCGCAGTACGCCCAAGGCGAGACGGCAGTATGCACATCCGTATAGGCGGCATTTGAGCCGAACTTCTTCTGCACCTGAGGGGCGAGCTTCGCGTCGAGTTCTACGGCGCGGGACGGCTTCAGTGCGTAGTTTCGCGGCCAGGCCGGCCGCCACTCACCTTCAGGCGTGAGCTGCACGTAGTCCTCGTTCCAGTGCGCGTTCACGGGCGCGAAGTCGGTGTAGTTGGTGTATAGGCCCGAACGCCAGCCGAGCGACTTCTGATGCGCGACGTAGTCCTGAAGCGCCTTATCGCCGCCCTTCCCGGGGGCTGCTTTGGTGCGTAGCGTGAAGCTCTCGCCGCCATCGCGCCAGGAGATCTCGTGGTTGCACTGGGTGAGCATCTCGATGCCGTACGAACGCAGCTTGCGGGAGCGCTCCATTTCCTTCGCGCAGTTCTCCGGCCCCCAGCTCTCCTGCCAAAGGCGCTCACCAGCCTCGCGACCTCGTGGACTGGGAGGATTGGCGATGGTGGGAAGGACCTCCTCGAACACCGGCGATACGGTCAGAAAGACGCGCTCGTAGAGGTCGTTGCGCTTGCCATCGGTCTTCGCATTGTAGCGCACGCCGCCGTTGATCTTTGCCGATGAACCAGTTGCCGCGTCGCTCATATACAGCTCGGAGCCGTTGGACCTATACCAATCCACCCAAACCGACGTGAACGCTGGCTTGTCGGGCGTTCCCGAGCACAGTATCTTCGGTTTCTGGCCCCACGCGAAGCAGACATACGGCAACTGAATCAGTTTCGGCTTGCTTTCGAGCTCGCTCACCTGGCCGAGTGTCAGACCGGTAGCGACGCCGCCGCGGCATATGAAGTCGATCACGAGCGATTTCTGCCAGATCCGCAGGACGTACTCTGCGAGAATCGGCTCCTTCGGGTCGCCGAGGTGGAAGAACAGATGGAGGTCGCTGCCGTTGCGCTTGGTCTCGACGAGCTTCCCGGTCGTTAGCTTGCCGCCGATCTCAATGCCGCCGCCGCTCATCGGAGTGCTGGTCTTCCGCCCATCGACCCAAGCGGTTATCTCACCCAAGCCACCAGAGTCAGGCATGTAGACATACTTCACTTCGCCATCGCTGCCCTTGTATAGGAATTCCCAGGTATCTTCAGCAGTCTTGTTAAGGCTCACTGAATAATCTATCGCAAAGTTCGACGGAAGTATCGTTTCCTCACGAGTAGGGAACGGAAGCTTGCCTTTGCCGGTCCCGTTCAGCCCCTGATCCTGGCCGGGCATCAGGGTCAAGTTCCGCGCCGGCCTGGGCTCGAACTCGAGCAGCTTCAGGTCCTCTTTGTAGGCGTAGAGCGGCCCGAGGTAGATCGACCGTGGTTCGGCGTTGTTGATGCCCTCGAACTTGATTCCGGCGAAGCTAGCGGAGGTCATCGGCTCGGCGAGCTTCTTGTGCGTCAGCCACCACTCCTTCCAACGCAGCCGCGTGAGCGGGACCGCTTGCTCCTTTCCGTTCTTGTCCTGCAAGAGGATCGATATGTTCAGGAATGGCGTGCCGGGCTCCGGCGCCCACTCCCACAGGTTGCCGAAGATCCACATATTGATGCAGTCGGCCCCGTCCTCGATCGGCATCGGCTTCGGCGGGCGCACGATTGCGGCCCCATCGCTGCTTCCTTCCTTCTTGGGCGAAGGCTGGGGAGGCATCTGATAGGTGAGCTTGCCGACGTAATCGCCCCACATTTTCTGCTCGCGGCTGAGGATGAGGTCGCATCCAGCGCCATTCATTGGTTCAACGGTCCAACCGGCCAGGTCCTGAAAATCGACCAGCGGCGTGCGCTCCTCCGTGCGATCGGCCATCTCGTACGGACGAACGCCCGGCTTTTCATCGGCGGCAGGCGTGTTTATGGCGGGCTTCACGGTCACGGGGGCATCCTCCGGCAGGGCGGGATTGGCTATGAACAGGCCCATCAGGGTGAGCAGTGCTATCGTTCTCATACTGCAGACTTACATCCGCAGGCCGCAGTTACCTCTTGCCACTTGTCTGTGGCTTCGTGTGGAATGCCACCAGCGCCGCATCTCTCACGCGCTTGATGGGTGCGCTATACTCCTGCGCCGCGGCCTTGCAATCCTCGTATTCCGGCTGGACGTTGAGGACGTCTCCGTTGCGGCGGGCAATCTTGAGCGTGATCTCGCCGAACTCCGTGTCCACCTTAACGAACTCCCGATCGAGACAGATGCGCTTGCGGGTGTCGATTCGGACGCCAATTGAGGTGGTCTCCTCGAAGATGATGCCGCTGAGCTTCTTAACCGCGCCGTGCTCGCATATGACGGAGAGCAGTGTCGCCGGGCGGCTTTTCTTCATCTGGATCGGCGTGAGGTAAACATCCAGCGCGCCAGCGTCGAAGAGGCGTTCCATCACGACATCGTATACCTGCGGGCTGAGGTCGTCTATGTTTGTCTCGACGACGGCCACCTCCACCGCTTCGCTGGCCTGCAAGTCCTGGGCGACCTGCGGCGCTCCTTCGACAAGCTCAGGATGCTCCGCCGGCTTGTCGGCCTCACCTACGAACACACGCAGGACGTTCGGCAGACCGAAGTCCTTCTTGCCCGCGCCGTAACCGGTCGAGGTGATGCTCATCGGCGGCATCGGGCCGAATGACTCAGCTAGAGTCGCCACAATCGCCGCGCCCGTCGGTGTCACTATTTCACCCTCTACCCCAAGCTCCCGCCAGGGCGCGTCCTTCAGTATCTCGACAGTCGCAGGAGCGGGTAGGGGAAATGTGCCGTGAGCGATTTCGACCGTGCCGGTAAAGGTCGGAATCGCGCTGCAGCAAACCTTGTCGATCCCTAGAAGCTCCAGACAGACACACGCCCCGACGATATCTACTATCGCATCGACCGCGCCGACCTCGTGGAAGTGGATGTCCTCGATGCTCTTGTTGTGGATTTTGGCTTCTGCCTCGCCAAGCCGCGTGAAGATCGCTATCGCGTTGGACTTCACACCCTCCGATAGGTCGCTTTCGTTGATGATGCTCTTGATCTCCGAAAACGCCCGCCCGTGCGAATGCTCGTGATGATGCCCGTCGTGATGGTGATGATGCAGCTTCACAGTCACGTCGGATGCGGATATGCCGCGTTTGGTGACCTTCCCCAGCGTCAGTTCGAACTCGTGCCCGATGCCGAGCTTACCAAGCCTGGTCCTGAGCGCCTCAAAGTCGGCGCCCGCATCAACGAGCGCCCCCAGCGTCATATCTCCGCTTATCCCCGCAAAGCAGTCGAAATAGGCTATTCTCACAGGCTTCTTCTCGCGCTTTCGCTCTTTCGCGATTATCTCCTCTCCGGCGCGTTGATCACATGCGCCAGATATCCGGCCCCGAAGCCGTTATCGATGTTGACCACGCTCACCCCGGCCGCGCAGGAATTAAGCATCGAGAGCAGCGCAGCCAGACCCCCGAAGCTCGCGCCGTAGCCGACGCTGGTCGGGACCCCGATAACCGGGCAGCGGACCATGCCGCCTACAACGCTTGCAAGTGCGCCTTCCATGCCCGCAACGGCTATCACGACGTTCGCGCCCATCAGCAGTTCCTTCTGGTCGAGCAGTCTGTGAAGGCCGGCCACACCAACATCATACGCCGTCTCCACGCGGCTGCCGAGTATCGTGGCGGTCATCGCTGCCTCGTGGGCAACGGGCATGTCCGCCGTTCCGCCGCTGACGACCATTATGTAGTTGCTGTCCTGCGCCATTTCTTCTCTGCTGCGCGCGTATTGCCCGATGGTGATGATTCGTGCGTGCTCGCAGTAGTCTGCGTCCGGCAACTGCTTGCGGACCGCGGCATAGACCTCCGGCGCTGCGCGCGTAGCCATAGCGCAGGTGTTGTGTTCCAGCACACGTTTCAGTATGGCTATGATCTGCTCATTACTCTTGCCCGGGCAAAAAACGACCTCCGGCACGCCGTTTCGCAGCTGCCGGTGATTGTCGAGCTTGGCGAAGCCCATATCCTCGTAAGGCAGCGACCGCAGCCGCTCCATAGCCTCGTCGATGGTGAGGTGTCCGGCCTGCACGTTTTCCAGCAAGCCGCGCAGAAGTCTTGTGTCCATATCAGTCGCCCACCTGCCTGTTACCGGGCCTCTCGTTCATACTGCCCTGGCGGTAACCGAGAAGGTCCAGGGCTACATAGTTGAAGCCGAGCGCGTGCAGCCTGTGCGTGACGAGGTTCCGCGTCTCCCGGCTCAGAATTGCCTCCATATCCTGCGGCAGCAGCTCGATCCGCGCCATATTGCCGTGGTGCCGCACCCTGCACTGGGCGAAACCCAACTCGTGCAGGATCGACTCCGCTGCCTCGACCTGCCCCAGTATCTCCCTCGTGAGCGGCGTGCCGTAGGGCACGCGAGAGGCAAGGCACGCATACGAGGGTTTGTCCCACGTTCGCAGTCCCAGGCTCTTGGATATGTCTCGCACGTCCGACTTGGTCCACCCGAGTTCCCGGAGAGGACTGCGGACCCTAAGCTCCTTGATTGCCCGCTCACCCGGCCTGAAATCATTAGCGTCGTCCACGTTCGTTCCGTCGAGTACGTACTCCAAGCCTTCGCGCTGAGCGATATCCAGCACCATCGAGAAAACAGCTCTCTTGCAATGATAACACCGGTCGGGGTTGTTCTCCGGCACGTTGCGGATGCACAGCGGGTCGGCGCTCACGCGGATCAGGTTGAGACCAAGTTCCTCGGCAAGCGACACCGCCTCGTCGATCTCAGACCGCGGCATGAAGCACGAGTCGATCAGCACCGACAGGGCTCTGTCGTCAAGCGCCTCCGTGGCAGCTTTGGCGACCAGCGTGCTGTCTGTCCCGCCGGAGAAGCCTACGGCTGCCCCGCCCATGTCTTTGATAAGCGAAACAAGTTCATGATATTCCGGCATGCAAAACCTCAAAAGGGCCACAAGGCTATAGACCCTCGTGGCCCTCAATCTACAATTTGCAGTCTCAAATCAGCGTTCCCTCGGCTTCGGCCGGTGAGGCTATCCTTCGAGGATACCCGAGTCCAATATAACCCATGCTTGTTTCCTTGTCAATTTCGGCAGGATTAGCTACAGTTGAGGCGTAACAAGACTCGTGTTGACCAAACACATCCTGAAATTGGTAGGAAAGCAGCTATGTCATTTCAATCAGACTACGAGTTGGCGAGAGCCAATCTCAACAAGTCCCGTGACGCCAGGCAAGCTGTCCTTGATCGATTCAAGATCGAGGTCGACTTCGCCGCCGAGTTCGCCAGAGTGCTTGGCAAGAAGGACTGGGAGAAGCTGGTCCTGAAGGCCGTTGAGCACGTGAACTCCTGTATGAGCACTAACGCCTTCGACTGCGAGAAGGTCATCGGCGAGGCCGAGAAGATGCTCGCGCCGATCGGCAAGGTCGCCAAGGAGTACACAATCCACGTCTGTGGGCACGCGCACATCGACATGAACTGGATGTGGCCGTGGCAGGAGACCGTGAACGTTACTCACGACACGTTCACCACCATGGACAAGCTGATGGACGACTTCCCGGAGTTCCATTTCTCGCAGAGCCAGGCTTCGACCTACTTTGCGATGGAGCAGCACTGCCCTGAGATCTTCGAGATGGTGAAGAGGCGCATCAAGTCGGGCAACTGGGAAGTGACCGCGAGCACATGGGTCGAGGGCGACAAGAACATCGTCTCCGGCGAATCGCTCTGCCGGCACCTGCTCTACACCCGCAAGTATATGAAGGAGCACCTCGGCCTGGAGCCGGAGGATGTGCAGATCGATTGGTCACCGGATACCTTCGGCCACGCGCACACGCTCCCGTCGATCCTCTCTCGGGGTAACGTCAAGCGCTACTACTGCCACCGCACTGGTCCTGCGCTCTGGATGTTCAAGTGGCGCTCGCCTGACGGCTCCGAGGTCCTCGTGTTCAAGGATCGCGACAAATACGTCTACAACGGCCCGGTAGATCCGGCTGACATGGCCGCTATGATCTGCAGCTTCACCAGGGAAACCGGCCTGAAGGACTATATGTATGTCTTCGGCGTCGGCGATCACGGCGGCGGTCCCACCAGGCGCGACCTGCGCAAGATGCGCGAGATCGCCGAATGGCCCATTTTCCCGACAGTGAAGCCCAGTTCCACCGAGGCTTTCTTCACTGCGGTCGAGAAGGCTAATCCGAAGCTGCCGGTGATCGATGGCGACCTCAACTTCACGTTCGAGGGATGCTACACCTCTCAGTCCAGCATAAAAAAAGCCACGCGCGTGAGCGAGATTATCATGCCCGAGGCTGAGGCCACGGCGCTCATCGCCGGTGCGGTCGCTGGGATGCCGTATCCGTCCGAGAACATCTTCACGGGCTGGCGGCACACGCTGTTCAATCACTTCCACGACATTCTCCCGGGATCGGGCGTCCACGCGACGTATGAGTACTCCTCCGGGCTCTTCCAGGAGATTCAGGCGGCGGCTGGCGCGATCAAGACCCGCGCGCTGCGGCAGTTGGCCTCCAATGTTGACACCAGCTTCGCGGCGCCGAAGAAAGCATGCCTCATCGGCAACGGCCTTGGGGACGGACTCGGAGCCGGCGCGGGCGACCCAGGCGTGCCTGGCGGCGTGACCGCGTGGAATGCGGGTGCCCCGTGTGCTGATGCGGTGCTGATCTACAACCAGAAGCCGTGGGCTCGCACCGAGACCGTCTACGCGAAGGTCTGGAACAAGTCCGTTCTCGACGATCGCGTGGTCGTGCGCGACGCAAGCGGCAAGGAAGTCAAGGGCCAGGTGGTCGCCAGAGGCGGCTATTGGGGCCACGAGTTCGCCACCGTAGCCTTCAAGGCGGAGAACGTCCCCGCGCTCGGCTACAAGGCTTACGCGATCGACAATGCTCCTGACCCCGTCCCGGCTAGCGGCGCGCTGATCGACCGCAGGATTCCTGAGGCGCAGGAGACCATGACCGTCGAGATCAGCGAGAGCGGCGTCATGGAAAACGAGTTCCTCCGCGTGGAGATGGACTTCCCGTCGGGCGCTGTGAAGCACCTGATCGACAAGGAGACCGGTTTCGACTATGTTCCCGAGGGACATCTCCTCGGCGTGATCGAGGCCTATCAGGAAGTGCACAGAGGCATGTCCTCCTGGTGCATCGGCCAGATCCGCGAGGTCACCCCGCTCGTGCAGGGTGGCAAACTGAGCATCGTTACCAATGGCCCGAACCGGGTGGCTATGGTATCCGAACGGAAGTACCGCGATTCCAACATCAGGCTGGAGATCGGCTTGAACGCGAGTTCGCGTATGGTCGATTTCAAGCTCAATGTGCGGTGGGTCGAGATCGGCACTCCTGAAAAGGGCGTTCCGATGCTCCGTGCCGCGTTCCCGGTGAACGTGAAGGACGGCTCCGAGCCGGTCTACGAGATCCCGTTCGGTTCGCAGAAGCGTGTTCAGAGCAAGCAGGAGATACCGGCTCTGAAGTGGGCTGACCTCTCGGACGACAAGCATGGAATCACGCTTGTGAACGACTGCAAGTACGGCCACTCCTGCGTGGACAATACGCTGCGGCTGACATTGGTCAGATCGAGCTACGATCCCGATCCGCTTCCAGAGGTCACGGATCACGAGATCAGGTGGGCGGTAGTCGCCCATAAGGGCGCCTGCGACGTCAGCGCGGCCACTCGCTGGGGCGAGCAGTTCAACTCGCCGATGGCTGTAGTCTCGGCGACGGTCCAGAAGGGCAAGCTGCCGGCAGAGAAGAGCTTCGTTGAGGTTCTGACCCCCGAAATCTTCCTGTCCGCTATCAAGAAGGCCGAGGACGGCAAGGGTATCGTCGTCCGCGTCTTCGACATGGAAGGCAAGAAGGCAACCGCTAAGATCAGGATCAGCGATCTGGTCAAGAAGAACTCCAAGGTAGTCGAAACCGACGTCCTGGAGCGCCCGCTCGCCAAGAGCAGCGCTAAGATGACCGGCGACACCGTCTCGGTCACAGTCCCGGCGTTCGGCCAGGCGACGGTGAAGATAGGCTAATAGTTGATGGCTGTCAGCTATTAGCTGTCAGCAATCAGGCAATGGATGATGGGCCGGGGCATTCATACCCCGGCCTTGATCTTGTGGTAGAATATCAGTAGCGACCTGACAGTCGTTCTGACGGGGGGAGGATTTGCGTAGCCGGCGCGAGGAGTTGGCTTCCCGTTTCGGTGTGAAGCGAATCGGCCTGTTCGGCTCATACGCCCGAGGAGAAGCATCCCAGACCAGCGATATCGATGTTCTTGTGGAGTTTGACGTCCCTACTTGCGACAAGTACATGGACCTCAAGTTCTTCCTTGAGGAGTTGTTCGGCAGGAGTGTCGATATGGTCACCTCTGGTGCGATCAAGCCCAGGGTCAAGCCCTATGTAGACAGAGACGTCACCTATGCCTAGAGACTATAACCTCTATCTTGATGCTTCCCGGATGCTGGCGCAGGAGGAATGTGGATGAGCCCGCAAGTGCATCTCGACACAGACAAACTGAGCCACTTCTGCCGTCGGTGGGACGTAAGCGAATTGGCGTTGTTCGGCTCAGTTCTGCGAGAGGACTTCCGTCCGGACAGCGACATCGACGTGCTTGTTTCTTTCCTGCCGGGCGTTCGCAGGGATCTGTACGATCTTGTCGATATGCAGGACGAACTCGAAGCGATCTTTGGGCGTAGGGTTGACCTCGTAATGCGCGAGGGCATCGAGCGCAGCTACAACTACATCCGAAAGAAGGCGATTCTGGAATCGGCAGAGGTTCTGTATGCAGCGTGACCTAGCCAGTCTGATCGACATGCAGTGTGAGGCTCAGAGAGCTCTCGGCTTCATTGCTGGCAAGACCTATGAGGACTTCGAGAATGACCTGCAATGTCAGTATGCTTCGAGGTGATCGGCGAGACCGCCGGACGCGTCTCGGACGAGTTCGCTTCGGCGCATCCTGAGATACCTTGGCGGAGAATCATAGGAATGCACCATCGGATGATTCACGGCTACGACGACATAGTGTTGTCAGTGGTATGGGAGGCCCTTCAGACACACATTCCTGAGCTGTTGGATGTGCTGGCTCCGTTAGTGCCTACTGATCAGTAACCTCACCTCACCCCCAGCCCCTCCAACTGCTCAGCCATCCATTTCCGCCGGTTGGTGCCGAATCTGACTGCTCCCAGCTCGATCTGCTGCTTCACTACCTCGGGATCATCTGACGTCCACGTCCACAGCTTCAGCCCCGCGGCTCTGACCGCGTCTGCGTATTCCTGGGTTACCGTGTGGTACTCGATGTTCAGGCCATCCAGGCCCGCATCCAGCGCCGTCTTTATGAGATCGGTGCTGTAGGGTAGTCTTTCACGCGTAACCGGGTCTCTTGGTGTGGACCGAATCCAGACGGTCTCCAGATCGGGCATCATACGTTTCGATGCCTTCATCACTTCCAGATCGAAGCTGATCGAAAGCACCTGGGATCGCTTGCCGCTGGCATCGAGGATGTCGCGGATCGCCGGCAGCGCCTCAACTCCGCACTTGATCTCCACCAGCAGCTTCGCTTCACCCTTGGGGACGATGTCCAGTGCCTCTTCCAGAAATGGGATCCTCTCGCCTTCATATTCCTTGCCCTTCCAGATGCCCACGTCTAGTCTTCGCAAGTCGGATGAGTGTGTCTCCTTGATAACCAGGTCATCGCCTGCCGTCCTGCCGGTATGGCTATCGTGCATCACCATGATGCGTCCGTCGAGCGACATGTGGACGTCCAGCTCGGTCGATATTGCTCCCCAGTCCCAGGCCAACTGCAGTGCGGCGAGAGTGTTTTCGGGAGCTATGTAGGACTCACCCCGGTGCGCGGTTAGTATCAAGTCTCTACCTCCGTGTGCAGCCATCTGCGCTGTATCCGGCGCAATTGTATCACATCGGCGCCGTTAGTTGTTTGACCAGCCCTGCCTCTAGCACGTATAATATTGCTGTGTGCGCTGACCGGGAGGGTCTGCGAGGGCCAGGTATGCCTTCACGCGACTGAAGCTGCTGCAGCCCGATCTTCCACACTTTGCCTCTTGCCGGGATGGTCGCTCCACGCCTATAGAAGGTTGTATGCCTGCTCCTAGCTACGACAACATGTTCAATGAGTTGGTGATCCTCCTCCTGGCGGCGGTAGCCGCTGCGGTTGTCGCGTTGCGTCTAAGGCAGGCCCCCATCATAGCGTTTATCGCCGTCGGCATCGGTCTGGGCCCGCTGGGTCTGAACGTCCTCAAGTCCGCGGAGCAGTTGCGCGTCCTGTCGGAAATGGGATTGGCACTCCTGTTGTTCGTCGTCGGGCTGAAGCTTGATCCTCAACTAATCCGCCGGATGGGCAAGGTATCTCTTGCGACTGGTCTGGGCCAGATACTGTTCACCGGTACGATTGGCTATGCGCTGGGATTGGCGATGGGATACAAGCCAATAACCGCGGCGTATGTCGCGGCCGGGTTGGTCTTCTCAAGTACGATCCTCATCGTCAAGCTTCTCTCTGACAAGAAGGACATCGACTCCCTCTACGGACGCATTTCGGTGGGTTTCCTCATTGTGGAGGACATAGTCGTCGTCCTTGCGATGATAGTGCTTAGCGCATTTGCCGGCGAGCAAAACGCCCACCCTGTGGTGCAAGTCGTCAAGATCGTGCTGAAAGGGTGCGGCCTGTTTGTCGGCGTTTGGGCTATCGGCAGGCTTGTCTTTCCCTGGTTGCTGCGTCAGCTCTCCAGCTCCATCGAGCTTCTCGTATTATTCGGAGTCACTTACGCGCTCAGCCTGGCCGCCGCTAGCGAGTGGTTGGGTTTCAATAAAGAGGTCGGAGCATTTGTTGCGGGTCTTTCGTTAGCGTCCACGATGTATCGGGACGTGCTGAGCTCCAAGCTTGTGAGTCTGCGAGACTTCCTTCTCCTGTTCTTCTTCCTGGAACTGGGGAGCCATCTGGACCTTGTAGCCGTTCGATCACAGGTTGCCCCGGCTCTATTGTTCTCGCTCCTCGTTCTCATCGGCAAACCGTTCATCGTCATGTTCATACTAGGCCGTATGGGATATCGCAAGCGGACAGGTTTTCTTGCCGGGCTTACTGTTGCACAGATAAGTGAGTTCTCCCTCATTTTGGTAGCCCTGGGGCAATCGGCCGGCCATATCGACACCGACACTGTTGGCCTGGTGACACTGGTCCTGATGATAACGATGGGCTTGGATGTTCACCTGATCATCCATGCACAAGGACTATACGAGCGAGTAGGGCGGCGCCTGCGGTTCTTCGAGCGCGGCACATTGAACCAGGAAGATGCCGGCGAAGTGGGTGTGGGGGCTATGACGGTGCCTGCCAACTCCGTCATACTGCTCGGCCTCGGACGCTATGGCACCAAGATCGGCGACGAGTTGGCCAGACGCGGCAGGGATTTGTTGGGAGTGGACTTCGATCCCGAGGCTGTGAGGCAGTGGCGGAACAGGGGCGAGCGTTCCGTCTTCGGCGATGCGGAGGACCCGGATTTCACCCACGTGCTGCCCCTGTCGAGCACGCGTTGGGTTGTCAGTTCGATCAGGGATAACCGGCTTAACAAAGGTATCATTCAGACGCTGCGCCATGCAGGTTTCAACGGGCACTTCGCTTGTGCAATCGAGGAGCCTATCGGCACGTCCGATAAGACGTTTATAGAGCAGATCGACATTGTGTTCAACCCGTTCGAGGATGCTGCCGTTCAAGCGGCTGATCTACTGACTGCAACTGAGGATGAGATAGCGAGGAAAGCGATGGACAGATTGATCGAATCGATGTCAGGCCACTACATAGTGTGCGGTTACGGGCGAATGGGGCAGCAGATCGTTAAGGACCTCAATCGCTACAACGTGCCTTGCGTAGTCGTGGAGAGCAACCCTGAGCAGTTGCCCAGACTGCGGGGAGCCGATATACCGCATATAGAGGGGCGGGCAAGTGAAGACAGTGTCCTGCTGCAGGCAGGAATTCGAAGGGCGAAGGGTCTAATCGCTGTCGCGGCATCGGACGAGGAGAACGTCTTTATCGTACTCACCGCAAAGGTGCTCAATCCCAATCTCTTCGTAGTTGCTCGTTCCATCCTTCAAGACAACGAGGACAAACTGCGCCACGCGGGCGCCGATAGGGTTATGTCGCCCTACGTGCTCGGCGGGAGACGAATGGCCGCTGCCGTCATCAGGCCCGAGGTCATGGATTTCCTGGATCTTGTGGTTCACGAGGACGGCGAGGATACCGAGATGGCGGTTCTCCGCGCTGATTCGGGCTCCAGATGCGTCGGAAAGACCCTGCGTGACATCAACCCCTGGGAGACCTGCGGAGTCACTCTGCTGGCTGTCAGGCAGCTCGACGGGAAGCTGTGTCCGAACCCCAGCCCGGATCTGGTTCTAGAGGTTGGGGACGAACTGATAGTGATGGGAACTGAGAAGCAGATTTCTGCCGCCAGGAAGATGCTTTCCTCGCACGAGTGACGTTCACGGCTGCGGCCGGCCTGCAGTGCTTCGATACCTAGGATTCGCGCGACTTCCGCCGCCTGTTGTTCATCACGATCATAGCGGCGCCGAGTAGGGCCGCTATACCCAGCCCATAATCCTGAGGAACTTGTAGGCCGATGGCGGCCGTAGTGCCCACCGCAGACCACAGCAGCGGAACCACCAGCAGGTAGATCGGAACGGGTCCTGATGCCCATAGCATAAGGCCGAACGTGAAGATTGTCGTGGGGCACGGGGCCACCCCGAACACCGGCGCCTTTGGATACGGATGCCACAGCAGTTGTCCGATCAGCGGATAGATGACCATCGCGTACGCCACCATGATAAGCCCCACGAGTCTTGATCGCCGGGTTGGGGCGTCGAACCGAAGCCGTTGTCCGAAACATCCAACGATCGCAAACAGGATGCCCTGCAGGACGAAGAATGCGCCGAACAGGCGAGCGGGCGGGTTGATGCTGGCGAAAAACACGATGTGGTAGGCAATACCCATCCATATCCAAAACGCGGCAAGGATCCCCGAGACGGCACGGCTGCGAGATGCTCCGCCCCGTAGAGCTAGGACTACGGCGAGAACGCCCAGGCCATATGCTGCAATCTGTGCCGGCCAGATCGCGGTGTTGTATGACTCGAATACGCGTGAAAACTCCTCGACAGTGAATGGCAACTTCATCTCCAACTCCCGTTGGCCTCGGCGGTATTCCTACTCCCGCTTTTGGCCGGAGCATTTTACACCACCGCAGGCGGGCAACACAAGCCTGCCCGCAACGCCCACTACCAGTTGGCAATCAGAGCTCTGCCTGCTACAATGGACCTCGCACGCTTTGGTGGGTTGACCAAGCTCATCTATTCCGGAGGTCTCGGATGTATTTGAGGAGTCTCATTGTGCTATCTCTAGTCTTGACCCTGTGTGGCAGCGCGACTTGCGCCGAGTCAGGCGCGAAGTCGCCTAGGACGATCAGGTTGCTGACCGTTGGCAACAGCTTCTCCGGGAACGCCACCCGCTATCTTCCTCAGTTCGTTGAGGCTGCGGGACACAGGCTCGTGCTGGGCCGGGCCGACCTTCCGGGCTGTTCGATGGAGCGCCATTGGAGACACGTTGAGGCCGCGGAGGCCGATCCTGCTTCGGCAGAGGGCAGGCCATACACCGTCAAGGTGGACGGGAAGAACAGGCAGCTTAGCCTCAAGGAGATTCTCCTCTCCGACAAGTGGGACTTCGTGACGATACAGCAGGCCAGTATGATCAGCTCGGACATCAAGACGTACCGGCCCTACGCGAAGAACCTGCGGGACTACATCAAGAAGCATGCGCCTCAGGCGGAGGTGCTGATGCATCAGACCTGGGCGTATCAGGTGGACGATCCGCGCTTCGACGACCCGGCCAAGGACTCTCAGCGGAAGATGCATAGCGACCTGCGCAACGCCTACACGACAATTGCCAGGGAACTCGGTCTGCGCATCATCCCCGTCGGCGATGCGATGTACGCGGGAAACACTGATCCCGACTGGTGCTACAAGCCTGCGAAGTTCGACAAGGCTGCGCTGAAGTACCCTGATCTGCCGGACCAGACGCATACGCTGCATGTCGGCTATTTGTGGCGAAAAGATGCGGCCACAGGCGAGTACGTGCTGGATATGGACGGCCACCACGCTAACCAGCTCGGCTGCTATCTTGCGGGATGCGTGTGGTTCGAGTTCCTCTACGGCGAGAGCGTGGAGAGTAACAAATACGTCCCCAGCACCATCCGCGCCGCCGACGCCCGCTACCTCCGCGCGCTGGCGCATAGGATCGTGCAAGCCAAGTAGGCTGACCAGCAGGAACAGATCAGTCGCCCGGGGCGCGAAGCCACCGGGCGACCGCAATTCCTATTCGCGATTCGTCACTCGCAACTACCCCTTCGACGTGGCGTACTTGATGAATTCGTCCACCGCCCACTGCTGCCATTCGGGCTCGACTGCCAGGGAGCGGACATCGCCATAGTAGCCGCAGATGAATCCGCCGCCGTTGGATCCGAGTTTGTCTATAAGCTCGCGGGCGCGCTCGCGGATGTAGGGCTCATCTCCTGTCGGAAGGTCGCGCTGGATGTCGACGGGCGACCAAATTGCGGTCTTGCCGTGGCAGGTCTTCGCGAGGAAGTCCAGGTCGGACAGCGTGGGCTGGTCGAGCTGCAGCACGTTGACGCCCATATCCGCCAGGCTCGGGATGATGTCCTTGATGTAGCCGCAGGAGTGCATCCACACTGTGATGTTGTTCGCGTGAGCGTGGTTCACGATCTCTCTGAATCCCCACTCGAACATCTCGTGCCAGAGCTTTGGCGACACCAGCAGCCGCTCCTGGGTGCCCCAGTCTTCCGCGAACATGACTCCGTCGCAGTCGGTCGTGGCCCATTGGTCGATGCATCGCTTCAGCATATCGACCACCTTGCGCTGCAGGGCGTTGACCTCGTCAGGGTATAGCAGCACGTCGGAGAGGAACGTCTCCACGGTGCGCATGTAGCGCATAATCGCAAACGGGAAGCCTGGCAGGTGGCCGAGGTGATACTTGTCCGAGTTGGCGGCGAAGGTCTCGCGTGCCTTCTCGTATCGCAGCGGCAGGTCCATCCTTGGCATCGGGTATGAGTCGAGGTCGGCCCAATCCTTGAGGGCGCCCTCTATCACCTCGCCGCGGCTTGTGTTCGGCAGGCACTTCCAGACGTTGTGCCACTCGTCTTCCCACTGCCTTACCCCGTCCGGCAGTTCCCAGGTGCGGTAGGGCTTCCACTCCGCGTCGGCTGTGATGCCCGCGCCGCAGAAGTCACTGCCATAGGGCTCGACGTTGAAGCTGAACGGACACCTGTCAGGGTTCGTGTATGTGATGCATCTCTTCACGCGTTCTCGGCTGGTCAAGGTTGTTACCCCCAAAGATCGGTTGGATTGTCTACTAGTGTGTTAGCCTCCTCTGCAGGCATTCCCTCCGCATGATGTAAGCGTTTACATGTTATCGAGGCAAACTGGCAGGAAATCGAGTTCTGGGTGTATAATGCAGAGGCGGCAACGATGGCCGCGACAAGGCGATCTGTACGGGAGGACTTGGTTCATGAACTGGAGTGTGCGTTGGCGTCTCAGTCTGATGATGTTCCTGCAGTATGCGATCTGGGGCGCATGGGCTCCGTTCTTGTGGACGTATCTCGTCGACAAGAATGCTGGTCTTGGGATGACCGATGGGCAGGCCGGTATCGTCTTCGGTATGCTCGCTCTGGCATGTATTCTTGCTCCGTTTACTGGAGGGCAGATAGCTGACCGGTGGGTCTCCACGGAGAAGTTCCTTGGCGTGGTCCACATTGCGGGCGGCGTGGTGCTGTACTTCCTCGCTAAAGCGCAAGGCTTTGCGAACGTATCGGCCCTTTTCGCGCTCTATTGTCTGCTATACGCGCCGACTCTCGCTCTCACAAACTCGATAGGCTTCCACCACATAGAAGATCAGAGGATATTCGGCCAGATCCGGGTGCTCGGGACTATAGGCTGGATATGCGCCGCGTTTATGTTGACAGCCTGGAGGTCTTTCGGACTCTTCCCTGGAGCGGCCGACTGCCTCATGCTTCCGGCGGCTCTGAGCATCATAATGGGGATATTCTGTTTCTTCCTGCCGCATACCCCGCCTGCGAAGGACAAGGCTGCTGATCCGTGGGCGTTCCGCGAAGCTTTCGTCATGCTCAAGAACAAGAACTTCCTCATCTTCATGATCATTGCCTTCGTGGTTACCACTGAACTTCAGTTCTACTACGGACCGACGGAGCAGTTCCTGCAGCTTGCTCTGAAAGTGCCTGCCAAGCTTACACCGGTCACTCTGGCCGTGGCGCAGGCTGCTGAGATGTTCGCCATGGCGCTGCTGCTCGGGTACGCACTGCGCAAGTGGGGCGTTCGGAAGACTATGGCGCTCGGCACCATAGCCTGGCCTCTGCGCTACGTCGTCTTTGCTCTTGCTCCGCTCGGTCCAATCGAGGTTATGAAGCCGCTGGTCATAGCGTCTCTCACACTCCACGGATTGGGCTATACATTCTTCTTCGTGGCGAGCCAGGTGTATGTGGATATGGTATCGCCCAAGGACATTCGCGCCTCAACACAGAGTCTTCTGGCGCTGGTGACCCTGGGCATCGGCACGTGGTTGGGTGCTCAGTTTACGGGTTGGATGAAGGGGTACTTCCAGCCGGCAGCCAACGTGAGCAACTGGACGCCGTTCTTCCTCGTGCCCTGCGTGCTAACAGTTCTCTGCGCGATCGCGTTCTTGCTCTTCTTCAAGGACACGAAGGCAGAAGCCAAAGTCGACGCGGTGCCGTAAGCAAGGCAGGAGTCCATTGATCCACCGTGGCCCCGCGCGACCGCGTGGGGCCAATTCCACAGTTTCGAAACAGGCTTAGATCGACTTGTTTTGGAGGATATCGTGAGAGTCACACTGCTGCTTTGCGTGCTGGTCGCGGTCCTGCTGCTGGGTTCAGCGGCGTATTCTAATGACAATGCCGGGAAGCCGGCTTCCGTTTCGCAGGTGCTGATGATCGTGGGTGGCCCGTTCCACCACCAGCCAGCCATTTATCCGATACTGCAGAAGAAGCTTGAGGACACCGGGCAGTTCAAGCTCAACATTACCGAGGACTTGAAGCAGCTTGAGCCCGAGAACATCAAGAACTACGACCTCGTCCTGATCTACTGCACCAACCTTACGCTCAGCAAGGAGCAGGAGAAGGGGCTGCTGGGCTTCGTCGAGAACGGCAAGGGCCTTGCAGGCATCCATTGCGTTACGGACACCTTCAAGAACTCTGAGGCCTATTGGAAGTTGGTTGGCGGCAAGTTCCGCACGCACGGCAATGAGCTGTTCCAGGTCAACATCACTGCCAAGAGCAACCCGATAGCAGCGGGGATGACCGGCTTTCAGATCAAGGACGAGACCTACTGCGATGATTTTCACCCGGAGTCGAAGGTGATCGTGTTCATGAGGCGCGAGAAGGACAGCGAGCCTGTATCATGGATTCAGTACTACGGCAAGGGTCGCGTGTTCGTCACATCGCTGGGGCACGGCAAACCGGCATGGGAGAACCCTGCATTCCAGCAGCTTGTGCTGCAGGGCTGCGAGTGGGCGACGTATCGCAGAAATCCCTAGAATGCGGAACGCTGAATGCGGGATGAGGGGTTGAATAGCATTCGGCTTGCACGCCGTGCGATGGCGTGTGAGTTTGAGATTGTCATTGTCGATGGGCGTGATAGGGACGCGCTTGTTGATATCGGCAATCTGGCGCTTGAGGAGATCCAGCGCCTCGACGGAGACCTAAGCTGCTTCGCTCCCACGAGCGAGGTCTCGTTCGTGAATGCCGAGGCGGGCAAACGGCCTATTGCAGTAGGACCGGATTTGTTTGAGATACTCTCGGCGGCGAAGCAGGTCTGGCGCGATACGGACGGCGCCTTCGACATAACGGCGGGGCCGCTGATCGATCTCTGGCGGGCTGCCGAGCAGACCGGCACTCCACCCGACGAACGGGCGATCAAAGACGCCCTGGGAGCTGTCGGGATGGCGCACGTGCTGCTCGACGAGGAGACACACTCTGTTCGCTACGACGTGAACGGGCTGCGCATCAATCTCGGAGCTGTTGGGAAGGGTTACGCGGTTGACAAAGCCGCGTCTATACTTAGAGAGTATGACGTGCAGTCGGCGCTGGTAAGCGGCGGCGGGAGCACGGTTTTTGCGTTTGGCGAGGGACCTGACGGCGAAGGCTGGCGTGTGGGAATCCGCCACCCTTCGATGGTCGATGAGCGCGTGGCTGAAATCGTGCTGCGCGATCAGGCGATGTCCACATCCGGCGGCCCCGCGCAGCGGGACAAGAACGTTCGGGAGGCATTCGAGCATATAATCGATCCTCTGACGGGACTGACGGCCGAGAGCGAGGCCGCCTCCGTCACTGTCATATCGGATGACGCGATGCTATCGGATGCGCTGGCGACAGCTTTCTACTTGCGCGGGAAAGCGCTTGCGGAGGCATACTGCCGGCGGTATCCTACGATTAGCACGATATTTGTGAGCATAGACGGGCGGGTCTATTGACAGTCTCAGTGGCGATCAACCTGCGCCCGATCTCTGCTATCTCAATCTATGTTCAACTTGACTATGGGAGACAGAAATGAGTAACGGAACAGACATCTCACGGCGCGACTTCATCAAGGCGTCTGTTGCTACGGCGGCGACTCTGGGAATCAGCAGCGCGGGCGTTTTCACCAGCGCGAGCGCGGATGCAATCGGGCCGAATGATGTGATCAAGGCGGCGTTCATCGGCACAGGAAGCCAGGGCACTTACCTACTCAACCGGGGGATCAAGGTGCCGAACGTGCAGTGGACCACGGTCTGCGACATCTATGAGCCCAATCTACAGCGCGGCCTCAAGATTGCTGCCGGCGCTAAGGGATGCAAGGACTGGAAGCAGGTGATCGAGGACAAGTCGATCCAGGCTGTGGTAATCGCCACGCCCATCACCCTTCACGCGCCGATGGTCATCGAGGCGCTCAAGGCCGGCAAGCATGTTATGTGCGAGAAGATGATGGCCTATTCCATCACCGATGCCAGGAAGATGGCGCAGGTGGCACGCCAGACGGGCAAAAAGCTGCAGATCGGACACCAGCGCTGCTACGATCCGAACTACCAGCACGCTCAGAAGATGGTGCGAGATGGCGTGATCGGCAGGGTTACGCACGTTCGCGCGCAGTGGAACCGCAACGCAAGCTGGCGGAGGCCGGTCCCGAAGGACACCACCGACGAGCACATCAACTGGCGCCTCTACAAGAAGCTCTCGCAGGGGCTTATGGCCGAGCTGGGCAGCCACCAGATCAACGTCGTGAACTGGATGATCGACGAAAAGCCGTGCGCGGTTATGGGAAGCGGCGGAGTCGATTACTGGAAAGATGGCCGCGATGTTTTCGACAACGTGCAGGTGATATTCGAGTATCCGAGCGGAGTCAGATGCATGTATCAGTCGCTCACAACTAACCAGTTCGATGGCGCGACCGAGCAGATAATGGGCGACAAGGGGACGATCATCCTCTCGCCCGGCAAAGCGATGCTCTACAAGGAGCCGAAGGCCGAGGAGTTGATCTGGGAGAGCATGGCTCACAAGGAGAAGGTCGGCGGCAAGACCGGCATAGTCCTTGACGCAAGCAAGTCACCCAGACTGCAGAGAGAAGCAGCCAAGGGCGAGGCAATCTCCGGCGCTGCCCCCGCGGTGAAGAAGGACGACTACCTGTTGGAGCTTGAGGACTTCTTCCTCTCCATCCGCGACGGTCACGAGCCGCTGTGCTCGCCGCAGGTTGCGCTGGACACGTGCGTTCCCTGCCTGAAGGCAAACGAGGCCATGAACCTGCAGCGCAGGCTCGAGATATCGCCGGAGCTTTACAAGATATAGCTCTGCAGGATGTAGCTCTGCAAGATATGGCTTCAACCTCCGTCATTCCGAACGCAGTGAGGAATCTGCTTCTGGCGAAAAAGCGCAAAGCAGACTTCCCGCAAGGCTCGAAATGACGAGTCGTCAGCTAGCTCATAGGCAGCGGCCGTGGATAGACATAAGGAAAGGGATTTAATGGAAGACAAAGGCATCAGTAGAAGAGAGTTTCTGACCAAGTCAGCCGTCGGCGCCGCGGGTCTTGCGATTGCGAGCGGCGTAGCTTTCGTCCCATCGGCGGCCTTCGGGGCTAACGACAAGCTCTCGATCGGTATGATCGGAGTCGGGTCGAGGGGTTCGCAGCTCTTGGGCGATCTGCTCAAGATCGATGCGGCGCAGAACGTGGAGGTAACGGCTATCTGTGACACCTGGAAAGCCCGGCGAGACGCGGCCGCGGCCAGGGTCAAGGAGCGCTACGGCAGGGATCCCAGACAGTTTTCCAACTATCAGGACCTGCTCGCGCTGAAGGATGTAGATGCTGTTGTCATTGCAACTCCGGACCACTCTCACGCGACCATTCTCACAGATGCTCTCAAAGCAGGCAAGGATGTCTTTGTAGAGAAGCCGATGGGCAAGGACATCGATCAGCTCAACGCAGCGATGGACGCGCAGGCCGCTGCCAAGCGCATCGTTCAGGTTGGGACGCAGCGCAGGAGCGAGGGCTACTGGAAGGCCGCCGCCAAGCTGATTCAGTCCGGTGTGCTGGGCACAATCAGCCGCGTCGAGATTGGCTGGAACGACTGCGGCCCAAGGTGGCGGCGCAATGTAAGCGCGATTAAGCCGGAGGATGTGGACTGGAAGCGCTTCCTGATGCATTTGCAGGACCGACCGTTTGATGAGCACCGTTACGGTGAGTGGCAGTTGTTCCGTGACTATACCAATGGCCCGATGGCGATTCTTGGCGCGCACTTCTTCGACGTCGCTCTTTGGGTGATGAATGCCAAGTTCCCGTCAACCGCCGTCGCCAACGGCGGCCATTATGTCTGGAAGGACGGCAGGGAACACGAAGACACCATCTACGCGGCGTTCGATTTTCCCGAGGGCTTCGCGCTTCGTTACTGCACGGGCCTTGGCAATTCCTCCGAAGGCGGGCTCCGTATCTACGGCACAAACGGCATGTTCAGCGATAAGACCTGGAGCGCTACTGGAACAGGCGGGCGTGGCGCCGGAGTCATCAAGGAGGAGATCAAACTTGTCCGGGAGCCGGGCGAGAGTCATATGGGCAACTGGCTCGAGTGCATTCGCAGTCGCAAGACTCCTAACGCGCCCATAGAAGCCGGGTATCAGCATTCGGTCTGCACAGCCCTTGGCTATCAGGCCCTGATCACCGGCAAGAAGATGAAGTACCTTCCGGACCAGCGGAAAATCGTGGAGAGTTGAGGGACGAGCATTGAGAGAGATTCTGTGGGCGGTTGCAGGCGCGGCGCTGCTTATATCGACCGCGGGTAGTTGTGCCGGCGCGGCCTCCTGGAAAGTGGAGAGGCTGCCGGGGACTTACAAGTTCACGGAAGGCCCGGTGTGGTCGCCCCAGAGCACTCTGCTCTTCAGCGACTGCCACGACAACAAGATCTGGGAGATGGCTTTTCCTGATTCGGGCACGGTCCCGAAGGTGTTCCGCGACCCTGCCGGCCCGTCGAACGGCCTGACCTTCGATAGGCAGGGTAGGTTGATCGCATGCGACTACGGGCACCACCGGGTCACTCGCACGGAGAAGGACGGAAAGATCACCGTGCTCGCCGATCGGTTCGAGGGCAAGAGGTTCAACAGCCCGAATGACGTCGTCGTTAAGTCCGACGGCAGCATCTACTTCACCGATCCCAGCTACGGCTGTAGGCCCGAGGATAGGGAACTCGACTACAAGGGCGTGTTCCGCATCAAGCCGGACGGGAATGTCGATCTGCTGGTGAAGGACTTCGACATGCCCAACGGCCTGTGCTTTTCGGCTGATGAGAGCAAGCTCTACATCGCGGACTCCTCCAAGAGGGCTCATATTCGCGTCTTCGACGTTGCGAAGGACGGCACCTTATCCGGCGGCAAGGTGTTCGCTACGCTGGTGAATCAGGGGGTGCCGGACGGCATGAAGATCGGACCGGAGGGGCATCTCTATTCGTCCGCCGCGCCTGGGGTGCTCGTATACGATCGCTCGGGCAAGCTCGTGGAGACGATTCCGGTGCCGGAGGTTGCCACCAATCTGGCGTGGGGCGGCAAGGATGGCAAGACGCTGTATATTACCGCTCAGACCGGCGTTTACCGGGCGACAAGGCAATGAGTGTTGAAAGGGGTGCAAAGTGAAAGCTGCGATCACTGCACTGATTCTGCTGAGCGTGCTTTGCTCGGCAAGTTATGCTCAGGAGGCTAAGAAGATGCCTATTCTCTCGTGCGATACCTACAGCCTGCGCGATCAGTTCGACGCGGGGAAGATCGATTACCTCACCGTGCCGAAGATCCTCAAGGACATGGGCATCCCGGGCATTTGCTATAACTCGATCTGGATGAAGTCGTTCGAGGACAAGGCGTATCTTGATTCGATCAAGAAGGCCTGCAAGGATGCGGGCGTCAAGATAACGGGCTTCATCATCGAGGGCAATATCGCCACGCTAGATGACAAGGCGCGGGAAAGGCAGATTGCTGAGGACATCAAGCAGCTCAGGGCCGCCGCGTATCTGGGAGCGCCGGTGGTGCGCATCAATCTCGGTGGAACAGGCAAGGGCGAGGAAGCTGACGACACAATCGGCGCGCAGCGGTGCATAGACGCGTTCAACCAGATACTCCCGATCGCTAAGGAACTTGGCGTCCAGATCACAATCGAGAATCACGGCGGTGTGAGCCTCAAGGCCAGCACGATTCTCAAGATCATCAAGGGCACCGATCCCGCCTGGGTTGGTTCCTGCCTCGACTTCGGCAACTGGCCGGCTGAGAAGCGGAACACTGAGAGCGCCAAGCTCGCCGCCTATGCCTATCACTGCCACGCGAAAGTCAAGGAATTCGAGCCTAACGGTGAGGCTCTGGGGATGGACTACAAGTTCCTGCTTGGCCTGCTGCAGAGGGCAGGATACACCGGCGCGGTATCTATCGAGTACGAAGGCGGCGGGGACCATTACGAAGGCGTTAAGAAGACCGCCGCTCTGATCCTCAAGTATTGGCCGGAGTTGGCGGCCGCCAAATAGGAATATCCAGTAGCTGTAACTGGCGAACCAGGTCCCGGGCGCAAGTCCGGGGCCTTTGCTTCGTACAACGTCCTCATGCGTTTTGCTTATACATCAGTTTGGGTAAACGCCAAGCTGTGCTTGGGCGAGCGGCATGGAGGCGATAAAGGTGAGACTTCGATCTGCGCTGCTCGCGGTTTGCGCCGCTCTTCTGCTTGCACTGCCTGGCGGGCTGTACGCAAAGAACATCTACCTCAAGACAGGCACTATTGACACCGACGCGGTTCCGGGGGTGGCTGTTGCGGCTAAAGGAAAGCCCAAACTCGGCCGAGGACCCTATCTCGTTCAGCTCAAGGGCAAGGTGAACGATGCCGATAAGCAGGCTCTGATCGATGCGGGAGCCCAGTTGGTCGAGTATATCCCCGAGGATGTGTTTCTCATCCGGGCCGCGCACTCGGACGCTTTGCACATCAGGAAGCTGCCCTGCGTCAAGTGGATGTCCAGGTTTCTTCCCGAGCACAAGCAGGCGCCTGACGTAGCCCGCGCTGGTGACAGAGGTGACAGGGGCCAATTCCTTGTGACGCTGTTTCCGGGTCAGGATTCCAGCCACGTTATGAGCAAAGCCAGGCGGATGGGTGGCAGGCAGATCGACTGCTCCAAGCGCGCCAAGGGTGACGTGTGCAGGGTAGTTCTGGACAGGTCGAGGGTCCGTGAACTTGCCGCCAACGACGCCGTGGCGTGGATCGAGCCCTACGTTCAGCCGAGGCTCTGCAATGACGCTGCCTCCGCGATCTCCGCCGTGCCGGAAGTCAGACAGAACCTGTCGCTGTTCGGGGCTACGCAGTTGATCGGCATTGCCGACTCCGGGTTGGATACCGGCGACACCGCCTCGCTGTCAGCGGATTTCGCTAACCGGCTATACAAAGCCTATGCGCTTCGCCGCCCGGGTGAGTGGAGTGACCTGAACGGGCACGGGACGCACATAGCGGGTTCGATCGCGGGTTCAGGCGTCCTGTCCGGGAGCAATCCTGCTGTTCATTCCTACGCCGGCTCATACTCCGGATATGCCCCGGAAGCGGGCCTGGTGCTGCAGTCGATAGGCGATTCCGGCGCCTACGTGTTCCCGCCTCTTCATCTGGCGGATCTGTTTCAGCCTACATACGACGACGGTGTGCGGGTTCACAGCAATAGCTGGGGCAGCGTGGCCAACGGTGAGTATACCGTATACTCCAAAGAAGTGGACCAGTTCCTCTGGGACCACAAGGACTTCTCCGTGGTCTTCGCAGTCGGAAACGAGGGCCGGGACACCGATCGGAACGGTATCGTGGACACCGGCAACATCTACGCGCCGGCCAGCGCCAAGAACTGCATATCCGTGGGCGCAAGTGAGAGCATGAGATCAACGGGCGGGTACCAGCACGGTTACGGTATCGCCTGGCCTTCCGACTATCCCGCGGTGCCGATCAAATACGACCTGATGTCCAACAACCCCAGCGGAGTCGCCGCATTCAGCGGCAGGGGCCCCACGTCCGATGGCCGAGTGAAGCCCGACATCTGCGCTCCCGGCACGAACATCATATCAAGCCGATCGCACACTTCTACGGCTGACACAGGCTGGGGGTTACTGAACTCGGACTACCTCTATTGGGGAGGCACCAGCATGTCCACCCCGCAGGTCGCCGGCGCGGCAGCCATCGTGCGCGAATACTACCAGCGCGAGAAGAGCGTCAACCCCAGTGCCGCTCTGGTCAAGGCTACGATGATCAATGGCGCCTTCGATATGTACCCAGGTCAGTACGGGACAGGCGCGCAGCAAGAGCTCTCACGAGTGCCTGATTACGCGCAAGGGTGGGGGAGGCTGAATCTGAAGCAGGCGCTGTGCCCGGATCCCCCAGCGGTATGCGAATTCGCGGACGAGTCAACAGGGCTCTCCACCGACGAATACAGGGAGTATTCCTATACGGTCTTGGACAACTCCGTTCCGTTCCGGGCCACTCTTGTGTGGACAGACTATCCGGGAGCAGTCCACGCCGCCAGGGCGCTCGTAAACGATCTAGACCTGATCGTGATTTCGCCAGCTGGAGCGGTGATGCCGCTTGCGCCGAGCCGCAAGGATAACGTCGAGCAGGTCACAATCGCCAACCCCGAGGTCGGCGTATATAGAGTGCGCGTGGTAGGCCACAACGTTCCTATGGGGCCTCAGGATTATGCTCTGGTTGTATCGGGAGGGCTGCCGAACACCTACATCACGGGCGCTGTGATGTCGTCTTCAGGAGCTCCGGTGCAAGGCGCTATGATCACGGTGGTCTCACCCGACGGCAACAAGCGGGTTACCACAAACTCCAGCGGCAGGTATATCGTGCGTGTGCCTTCGGGCGACTATTCGGTGCAGATATTCAAACAGGGCTGGACGTTCTCTCCTCGCGCCAAGGCGGTGCACGTCGGTGAGTCGCCTCTGGAGGAGGTCAACTTCCAGGGCAGCGGTCTGCCGGGCTCAGTAGGAGGCACCCTCACGAAGGCGATCGGCGGTGTCCAGAGTTACATTCTCGAGTCCTCGCATCCGTACCTCAACAGCAGCGATCAGGTCTACACGATCAACGCCCACGAGGGTGCTACTCGAATCAGGGTGCACTTCGCCGAGATCGAGCTTATGAACGACGGCGACACCGTATATGTCGAGCACCCCGACGGTACGAGAATCGACACATTCACCGGTACGGGTGAGGACTTCTGGAGTTCCTGGGTCAACGGCTCCTCCGTGAACATCCGCCTGGTCACGAACGACTATGGCAACATTGCCTACGGCTTCTACATCGATGGCTATGAGACCGACCTGATAGGGCAGGGCGCTCTGGCCGGTGCCACCGTCACCCTCAGCCCCGGCGGTTACACGGCCGTGTCCGGCCCAGACGGCTCCTACGACTTCCCTTCCGTGCCGCCCGGCATCTACTCAGTCATACCAAGCCTTCCTCATTGGAAGTTTGAACCTGCCGGAAAGACAATCGATGTTCCCGCTGACGGAACCGCTCCGGACGTGGATTTCCAAGCATTCCCTCCGGGCAAGATCACCGGCGAGATCAGGAGGGCGGGAACGACGGTCGTTCCCACGCGCGTGGAGTCAGAGCACCCATATCGCAGCAACATGGACGAGACGTGGACGATAGACGGAGGCTCCTCCGCAACCCGAATTCGCCTGCACTTCTCCCGGCTGGAAACCGAGCCGGCGTTCGATTGGGTGCTGATTCTCGACGAAAACGACAACGTCGTGGAAAGCTATACGGCGGATTACAGCGATATCTGGACGCCGTGGATCAATGGATCGGTAGCCAAGATCGCGCTCGTGACCGATGGCGGCACCGATGCGTTCGGGTTCATCTGCGACAAGTATGAGGTCCAGTCCACGGCTGGAGGGCTGGGCGGTGTGACCGTGACCCTTTCTCCGGACGGACGGTCTACAGTAACTGCTCAGGACGGCATGTTCAGCATCGAGGACGTAGACGTGGGGTCTCATACGGTGACACCTGCCTGTGACCCATGGGTTTTCGACCCTGTCAGCGCCTTGACGAGCATATCCGCTGGAACGGAGCAACATCTCGTCTTCTACGCCAGCCCGGGCGAACTGGTGAGCCCGCATCAGGCCAGGCAGGCAGCGGACGGTGCGCCCGTCGCGTTGAAAGACATGATCGTTACGGCGGCATTTGACGGGTACTTCTACGTGCAGGATGTGAACCGCCGCGGCGGAATCAGGGTCGATTCCAGCGTCAGCGTCACTGAAGGAGAGGTGGTGGACGTAACAGGCACGGTCACGACTGTGGATTACGAGCGGCGGCTGACTTCGCCCGTAGTGATCAAGCGTTAGCTGGTTTTCGACAGCCACCTGATAGCTCGGGGATGCAGCACTCGACCGGGGATGGCGGTTGACACTGCTTGCCTGCTCTGCTACACTGCGCCTGAGGCTGATGCCTCCGAAGGAGGGCGCGATGAGAAGAATGCCGCTGATCACGGTCATCGCAATGATGTTGTCCCTTGCCCACGCGCAGGCCGATCCGCTCTACAAGGGTGATGAGCCCACACCCGCGGATGCTGTTGTCCTCTTTGACGGGAATGACCTGTCCGCCTGGCATTCGTTCGGCAGCGATAAGCCTGCCGCCTGGAATGTTGAAAACGGCTACATGGAGGTCAACGGTACCGGCAACATCGTGACGCGGCAGCAATTCGGCAGCTTCCAACTCCATATCGAGTATTGGCTGCCTCTGATGGCGGATGCGAAAGGGCAGGGTCGTGCGAACAGCGGTGTATACCTGCACGGGCGTTACGAAGTCCAGGTATTGGACTCATACGGCCTGAACAGCCAGTGGGACGACTGCGGTGGGGTCTACAGAATCGCCGCGCCTCTGGTGAATGCCTGCCGCCCACCGGAGCAGTGGCAGACCTACGACATCATTTTCCGCGCGCCGACCTTCGGCGAGGACGGCAAGAAGCTCGCTAACGCGCGGCTTACGGTACTGCATAACGGGGTGCTGATCCACAACAATGTGGGCCTGCCCGAGGAGACCGGAGGGGCGGTTGGCACGGAGCAGCCGACCGGCCCGTTGATGCTGCAGGACCACGGCTGCAAGGTACGCTACCGCAACATCTGGCTCCGGCCGCTGAAGTAGTTTTCCATTGACAGCAAGCCCCCTTGCGTATACATTAGTGTTGTAGACTGCAGCGGGGGTGCGATCACCCGTGACTCTTGACGAATTCAGACAACTTGTGAGGCAGGAGTTTGGCAAGAACCTCAAGCACGCCACTCCTGCCAATGTGTCTGAGCTCGTAACCAGAATCGAGGGCGAATTCGGCGGCGAGAAGAAGACCTCGCATCGCATCGTGATCGACGAGCCCTGCACCTCCTACGAAGAGGTCATAAAGGACTTCTTTGCGCAGATGCTGGAACTGCCTCCCGAGGAAGCAATGGTCAGGTTGTGGACAATCGCCCTGGACCTGGCGTTCGCGTCCATCGAGACCCAGTATGCCGATCGCTTCGAGGCTATGTTCAGGGAGTAGGCTAGCCGATCACATCTACGCCCATGTATGGCCTTAGCACATCCGGCACGACGATTGTTCCATCCGCCTGCTGGTAGTTCTCAAGAAGCGAGACCACCAACCTCGGCAATGCAACTCCCGATCCGTTGAGAGTGTGGACGAATTCCGGCTTCGCGCCCGGTTCCGGCCTGTAGCGGATGTTCGCGCGGCGGGCCTGATAGTCCTCGAAGTTCGAGCAACTGGAGACCTCCAGCCACTTGTCGACGCCAGGCGCATAGATCTCGAGGTCATAGCACTTCGCCGCATTCACGCTGAGGTCGCCCGTGCATAGAAGCACCACGCGGTACGGAATTCCCAGCCGCTGCAAGATGGTCTCCGCGTTAGCAAGCAGCTTCTCGTGTTCGTCGTAGGAAGTCGCCGGATGAACGAACTTGACCATCTCAACCTTGTTGAACTGATGCACTCTCAGCAGCCCGCGCGTATCCTTGCCGGCGGAGCCTGCTTCACGGCGGAAACAGGCGGTGTAGGCGGTGAGGTAGATGGGCAATTGGGCTGCGTCGAGGATCTCATCGGCGTAGATGTTCGTGACGGGCACCTCGGCGGTTGGATCGAGGAAGAGGTCGTCCTCCTTGTCCGTGTGGTACATATCTTCTTCGAACTTGGGGAGTTGGCCCGTCCCGGTCATTGACTTGCGATTGATGAGGAACGGCGGGAACACCTCCGTGTAGCCGTGCTCCTTCGTATGTACATCCAGCATCCAGTTGATGAGCGACCTCTCCAGCCTTGCGCCAAGGCCCTTGTAGAGAATGAATCCGCTGCCGGAGATCTTCGAGCCGCGCTCGAAGTCGATGATGTCGAGTGTGGCCGCCAGTTCCCAGTGCGGAATCGGCTCAAAATCGAACTTGCGTGGCTCGCCCCATGTTCTCTGGATGACGTTATCGGACTCGTCCTTACCCACTGGGACCGACTCGTGAGGCATGTTGGGGATATTGAGGAGTAGGTCGGAAAACTGCTCCTCGATGGCGGCCACGTCTGCATCCATCTGCTTGATGCGCTGGCTGACCTCGCGCATCCGCTCGATCTCCGAGGTCGCGTCTTGCTTCTGCTGTTTCATCTTTGCGATCTCTTCGGAGACCTTGTTTCGCTCTGCCCTAAGCGCCTCGACTTCCCAAAGCGTCTTGCGGCGCTGTTCATCGAGTTCCATGAACTTGTCGAGGTATGTCACGTCGGCATTGCGGTTGATCAGAGCCTGGCGGACAGCATCCGGCTCGTTTCTTATCAGCTTAGCATCAAGCATAGGGAACACTCCTGGCGCGATATAGGGGTGATACCCCCCGCCGAGCCCATTGGTTCGGCGGCCTTATTATACATCAGCATACAGGCGGCTGTGAACCGGTCCGGTGGGCGAGTATGCACAAGGGCAGGATCATGCGCACGCGAAAAAGGCACCCGATGCTAACGCACCGGATGCCTTCCATTACTCAGCTAGCAGATCTACTACCAGCGTCGGCCGCCACCGCCGTAGCCGCCACGACCACCGCCGCTGCTGCGCTCGGTCTTCGGTCTGGCTTCGTTAACCGTCAGCGTTCTTCCGCCGACTTCCTTGCCATTTGTCGCTTCGATGGCTGCCGCCATGTTCTCTTCGGGGATTTCGACGAATCCGAATCCCTTGTCGCCGATGATTCTGACGTCAGCGATCGGGCCGAACGGCTCAAAGAGAGCGCGAACGTCGCCCTCGCTGGTGTTGTAGGACATGTTGCCTACGTAAAGTGACTTGTTGGCCATTGAATTGCCATTCCTTCCGGGAATATCCCTGGGTTCTCAACGGGAGCACATGGCACGATTGCCATTAGGCGGGGAATTCGATCAGTCGCAGAAGGTGATACAATCCACGGGGATGTCGAAGTGAACCGGTGCAGACGTTGGTTGTATATACAAACATTATAGGCGTTCCCGTAAGAGAACGCAAGCTATTTCTTTCAAACTCCATTCAAAGGCAATTCAAGCGCAGCCTTGGTTCAATCGAAACGAGGGCTCAGTTGTCCATCAAGAAAGGCCCGTGCATCAACACGGGCCTCCTAACCATCAGACCATCAAACCTATTCCAGGTAATCCCTGAGCTTCCTGCTCCTGCTCGGATGGCGGAGCTTCTTGAGGGCCTTGGCCTCGATCTGGCGGATGCGCTCGCGCGTAACCTTGAAGTGCCGCCCGACCTCTTCCAGAGTCCGTGAGTAGCCATCATCCAGCCCGAACCGCATCTTGAGCACGTCGCGCTCGCGCGGAGTCAGGTTATTGAGCGACTCCTCGATCTTCTCCCGTAGAATCAGATTCGATGCCGCCTCCGCGGGCGAGATCGCTTCCTGGTCCTCGATGAAGTCCGCGAGCCTGCTGTCCTCCTCCTCGCCGATCGGCGTTTCTAGCGACAGCGGCTCCGGCGCGATCCTGATGATCTCGCTCACTCTGTCGGGCGGGATGCCCATCTCATAGGCGACCTCGTCAAGCGTAGGCTCCCTGCCCAGGTCCTGCAGAAGCTGTCCCTGAGTCTTGATCAGCCTGTTGATCGTTTCCACCATATGAACAGGGATCCGGATCGTGCGCCCCTGATCGGCTATCGCGCGGGTGATTGCCTGCCTGATCCACCACGTTGCATAAGTGCTGAATTTGTAGCCCTTGCGGTAGTCGAACTTCTCGACGGCGCGAATAAGGCCGATGTTGCCCTCCTGGATCAGGTCCGGAAAGCTCATCCCGCGGCCCGAGTAGCGCTTGGCGATGCTGACCACCAGCCTGAGGTTAGCCTCAGTCAGGACAGCCTTGGCTTCGTCATCGCCGGCTTCTATCCTCTTTGCGAGCGATACCTCTTCGTCTATCGTGAGCAGCGGTGTCTTGCCGATCTCGCGAAGCCACATCCTCACGGAGTCGTCAAGAGGCATTCCTTCCATCTGCGCAAGGTCTTCTTCCGCGGGCTCTGCCTCACGCCCGGGGCCGTATTCCTCCTCGGCTTCGGCTTCCAGCCCCGCCGGTACATCCTTGACCTTCTCGACTACACGAATGCCTTCATCCGCGAACGTCTGCAGGATATCGTCAACCTGCTCCGCGTTGATATCTTCGTGGCTGAGGGTGTCGTTGATCTGATCATAGGTCAGGACGCCGGCACGCTTGCCTTCTTCTATAAGCCTTTGCAGGCGGTCGTTGCCCTTCATCTCAACAGCCACTCCACTCATCTCCCTTCAACTGCCGGAGCCAGACAGTAGATCTACGCATTATTGGCCTTTACCTTTGCTATCCTGAACCTGATTCAGGACCCTTTGCCTCGACATCCTGAACGTGATTCAGGAGCCACTTTGTCCCGTCATCCTGAACCTGTTTCAGGATCACTCTACTCCGTCGCCCGTGAACTCGATTCGGGACCCACTCAGTGGATGCCGGATCTACTCCGGCACGACGTATCGACTATCGGCGCCACGGACTGGATGTCTCGCGCACCAGGCGCCAGTACTCTTCGAATTCTTCGTCCCCGTGCTTCACCAAGCCCTGCTCGATCTTCGCCGCGAGGTCTCTCATCCGCGCGCGACGCTCGTTCTTCTTGTGGGTCACGATCACCTGGATAAGCTCGTCAACCGGTTCGTCCAGTTCCGACTCATCCAGCCCAACCAGCATATCCAGCAGCAAGCTTTCAGCCGGGGTATCGGCGACTCGGACTCTGAGGTCCTCCTGATCTATTTTTCCCAGCTCAGAGTGCTGTCTACTCAGCGCCTCAGCCAGGATGCTTGTATCGCCGCCAGTGAATTCCTTCGGCGAAAGGCGCTCAAAAACCTTGCTTGCATCGGGTACGCGAAAAAGAATCATACCCAGTAATCGACGTTCCGCGCGTTCGGCAAGGCTTAGCTCAGTCTTCCTTCCGGTTGCCGGAGCGGAGGTCCCGGCCGAACCGGGTGTACTCCTGTTACCGCCCCGCCTTGCCGCGCGCATCCGAAGGCGATCGACTTCACCGCGGATATGGTCTTCGGCGAGGGTCGTGCCGGTGCTGAAGTTGGCGTGATATTTGGCGAGGAATCTTATCAACCTTTCGCGCTCTACCGCGCTATCCACCCCTGCCAGAACATCAACAGCTTCTTTAAGCCCAGCAGCTTTACCTTCGTCTGTATGCAAATCATGTGCCGAAAGAGCGAGTTTGATTCTGTAATCCGGAATCGGCAGGGTCTTAGCCAATAAACCGGCAAAACGCGAAGTGTCACCGCCCCTCAGCATGCTGTCCGGGTCCTCGCCCTTTGGCATATTCAGAATACGCACGTTGAACCCGGCTTGTTCAAACATGGGTGCGCTGCGGAGTGCCGCCTTCATCCCGGCGGAGTCCGAATCGAAGGCCAGCACTACATTCTTCGTGAACCGGCCTATAACACTTACGTGTTCCTCCGTGAGCGCCGTTCCCAGGGTTGCCACCGTGTTCACAAAGCCTGCCGACTGGGCCGTGATCGCGTCCATGTAGCCCTCGACCACTATCACGCGTCCCTCTTCAGGGATGGCCTTCCGCGCGGTATTCAGCGCGTAGAGCGTCTTGTTCTTTGCGAACAGCGGCGTCTCGGGAGAGTTGAGATACTTCGGCTGCTCATCACCAAATGATCTGCCGCCAAAAGCGACGATCCGATCAGACGCATCGACTATCGGGAAGATCAACCTGTCCCGGAACCTGTCGTAGAAGCCGGTGGAGCTTTCTCTCGCCACCAGCAGCCCCGCCTTGACCGCATCTCCCACAGCTACTCGCTGTTCGGTCAAGTGCTTGAGCAGGTTGTCCCAGCCCTCCGGCGCATATCCGAGCTTGTATCGTTCTATAGCCTCGGCGGTGAGCCCACGGCCGGCAAGATACTCCTTGGCCTTGGATGACTTCTCCAGCGCGTTCCGAAAGAACGTGCACGCGATGTTGTTCGCCCTCAGGATGCGCTCCCGCTCGCTGTACTGCCGAGATGCCTGCTCAGATCGCTGGATCGTCACCCCGGCCTTCTTCGCTAGCTGTTCTACAGCCTGCGGGAACGTCAGGTTGTCGATCTTCTGGGTGAACGTGAAGACGTCGCCGCCCTCTCCGCAGCCGAAGCACTTCCATATCTGCCGCTCAGGGTTTACGTGGAAAGACGGCGTCTTCTCATTATGAAAAGGGCACAGCCCGGTGAAGTTTCGCCCGGTTTTTCTCAGAGCGACGTGCGCCGAGATGATTTCGACGAGGTCGCACTTTTCGCGGATCTCTTCCACCGGATAGCGGAAGCTGTTCACCAGCCAAACCTCCAGCCTCAAGCGCTGAACTCAGTTCAGCATTCGGGCACAGTCACGGGATATCGCGTCGCCAGACCACGGGTGCACCGAACAAACAAGAAAACACGCCCCCGCGAGCAACCTCACGGAGGCGGCGAACAAGCAAACTGGATGCTAAGCTACAGCAGTTCCGAAGGGACCATTGCGATCGTGATCCCCACGACCCTCTTGTTCAACAGAGTGTAGAGCGCGCGGCTCTTGTTCACGTAGCTCAGCCTGAGGAAACGCCCCGCATATTTCTGGCTCTCAGGGTAGCCACACACCCACAATACCAGCTTGTAGGTGTCGCCCAACTGCAGTCCGGTTCTGGTCTTCGACAGGCCCCACGGTCCCTGTCCGCCGACTGTGATCTGAGTCACCAACCCGTCGGTCAGGATGAACTCCAGCGTAATGCCATTCTGCAGATCGTATGTCCAGGTGCATTCCTCGGATGTCAGCACACTGGCAGCGCCGCCAGTGGTATTTGCCATAGGCGGAGGAGTCGTTCCCGGAACCTCATAGCCCGGCAGGCCGGGAAGCCCTCCTCCCATCGGGGGATTGAGCCTGCCCGCCATCCTAGCGGCTTCGTTCACTCCTGCAGCAAGCGCACTACTAAACGTGCCGGTCTGCGGTGGAGTGTAGGGGATACCCGGGGCCACAGGCGAAGGGGTCTGTGGAGCGGCCTCGGACTCGGTGATGCCGACCGTTATGCGGGTAGGATTGCCCCATCGAGCAAGGACTTCCTTTGCCGGCCGGCCAAGACGAATACCCGCCAGGGTGTCTTCCGGCAGTCTGGGAGCGCTGAACGCCCTGGCGCCGGTGACAAGCGACCCAGCGATGATGCTGCTGGGCACCTTCAGCTTGCTTGCGCTAACGGTGACCTTGGCCTTCGACTTAGCCTTAGTAGCCCCGCTGCATACGGTCCCCATAGTGAGGATCAGCGAGACTCCAACCAACACGGCAGAAGCCTTGCGAAATGTCGACATGAAACTTAACTCCTCTGCGCCAGTACCAACTTGTAGTCTAGTAGAACTTAGACCCCCAAGCTGTCCTTTCCTTCTGACAGCGCTCATTTTTTGTCCTCCAGTCGCGTCACGTTGCCGGTTTCCGCAACTCAGATAGCGTTACGAAGCTGTAGCCTTTGGCCCTAAGAGTATCTATGATGTCAGGCAAAGCCTCCAGCGTGCACAGCTCCATGTTGTGCATTAGCACGATCCCGCCCGGCTTAGCGGTCGATACCACGTAGTCGTAGATCTTCTTCCGCGTGGTTCCCTCCAGCCCGGACGTATTGGAGGTCCAGTAGACCGGCGTGATACCGAACCGCCGCAGTACGCTGGGCAGCTTGGTTCCCTCGTGTCCTCCCGGCGGGCGGAGATACCGCATCTCCAGGCCGGTTGCCGATCGCACGGCCGCAGCCGTCCTGAATACCTCCTGCGTAATGTCTTCTTCGCTAAGATACTCCAGGTCGCGGTGGCTGTAGGTGTGGTTTCCTATCTCATGGCCGTCCTCGGCCATTCTCCTTGTTACCTGTGGCCACGCCCGAACCTGGCTTCCAACTACGAAGAAGGTAGCCTTCACGTTCTTCGACTTGAGCACGTCCAGCAATCGCCCGGAGTCTCTCCTCGGCCCGTCGTCGAACGTGAGTGCAATAACCTTCCTGTTTCCATCTCCCTTGTAGAGTCTGATGTAGCTCCCGTCTGAGCCGCAAAGCGATGACAGTAGCCTTGCTGCATCCGAATAGCCCGGTCTTGCGGCCAGTACTCGCTCCAGGGCGGCTTTCGCAGCCTGCACGTCGCCGAGCGCCCGATTGCACAGCGCCAGATTGTAGTTGATAGCCGCCACCGATGGTTTCAGCGCGAGCGCGTTCCACAGCCGTTCCCGGGTCTGTTCCGCTCCATCTCCGGAGACATTCCCCGAGTGCACGCTGCCCTTGTTCTTCACCAATACGCTTGTCGATTTCTCGGTAACGACAGTCCCGAAAGCATCGATGCCGGTTATCTTCAGCGTATGCACCCCGTTCGGAGTGCGCGTCGTGTCCCACAGATAATGGAACGGCGGGGTGTTCGTCATACCGACGAAGTTGCCGTCCACGAAAAACGAGACGATCTTGACGAGCTGCGCTCTGCTCAGGTCGGCCTTCAGGTCCAGAGTACCGCTGACTACGACGAGCTTGTTCTTAGGCACTACTATGGGCTTGTATGTCTTCCCCAGCGGCCAGCCCGTCGCCACGAGCGGCTCGTTCCTGAGAAGAGTCATCGAACAGCCGATGCGTTCGCCATACTCGGGCCTTTCAGCCTTGGTGGCGAGCTCGGTCCAGATCGCCTTGGCCCCGGCGAAATCGCTTTGTTTCATCAGCGCCAGCGCGCGCATTGCCCGCGTGCACTCGTCGTTGCCGGATGCGGCATCGAACTCGCCGCCGGCCAACCACTTTACGTAGCCGATACTCGACTGCATATCCACGTCAGGACGTGCCTGCTGCGCCTGCGCGAAATAGCGGGCTGCTTCCGGCAAGTTGGCCTTCTTCAACATCACCAGCCCCAGGCCGTAGAGAGCCTCCGCGGCGCCGGGATCCAACTCCGTCGCGGCCGTGAACTCAGCGCGAGCATCATCCACCCTGCCGCCCATAAGCAGCGCCAGTCCCAGGACCGTCCGCCCCAGCGAATCATTGGCGTTAGCCGTCATCGCTTTCCGCAGTTCGGCAGTCGCATCAAGGGTCTTGCCCTGCTCCAGTGCCGAAAGCGAGCTGTTCACGTAGTCCAGATATGTCGTGGCGGCTCCCGATGTCGCGGTAGGCGCGCAAAAGGCGAGCAGCACAAGCGCGGAAACCAGAATAGTCTTGTTCAGTGGCTTACCAGTCAAGGATGCCTTCCGTGGCTCATCTATAGGGCGAGACCAAGCAGCAGCGCCCCGTTACTGTTAGTATGACGACTTCAACCGCACAATAGTTTCTGCAAGAGCCTCCAATGTGTGCTTCAGCCTGTTTCGAGGGCCCTTTGAGGAACCTGCGCTTCCTGACAGCCGTCTATCCTTATGATGGTCCCGCCCCGGTAAGTCATTCCGAACGAATGTGAGGAATCTGCTCCTAAGAGCGTCGGAAAGCAGACTCCTCAGCCTCCTGTCTCAGGATGACGGTCCGCGGCAGACTCCACCTGCCAGGAGTGATCTCTTGCGGCGCGGCTCTTCCGTTGACTTGGCCGCGCGTGATGTAGTACTATTTCCCTAACCATAACGGGTGTCGCAACTGAAGCTCAGAGCACAGTTGTGTTGGCAGGAAAACGGCGATGGCCGTCTTCCCAGGAGTGTGAACTATGGTTCGATCTTGCTTCCGGTTGCTCGCGCTTGCGGCTGCCGTAGTCGCGCTGTGTGCTGTGCAGTGCACTGCTCAGCTCAAGCTGGCCTTGCCGACTGAGGGTCAGGCCGTGCGAGAGAACGTGAAAATCCAGGTGCCGGCATCGGCTGTGCCTGACAGCGGCTTCATATCGGTGATGGTTGGCGAGGCCAAGAAGGAGCGCTTTGTAGTAGCTCTGAGCAGGGACTCGGCCAAGCTGGTGGACGGGCTTTTGACGTTCTACTGGAACAGCAAGGCGCCTTACTACGAACCGAGCGATCTGATGAAGCCTAAGTACTTCAAGGACGGCAGATACTCGTTCATGGTTCAGGTTCACGACGCAACCGGCCGGGCCGTCGATAGTACTAGAGTCAATATCGAGCTCAAGAACAGGGTACCCAGGCCGAACCCCGCTCCTGGTGTCCGATTGGTCAACAAGCTGACGTTCGGGCAGTATAACGAGTACCGCGTTCACTCTGATGTCTCGATATTCGATGTTGTTAACGGCGTAGGTCTGCCGCTCCTCGGCGGACTGGGAATATCTGCCGATTCATTGCTCGTTCAGACCGTAGAGGACGTAAGGCCCGGTGACCAGTTCCTCCTGCGGTATCGCGTGGACGGTAACACGTATGTCGCGGCGAGCGGCTATAAGAAGCTGCTGTATGCTGCCGATCCTGTCAAGCCACAGCTCTACAGGCTGGTGGACAGCTATGGCAAGGTGATCAAGGCCAACATGTTCGCCAAGCAGGCGCGTTTCCAGATAATGGATATCCTTCCGACGCTGCCGAGAACGGTTGTCAAGGAAGGTGACTCGTGGCCTGACCATATGACCGTGAAGATCGACGGCATAACAGGACTGATCAAGCTCAGCGGCAGTGCAATGCTGGATTCCTTCGAGTGGCATAAGGACCGCGAGTGCGCGAAGATCACCTCTGTGCTGTCCGGAAACGCGCCGATCACGCTCGTTAACGGCAAAGTTCGAGGGTCAGGCACAGTTGCCGCCGAAGTGACGACTTACTTCGCCTACAAGACCGGCAAGATGCTGGAGCGTCACATCAGGCTGTCCTCAGATGCGGTTATCCTGCCGGGAGCAGGCGACTCGATGGCTTCCGAACGGGTAGCCGAGGACGTGCTCTCGGTGCCACCGGGTGGAGCCATATCGCCCTATTCGGATGAGATTCCCGGAGAGGCGCCGCCGGTTCTCTCTCCCGGTCGCACTAACCGGGGATCTACACCGCCAGGGCTGGAGAGTACTCCGACGGTGCTGCCAGGGGAACCCAGCACACCTGAAAACACGAGCAAGAAGGGCAAAGTTGAGTTCAGTATCGTCGTTAGGCTGGAGAAGTAGCTCCAATTGACCAGTAACACCGAAAAACGCGCCGAACTCGTCGAGCATCTTGCAGAACTGAGAACCAGGCTGATACGGTGTTGCATCTACGTAGTAGTAGGGGCGACTGCCGCCTGGTTTCTCTATGAACCGTTCATCTACAAGGCGCTGACGCGCCCTATGGATCCGATCCTCCGGGCACAGAGCACCAAGTTCATGTTCACAAGCATCGTGCAGCCGTTTATGCTGCGCCTGCAGGTGTGCGGTGTTGCTGGTCTCATACTCGTTCTGCCACTGGTCACGCTGGAGGCGTGGGGATTCATCGCCCCGGGGCTGCATCCAAATGAGAGAAAGCCTTTAAAGTGGGTGGTGCCGCTCTCGGTATTCCTGTTCGTTTCCGGGGTCACGCTTGCCTACCTGGTGCTGCCCAAAGGTTTCGAGTGGTTCTCCACATTCATCCCCACGAATGCCGAGATCAGGCCGAGCGTTGAGGAGACGATGCGATTCGTTATCCTGATGCTCTTAGGCTTTGGGGTCGCCTTCGAGCTGCCCGTGTTCCTCATGCTTCTGGCACACGTGGGTATAGTGAACTCCAGGATGCTCAAGACCACCTGGCGGTATTGGATCGTGGGGATTGCCCTGGGCGCTGCTACTCTGACTCCATCGAACGATGTGTTCAGCATGATGGCTATGGCCATCCCTCTCGTCTTTCTCTACATCGGAAGTATCGGGCTCGTCAAGCTGGTGGAGAAAAAGCCCGGTAGATCATAGCCCTGCTAATGGATGCTGAAGGCTTGCTGGAATCGATCAAGGCTTCACCGGACTATCGAAACCAGATAGCCTATGTCAAACATATCCCTCGCAGGAACCCGCGTTACGTGGAGATCACGCCTCCTGTCACCGGCAGGGTTGGGGAAGCGCTCCAGAGGCTCGGCATCCACCAGTTCTACTCCCACCAGGCCGAGGCTATCGAGGCTGTCCGACGCGGCGAGAACATCGTCGTGGTTACCGGCACGGCCAGCGGAAAAACCCTCACCTACAACGTTCCGGTCCTTGAGGCGCTGGAGGACCAGCCGAATGCCCGCGCTCTCTACATCTTCCCCACGAAGGCGCTAGCCCAGGATCAGTTGGGAAAGCTCAAGCTCTTCGGAATACCGAACCAGAAAGCCGCCACATACGATGGCGATACACCTAGGCAGGAACGCCCCTTCGTCAAGTCCGCCGCTAACATCGTGCTCACCAACCCGGACATGCTCCACCTCGGCATCCTGCCATATCATACCACCTGGTCGGACCTGTTCCGAAACCTGCGGTACGTGGTCATCGACGAGGTGCACAGCTACCGCGGCGTTTTTGGGGCGCATGTAGCGAACGTCATTCGCAGGCTGCGAAGGATCGCCGAATACTACGGCTCGAGGCCCCAGTTCGTGTGCGCATCTGCGACGATCCTGGAGCCAGGCGAACTCGTGCGCGACTTGACGGGGCTCGATGCCCGGGTGATAGATAGGGATGGGTCTCCATCAGGCGAAAAGGTTTTCGTGTTTTGGAATCCTCCGTATGTCGCGGGCCGGAACGAGCGTAGAAGCGCGAACACGGAGGCGGTGGCGCTCTTCACGAAACTGGTGGAGTCTGGAACAAGGTCGATTGTCTTCACGAAAGCTCGAAAGACGGCAGAGTTGATCCTCCGATATGCGAAAACCGCTCTCCGCGACGAGAAGTCTCCGTATGCTGACAAGATCATGGCGTATCGGGCCGGCTACACGCCGGCCGAAAGGCGCGAAATTGAGAGGCTGCTCTTTAGCGGGGAGTTGATCGGGGTCACTTCCACGTCCGCCTTGGAGGTCGGCGTTGACATTGGCGGCCTGGATGCTGTCGTGATAACCGGCTATCCCGGCAGTGTGGCGAGCACGTGGCAGCAGGCAGGGCGCGCCGGCAGGGGCGTTGAGCAGTCGCTCGCCTTCCTGATTGCCTATGACGATCCAATCGATCAATACCTGATGCGCAACCCGGACTACTTCTTCGGTGCGGCCCACGAAAGGGCAATCGTCGACCACCAAAACCCCTACGTGCTTGCCGATCACCTGCTTTGCGCGGCCTATGAAATGCCGCTCACCAATGACGATGTAGAGCGGCTGTTCGGCGACGGCGCATTTGCTGTCCTCGAGGCCCTTGAGGAGGCCCATCAGGTCGGCTACAACGGTCGTTGGTATTGGTGCGGGGTCGGCTATCCGGCGAAAGACGTCAACATCCGGTCCACCTCCAGCGAGAGCTACAACATCGTTTCCGTGGAGAAAGGCGGCGTTCTGTTGGGCACAGTTGATGGCGCGAGTGCATTCGACGTCGTTCACCCTGGCGCGGTGTATCTGCACGGCGGGGAATCGTATGTGGTGACGTGGCTGGACGTGGATGAAAAGGTCAGCTATGTCCAACAATCCGACGTAAACTACTACACAACTCCGGGCACCAGGACTTGGGCCAAAGTCGAGGAACAGCTGGACTCGAAGCCGCTGGGGGCGGTTGACATCCGCCTGGGCGATGTCGTTGTGGGCAACCAGGTCACGCATTACTGGAAAAAGCGGCTGTTTACTGACGAGAGCTTCGACAGGGTGCCGCTTGACCTGCCGGAGATCCATCTTCGGACGGAAGCGATGTGGATCGTGCTGCCGGAGGAACTCAGGAATCGAGCCATCGGCCGCGGGTTTGATATCGTGGGCACCATCCACGCGATCGAGCACGCTGCTATCGGCATCCTGCCGCTCATCGCCTTGTGTGACCGAAACGACATCGGCGGCGTCTCGCATCCCGCGCACGCTGATACGGACGGGTGCGCGACCGTCTTCATCTATGACGGTCACGCGGGCGGTGTTGGGATATCGAGGGCCGCTTTCGACTCGGTGGAGGTGCTGTTGGAAGCGACGCTTCGCGCGATAGAGGAATGCGAATGCACGGACGGCTGCCCGAGTTGTGTTCAGTCGCCCAAGTGCGGCAGCAACAACGAGCCGTTGGACAAGGCCGGCGCAGCCTACGTGCTGAGGGAAATGCTCTCGCAGGCGGCGAATAAGACCCCGCCCGGCGTGCACGCCCCAGACGCTCCCCCAACACCAACGTGTGCCAACGACCCCTTCGCAAGTGAGTAGATCGCTCCAAGACCAATTCGCGGATGAGCGACCGCTTGAGTTTGACGATGGGTCAACCGATCTGATAGACTACGACTGCGAGGCCCGTCGCAAGGGCCGAAGCGGGCGAGTGGCGGAATGGCAGACGCAGCGGACTTAAAATCCGCCCCAGCAATGGGTGAGGGTTCGACTCCCTCCTCGCCCACCATAAGAATTTGAGCGTGAAATGAGCCTCTCCTAACATTTAGGAGGGGCTTGTTTTTGTTTCAGACCCCTGTAATGGTCAAGAAATGGTCAAGTAAATCCTGATGTCGGGTGGTATCAGGCAGCAATTCCCGCTACTTTCTGGCAGTTGGTCAAGCGGATTGGTCAAGAGGCACGCAAAGAAAAAGGCACTCCGAAGAGTGCCTTAGTTTCCGTCCATTATTGTGTCGTCCTTTGCTATGCTACATCGGCGATATCCTTGCTGTCTCCAAGCATGCTTTCCAACTTCGCAACCCCTGCTGCTTGTATTGAGGGCAACAGGTGGCTATACAAGTCCAAGGTAATCTGCACCGAGCTATGTCCCAGCCGTTCCGAAACAACCTTCGGATGGACACCAGCCGCCAATAGCCAACTTGCATGACAATGGCGCAAGTCGTGGAAAGTTAAGTCCAGCTTTGCTTTGTCGGCAAAGTGCATAAATGACTTGGTTAGGGCTTCAGGATGCAGGCAACTGCCATCCACCTCGCAAAACACATAGCCGTGGTTCTTATATGCATCTCCCAAGAACAGCTTGTTTTGAGCCTGCTCCGCTTTTATCTTCTTCAACAAGTCTATTGTAGAAGACATAAGGATAATTGACCGTCTGCTACCTAATGTTTTTGTCTGACCTTCAGAAACGTCTCTCTCAATCTCGATAAGACTTCTGGAGATGCTGAGAACCTTGCGCTGTATGTCCAAATCTCCCCACTTTACCGCAAGTATCTCACCTCTACGCATGCCTGTCTGCAGAGCGAATTTTATGCAATCCAGATACTTGCATTTGCTCGCTGTGAATCGGCATGCAATAATGACCCATCTGAGGG
>JBPOHN010000072.1:0-23687 GCA_052035525.1 Armatimonadota bacterium
CCGTTTCGTACCGCGATAAGCATCGCCGCGAGCGCAACGGCGGTTTTGCCGGAGCCCACGTCGCCCTGAATCAGGCGGTTCATGCAGATGGGTTTCGCCATATTCGCGGCGATCTCTTTGATTACGCGCTTCTGCGCGCCGGTAAGCTCGAACGGCAGGATTTCCTTGAGCTGCTCGTCGAAATCAGCAGGAATCTGGAAAGCTATGCCTCGGCCCGGAGCCTCGATCCCGCGCTTTCTCATCGCAAGCGCAAGCTGCAGCAGGAAAAGCTCCTCGAAGACGAACCGCTTCCTCGCTGCTTCCATCGCCTCGACACTCTCGGGGAAGTGGATGTTGCGCATAGCGACCTGTGCGTCCATCAAGTCCAGTCTATCCCGCACTTCCTCCGGCAGGTTTTCCTCGATCAGCGAGCCGTAGGCCTCCAGGGCATTTGCCATGATCCCGCGCAGGGTGTTCTCGAAAAGCCCTTCGGTCAGCGGATAGACTGGCACCACGCGGCCGCTGGAAAGCGCATCGGTGTCCTCGGAGTACAGCTCCCACTCGGGCGAGCTCATCTCCACGCCCCATCTGCCGGCCGAGACCGTACCGTAGGCAACGATCTCCCGGCCCCGCAGCTTCAGGAACTGCTCCTTGCGCCACTTCTGATTGAACCACGTCAGCACCAGCGAGCTTGTGCCGTCATCCACCACGACCTTGGTCAGCACCAGCTTGCCCCTGGTCTGCATGTTGTCGGCGGTAAGGATTGCCCCCCGGATGGTGGCCGATTGCCCGTGCTGGAGGCTGGCGATCCGCGCGAACTGGGTGCGGTCCTCGTAGCGTCTCGGGAAGTGATACAGCAAATCGCCCACGGTGTGTATGTTCAGCTTTTCGAGGACCTTGGCCAGGCGTGGACCGACGCCTTTCACGTACTGGACTTCAGTGCTCAGCGAGCGTGGTATCGAAGCTGCGCCGGGTGATCTGTTGGTGCTGGTTTTCGGAGCGGAATGTGCCATCTGGACTCCCGTTTCAACCACGCCATTATATGCACCCACCATGAGGGTGTCAATTCGCGGGGCAGACGCGTCCATCTTCGGTAAAGAGCCGACTCAACACGGAATCGCGGAAGGTCGGGAACCACTGAAGGGAATTCCTGTCACCTTGAGAGGCCATACCAACGGTCTTGCCCTTCCAGCAGGAGGATTCTGGCTGTTGTCTTCCGTGGTTCATCGATTCCGTGGTTCGGTGTTTTCTCTTGATGCGTACCCTGGTCAAGGCGAGCGGTCTGCCGGATCGACAGCCGTTTGATCTTTCGGCAGCTTGCCCTTAGTTACCGGTTAACTGGGTAAACTCCTCACCGGACAGACTCACGTTCTCCGGCGGAGCTTTTCCGCGGCTCTGTGTAGTGCCGGTCACGTCAGCCATCGAGGAACGCGTATGCGGGAAGGAACCACCACCTACAGGCAAATGGTCGCTGACTTTCCGGCCCTGTGTGTGTCGTCGGTCACTCCCGAAGGTTCTGTAATCGCCTCATCTTTCGGCGACGCCTACGCCCAGGTTTCGGGTTACGACCTGGATGAGCTTGAGGGAGATCCGGGCCTCTGGCTGAGCATAGTCCACCCGGCCGACGGGCAACGAGTCCAGGAAGCCTACCGCCAGTTAGCCTCCGGAACGCCGATGCATGAGCGCTACCGCATCTACCGCAAGGACGGGCAGATAACGAACGTGTTCGAGACCGGCGCCGCAGGCCGGTCAGGTGCGCTAGGCACGCCGGTAGTCAGATTCCTATTAGAAAGCTCAGTGGTAGACGAGTACGACGTGGCGCACATCCACTTCCGACAGCTTGTAGACGATAACCCTGTCGGAATCAGCGTTCGGGACCTCACGGGGCGCGTTCTCTACTGCAACAAGGCCTATGCGCATATGTTCGGATACGAGTCGCCTCACCAGATGCTTGGTACCGACTTCAGGGACATTATGGGGCCGCTTACGCTGGAGGAGTTCCACGAGCGCGCATTCCCGAAGATACTAGAGGGCGCCTGGGCCGGTGAAGTGCCGGTAAAGCGCAAAGACGGCAGCGAACTCATAGTCAAGATATCAACCAACGTGTTCCGCGATACCGAAGGCGCTCCGGTAGCGGCCCACGCCATAGTTCTCGACATTACGGACCTGCGGCGGACGGAGGAGGCCCTGAGGAAGAGCGGGGGTGTCCTCGAGGCGACGCAGGACGCCCTGCCAGCGAGCCTGGCGGTTATCGACGCTGACGGGACCATCACTACCGTGAACGAGCGCTGGAGGCGCTTCGCTCGTGAAAACGGCGACCCTGAACTCCTCCATACCTGTGAGGGCATCAACTATCTCGACGTCTGCAAGCGGGCAACCGGCGCCTATTCCGAAGGCGCTGCGGATGCTCTGGCGGGGCTGCAGGCGATCTTGAGCGGCCAGCAAGACGAGTTTGAGATGGAGTACCCCTGTCCATCGCCCACGCAGGCACGCTACTATTCGATGCGGGCGAGTTCCCTCTGCTCACAGGGTGGGGCCGTCGTTGCCCATATAGACATTTCCGAGCGAAAACGCGCGGAGGACGCTCTTCGAGAGAGCGAGGCCCGTTACCATTCGCTGCTTGAAAACCTTGAGGCCATCGTATACCGGATGGACCCGAATTTCACGCTGCTTGCCATTTCGGGCCGCGTTTTCTCGATGCTCGGCTACACAGCGGACGAGTTGCTAGACGACCCCTCGATCTGGAGGTACGGCGTGCATCCGGATGACGCGCACAAGACTGGTGAATTGCTGGCGTTCTCCCGGACTACGCGCGCGCCGCACTGGATTGAGTTCCGCGTCCGGCACAAGTCGGGAAGATACATCTGGATTCTAGGAACCGTCACCCCGATCTTCAACAACCAGGGCGAGCTCATATACTATGACGGAGTCTCGCTGGACGTGACGGACCGCGTGGAGGCTCAGCAACGTGACGCCCGGCACAGTGAAAGGATGAGCATACTGACGGAAATCAGTCAGAAGTGCGCGTCCACGCTCGATCCCCGGGAAATACTGGACATCGCCACTCAGCAAGCCTGCTTTACGCTCGATTGTGTTGCTGCGGCCATCAATGTCGAGCCCATCTCCAGCCGGCTTCTCAACCTCTCGCTGTGCTGCCCGAAGGGCTGCGACGTAAAGAACCTGGACCGCGAAATACGTGAAGCGGACCTCGATATGCGAAACGTCTTCGGCACGACGGATATGTCCGCTCGGATTGTCCCCGACCTCTCGCTGTCTTCGCCCGCCCTCGCCAGATTCGCCGCCAAGGGTGGGCTGAAGCCGGGAATCATCGCCCCGGTAATCGCCGGAGAGGATGTGCTCGGAGTCCTGTTGGTGGCTCGGAAAGCGGGTGAGCAGTTCGAGGCAGACGACCTGTGGTTTCTCTCCGAGATAGCCGCTCATGCCTCGGCTGCGCTTGCGAACGCGCTGCTCTATCACAGACAAACGAGGATTGCCGAGACCCTTCAGCGGACCCTGATCCCTCCCGAACCGGCGATCGCGTTTTTGGACATAGCCACGCTCTATGCGCCAGCTCCCGGTGAAGCAAGGGTAGGTGGCGACTTCTTCGACGTGTTCAGGCTCGATGGCAAGAGAGTCGGCCTCGTGGTTGGAGACGTTTCCGGAAAGGGAGTCGAGGCGGCGATTCACACGGCGGAGGCGAAATACATGCTTCGCGCCTACGCTCACCAGGACCCTGACCCGCTGCACGTCATCACTGAACTCAACGGGGCGCTCTTCGACTATCTCCCGACGGAATCGTTCATAACCCTGGCCTACTTCCTGATAGACGTCGAAAGCCACACCATGTCCTACGTGAACGCGGGGCATGAGACTTGCCTCGCGCTGTGCCGCGACGAGCGCAGCATACGCGACCTTTCCAAGTGTGGGCCTGTGCTCGGCGTCACGCCGAGTTTCGCCTACTCCGAGGGCTCCGCCGTGCTGTACCCGGACGATTTCCTGTTCTGCTACACCGATGGAGTTACGGACGTTCGCACCAACGGGGACAGGCTCGGTTTTGAGCGGCTCAGAGACATGGTGATCTCGGCCCCAGCCGAAGATGCGAACAACCTCATGCGCCACGTTATGGATGCAGTGCGAGCCTTCGGCATTTCTCAGCAGACCGATGATCAGGTAGTGGTCGTTCTGCGCCCGATCGTGTGATGCTGAATGAGGCTGTCGGAATTGGTGTGCCGGCGCTACAAGCCGATAAACCGCCCGAAAATGAGCCCGAGAAGCCAGGCTATAGTCATCAGAATCAGCACTACGCACAACGCCCACACTACGATGTTGTAGATGCCGGAGTTGACGTGTTTGCCCATTATCTCGCGGCGGTTGATCAGCTTGAGCATGAACACGAGAATGACCGGCAGCAGGATTCCACTGACGGCCTGCGCGTTGATCATTAACTGGACCAGTTCCCGGGCGAAGAGGACTACGATCACGCCGAAAGCTATGCAGAACGTGTAGATGCCGTAGAAAATCGGCGCTTCCTTGAACTTCCTGGAGATGCCGATCTCCCAGCCGAAGGCCTCGCTGTAGGTATACGCCGTGGATAGAGGCAGTACTGCCGCCGCAAGCAGCGATGCGCTGAAGAGACCTATGGAAAACAGCGCCTTGGCGTAGCCACCCGCCACGGGTTCCAGCGCCGCCGCCGCGTGAGCGGGATCGCCTATCAGCACTCCAACAGGAGCCCTCCAAATGACCGTCCCCGCCGCAACTATGATGAAGAACGAGACGACATCAGTGAGAAAAGAGCCGATGAACACATCCCACTTCTGGTATACGTAGTTCTCGGGCCTGACCCCCTTGTCTACCACCGTTGCCTGAAGGAAGAACTGCATCCAGGGCGTGATAGTGGTTCCTATTACGGCAATGGTGAGGAACAGGAAAGCCGGGTCCGGGCGGAGCGTCGGCTTGTAGACGTTCTCGAACACTTCTCCCCAGTTCGGGTCGGCCATCACGCCGGATACTACGTAGGTTACATAGCTCAGGGCGATGACGAGGAATACTCGCTCCACAACCTTGAACGACCCTTTGACTACGAGGAACCAGATGCTGGCTGCAGCGATAGGGACGGCGATGAAGCGGCTGATGCCGAAGATCTCAAGGCTCGCGGCGAGGCCGGCGAACTCAGCTACAGTGGTGGCGAGGTTGGCGATAAGGAGAGTGCCGAGCGCGAACATCGTCCACTTGACGCCAAAGTTCTCGCGGATAAGCTCCCCGAGTCCCTTCTGGGTCATAGTGCCCATGCGCGCGGACATTTCCTGGATCATAGCAAGGGCGAAGGTGAGCAGCACCAGCACCCAAAGGAGGTCGTAGCGATACCTGGCGCCGACCTGGATGTACGTGATTATGCCGCCCGCGTCGTTGTCCGCCGCGGACGTGATGATGCCCGGCCCAATAAGAGCCAGCAGCAGCAGTGGCCGATAGCGCCGAAGCCGCCTCACGCAGTGTGACCTCCTTTCTTGAGAGAGTTAGAAGGTTTGGATGTTTGAAGGTTGGAAGGTTACGAAACGCCTGAATGCCGGGCGACACAACCTTCGCACATTCTAACCTTCTAACCTTGCAACGTCTGTCTTCTAGGTTAGGACCTTCGTCGGCGTCCATTGTTTCCTTATCCCCACAGCTTTGGAATGCGCCTTCTCCAGCCTTCCGGCAGGATTTCCTCGAGGGCGTCATCCACCGTGATGATCCCCTGCAGCCGATTCTCCTCGTCCACGACGGGAAGCGCGAGCAGGTTATAGTCCGTCAGCGTCTGAGCGATCTCCTCGACCGGAGCGTCAGGGTGTACGTGAACAACCTTGCTCACCATGAAATCTTCCACGCTCGTTGACGGCTTTGCGACTATCAGGTCTCGAAGCGATATGACTCCCACTAGATGTTCGAATGAGTCTACCACGTAGATGTAGTATACGGTCTCCGCGGAGGGCTCGAGTTCGCGTATCTTCTCGATCGTCTCCTGCGCGGTCATGTCCTTGGAGATGGCAACGTATTCGGTGGTCATCAGCCCGCCGGCGGTGCTGTCTTCGTAGGCCAGAAGTTCCTTGACGTCTTCAGCCTCATCGGGCTCCATCTCCTCAAGAATATCCTCGCGCTTGGTGGCGCTGACGTCCCCGAGAACGTCGGCGGCCTCATCGGGCTCCATTTCCTCGAGGATATCCGCCGCAAGCTCATCTTCAAGGTTCTCGACGATGGACGCCTGCACTTCTGGGTGCGCTTCGGTCAGTACCTCCGCGGCGGTCTCGACGTCGAGCGACTCCATGACCTCGGCCCGCTGATCGGGATCGAGTTCGTTGACGATCCTGGCGATGTCAGATGGATGCAGCGCTTTAAGCCTCTCGGCAGACACCTTCAGCTTGAGCCGATCCACGCCGCGCTCGAAAGTCTCAACATCATGCCAGGCGATGACATGGGAGTCCGGCTTGACCTTGATGATCTTCGCAAGCTTATCGGACAGGTGCATCAGCCCCATTCTGCGCAGGAGACCTCGCATGCCCGTGTCCACGCCTACGAGATACAGCCGCCCGGCGGAGGGCTCGATGCGGACGTCGTTTACGCGCACTACGCGGTAGTCGTGCACGTCCACGATCTGCTTGTCCATGATGTTGGTCTTGAGCAGCAGGTCTTCGTCGCCGATCTCATACTCTTCGACTTCACTCACGGGCACTTTGAGCGAGAAACGTTCGGCTTCGGGATCGTAGTCAAACGAGCTCCACGCGATGTTGCGCGTTTCCCTTCTGCTTGTACGGACGACGACGGCCGAGATCACCGGCAGGTGCGGCGCCGGTGACGCGATGAGATCGTCCAGCTTGCCCAACTCCTTGCCCTCAGGGTCCCGTATGGTTTGTCCAATCACGTAGGATAGATACATACTCAGCCCGGCCGCCAGGCGTGGCGGCCGGTATACTTTACCCTTCCGGGCAAATGCGTGTCAATGAAACAGACCGCGGGAGCACCGTGTTCACGAGCAATTGAGAGGAAACACTGAACCACGGAATGGATAGCGTAGCGGGGACCCATTCGTAATTCGCATTCGTGATCTGGAACGGGCAGTGGTCTCCGGCATCACGAACTGGACGGTTTAGCAGCGCACCGGATGGGGTATCCATCAGCCGATCAATTAGGAGGATCTCATGGCTGAAAAGACTTCGTCGTTGCGGCTCAATCTGCTGGTGTGCGCTGTTCTCGTTATGCTCGTAACGGGCGTCTACTGGCAGGTAAGCACTTTCGATCTCGTCGGACTCGACGACGATTCCTATATCCCGCAGAATCCCTATGTGCTGATGGGGCTGCGGGCCGATTCAGTCAGATGGGCGTTCTCCGCCGTCTTCCAGGGTGTCTGGCAGCCGATGATATGGCTTTCGTATATGCTCGACACCGACGTTGCACGCTGGCTTGCCTCGCGGCACATTCAGCTCGGGCCGGGTAACGCAGGCGTCTACCACATCACCAACGTGGTCCACCACTTGCTGAGCTCTATCCTGCTGTTTGGGATTCTTATGCGGCTGACCGGCTCGCGCTGGCGCAGCGCATTTGTTGCGGCCGTTTTCGCGGTTCACCCGCTGAACGTGGAGTCGGTCGCGTGGGTGGCAGAGCGCAAGAACACCCTGAGCACGCTCTTCTGCTTCGTCACGATGCTGGCCTACCTCAACTATGTGCGGCGGCCCGCGTGGTGGCGTTACGCGCTCATGATAGTGCTCTTCGTGCTGGGCCTGATGGCGAAAGCGGTCCTCGTGACCATACCCATCATGCTGCTCTTGTTGGACTACTGGCCGCTCAAGCGTTACGAGAAGGGCTTGCGGTGGCCGCTCGTCAAGGAAAAACTGCCGATGTTCGGGCTTTCGGCAGCATCCGGAGTGATGGCGTTCATTGCGCAGCGGCTGGGCGGACTCGTAGCGCCGGATGACGTGTTTCCACTCGGTGTGCGGATCGCAAATGCTTTCGTCTCGTTCTTGAAGTACATCTGGCTGATGGTGCTGCCACGGAACCTGTCAGTGTGTTACGTGCATCCGGGCAGGTCAATCCCGGCCTGGCTGGTGGTTGCCTGCGCGACGGCGGTTGTGGGGATCACGGTTCTGGCGGTCCTGCGGCGGCGGCGCAGCCCGTATCTGTTCGTGGGCTGGATGTGGTATCTGGCGACCATTGTGCCGGTGATCGGCATAGTGCAGGTAGCCGACCAGGGCCTGGCGGATCGCTACATATACATTCCGATGGTGGGGCTCCTGATTTTGGCCGTATGGGGTGCGAAGGCTGCCCTATCTCGATTCGCCTCTGCCCGGCTGATGTGGGTGGCTGCAGCCGCTAGCTGCGCGGTCCTGGTTGCGTTTGGCCTGACGGCCTGGAAGCAGACGAGCTACTGGCGGGACAGCGTTACTATGTATCGTCAGGTGATTAAGGTGAACCCCACCAGCCGCACGGGCTACAGCGGGCTTGGATCAGCCCTGATGGTCAGGAGGCAGCACGCCGAAGCCGAACGTTGCCTGAAGAAAGCCATCGAGATCGACCCGCGGGACGTAACCTCACGCACCAATCTTGGCATCAATATGGCCTTGCAGAAGAAGCTGGACGAGGCAATCTATTACCTGAACGAAGCGCTCGATATGCATCCGAGCGACCACACGGCCAACTTCAACCTCGCGCGCGTCTTCGTGATGAAGGGCAAGATGAAGGAAGCTGCCTCGTACTACGCGCGCGCAGTCGAATCACGGCCTGAGTTTATGGCTGCGCAGTTGGAGTACGGGAACGTTCTGCTCATCCTGGGGAAGAAGGAGGACGCTATCAAGCGCTACCGCAAGGCGATCGAGTTGAAACCCGACTGGGCAACCGCGCACTTCCTGCTGGCCGGGGCACTGGAGGAGGAGAAGCGGCTCGGTGAGGCGATCAGGCACTATCGCGCGGCACTGCGCTCCGATCCGAAGCGTTGGGATGCCGCCAACAACCTCGCGTGGATTTTGGCCACGGAGTCGGACCCTCGATACTCCAACCCGCGCGAAGCCGTGCGCCTGGCGGAAGACACGTGTCGCCTGGTGCGCAAGAAACCTGAGCTTCTGGATACGCTCGCTGTTGCCTACGCGGCGGATGGCCGTTACGAGGCTGCCGCTAGGGCAGCCAGGCGCGCCCTCCGCCTGGCCGAAGCCGCGAAGCAAGAGCCCATGGCGGAGGAAATACGCGCGAGGCTGCAGCAATACGAAACCCTATCGAAGCGAAGCTGACTGCAGATTCGCGCCGACCTGGCAAGCCGGGTGGGATAGGGATGCTAGAGTCCTCCAAAGCCCCTCGAAGCCACCACTCTCGCGCCGCCGGGGAGGCCGGGCCTGTGCGCCAAGCCGGCGGGCGCGGGTGTGGCAGACAGACACACTTATTCCCTTCTTGCTGCCCATTGACGCCTTAGCAGTGAAAACAAAACGCGGCGATGGGTATGAATCCGTCCAGAGCTCTAGATTGGGGAGATGCCGTGAAGTGCCTCGTAGTGGTGGCCCATCCCGATGATGAAGTGATCTGGACCGGCGGAGTGATCCTCAGGCATAGTGGTTGGAGTTGGAGCGTGCTGGCCCTCTGCAGGGCCGGCGATCCTGACCGGGAGCCAAGGTTCCGCCGCGCAGCGCGTGAACTGGGGGTCCAGGAAGTGATCTCTGACTTGGACGATAGCCCCGTTCCTGCAGCGCTGAGCCCTGATCTGCGGGAGATCAAGGAGCGGGTCCACCATCTCGTCGCGCCGGCCTGGGACCTGATCTTTACGCACGGCCCCGCAGGCGAATACACCTATCATCCCCGCCACGTACAGGTCAGCCGAGCAGTTTCGGAGATGGTTGAGGAGGGGCGACTGGCCGGCAGGCTTGTCACGTTCGCATACGAGGACGGTGGAGGAGCCTATCGCCCACGGCCCGCTCCGGACGCGCACATTCGAATCGGCCTCACCCCAGACGAACTCAGGCGAAAACAGCAGGTTGTTCGCGACATTTACGACTTTCAGTCCGGTAGTTTCGAGTTTGATTCGGCAGGTTCGGTGGAAGCCTTTAATGTGCCGGAGCCAGGTGGGCTGCGGGACGTCAAAAGCTTGCTGGGCGGATAGGATTTCGCCCGGAGGTCACCGCCTTGAGAATCGTGATGCTATACGAGTATCCACCTCCACCCGCGGGTCTGGCGACCCAGGGCGACCTGCTCTATCGAGGGCTGTCCAAGCTCGGCATCGACTGTATGCCTGTGCCGCAGACCGGTAATCTTCAGAAAGAGTGGGTCTACCGGCAGTACAAACCCTCGCTTGCCATAGGTGTCGGTTTCTGGGGCCAGCTTCCGGACCTAGTCATACACCCCCGGCAGCACGGGATTCAGCCGGTTCCCTGGCTTGTGGCGGACGGCTGGGTGGCGAACTATCAGGACGAACTCAACTCTCTGCCCCTGGTGTTGGCGACAAGCAACTGGGTCAAGGAAACCTATGCGCGCGATGGGGTTTCGGCTGACCGGATCGTGGTGCAGCCGATCGGCTGCGACACCGAGGCCTTTCGCCCGATCCCGCGCGAGGACCCCCGGGTGAAGGCGGTGAGGGAGTCGCTTGGTGTGGCCGAGGACGAGAAGCTGATACTCACCATCGGCGGTGACGGCGCCAGCAAAGGGAGCCAGGAGATGATGACCGCTCTCTCGCGGATCGACAAGGACTTCCCGAAGTGGCGCTACGTGGTCAAGGTCTGGAACCAACCGCGTACGGAGAAGCAGAACAGGATGGACCTCGCGCTGGCGGAGGAACTGGGTATCAGGCATAAGGTCACCTATGTGGACGGGGTCCTGTCGCGCGAGTTCATGCCATATCTATACAACGCCTGTGACATCTACGCCGCTCCGAGCAGGCAGGAAGGGTTCGGGATGCCGCACGTGGAGGCGCAAGCCTGCGGCAAGCCAGTGATAAGCGTGGACGCGATGGGAATCAAGGAGACGGTTATTCACTCAAGGACCGGCTTTCTGGCGCGACCTGCCAAGTGGATCTCCATCACCGAAGGCGAGGTCGGGCCGGCTGCGGGCTATCCCGAGACGCAGACCATCCGCTTCCCGGAGCCGAAGGTCATTGCCGTCAGGGCAAATGTAAACGACCTGATGGAGCAGGCCCTTCGGCTGCTGACGGACGACAAGCTGGCGGCTCGAATAGGGGCCGCGGGGAGGGCTCACGTGGAGCAGGCATTCGACTACCGCAACGTGGCGGTGCGCGTGATGGATACGATCCGGGAGCGTGTCCCGGAGGCGTTCGACAGTGAAGGAGGGTAGCTTTGGTCAAGGGCAAGCCCGGCAGCCAGGCAGATGAAGATCAGGAAGCCGTGGTCCAGGAAGCGCTTGACAGGGCCAAGGCGGTGCTGGACAAGTGCTCCACGCCTAATGGGATCTTCGCCTCTCCGGTTGTCTATAACGCCATATACGCGAGGGATGCGCTTATTGCGTCGCTCGGCGGACTGCTCTCCGGCGAGGAACGGTTCGTCAGGCAGTGGCTGAAGACCATGGACACGCTGATGGACCGGCAGTCGCCTTCGGGGCAGATACCCAACTGCGTTGACACGTTCGATCCAGCAAGAAACCGGCTGGTTGCCTTCGGAGCGGCAGACGCTTCGCTGTGGTTTGCGCTTATGCTGGGGTATGCGGAGAAACTGATAGGGCCGCATCCCGAGTTCCATGAGGCGGCGGACAAGGCGCTGATGTGGCTCAGGTTCCAGGATGCGCACGAAGAGGGTCTGATTGAGCAGCAGGAGGCCACTGACTGGATGGACATCATCGCCTGCCGGGGGCACGTGCTGTATACCAATGTCCTGTATTTCACCGCTCTTGAAATGCGGCTGAAGATCAAGCGCGCGCACCTCGTCAGGGAGGCGATCAACGGCTTCCTTTGGCGCAACGGCAACCGCTACTTCCTGCCATGGTCGTGGAAGCAGGAACACGGCGAATGGTTCGACACCGCGGCGAACTGCTTTGCCATCGCGTTCGGCTTGGCGGATAAAGAGCAGACGGACAGCATACTGGACTACATCGAGGAGCACAAGCTGGATGAGCCGTATCCCGTTCGGGTACTACACCCGCCGATACAGCCCGGTGACAGGGACTGGCGCGAGTATTACCGCACGGAGCACGAACTCAACCTGCCGGACCAGTATCATAACGGGGGCGTGTGGCCGTGGGTGGGCGGCTTGTATGTGGCAGCTCTGGTGAGGGCGGGGCGACTGGCAAAGGCGAAGGATGCCCTGTATCGGCTGGCGCAGGCCAATCGTTTGGGTAAGAAGCGGGAGTGGGAGTTCAACGAGTGGCTGCATGGAGTCACAGGCGAGCCGCGGGGATCAGCCGACCAGGCGTGGTCGGCGGGAATGTTCCTGTACGCCCACAGGTGCGTCAAAGATGGGCGCGAGCCTGTGTTCAACTCGATCGAGACGAGTCGGACACAGCTACTGCATAACGTGCATTTCTAAGTGATGGGCGCGAATCGCTTGGCACTCTTGTGTGCTCAGGTATGGGATAGACTCGGGCATCATCCGGAGGTGTGATGTGGGAGTCAAGACTGATACAGCCGATACCGCAAGGCCGGTTGGCCTGAGCGAGGCGCTGTCGCGCGCCGTGCAGTATCTGTTCGCAGCGCAGTCGGAGGAGGGCTACTGGAGCGCCGAACTGGAGGGTGACACTATCCTCGAGTCCGAGTATATCATCCTCATGCGCTTTCTGGGGCGCGGAAATGAGCAGAAGCTTCGCAAGGCTGCCGCGTATCTGCTCAGCAAGCAGATGGACAATGGCGGCTGGGCCATATACCCCGGAGGGCCGGTTGATGTCGGAGCCTCCGTCAAGTGCTATTTCGCCCTTAAGCTGGTAGGAGCGAGCTCGGATGAGCCCTATATGGTAAAGGCCCGCGAGGCAATCGCCAACGCCGGCGGAGTGCCCGCGGTCAACAGCTACTCCAAGTTCTACCTGGCCATGCTGGGGCAAATCCACTGGAACGACGCGCCCGCTGTGCCGCCGGAGCTGAATCTGCTGCCGAACTGGTTCTACCTCAACATCTACGCCATTTCGTCCTGGTCGCGCACATTCGTGGTGCCGCTCAGCATTATCTGGGCTCGGAAGCCCGTCACCCACATCGGCCACGAGCAGGGAATATCGGAGCTATTCCGGCCCGGGGACCGTGCACGAGTCCGCCTGCGCCCGCGTCGCCCCAGGCTATCGTGGCGCAACTTCTTCATTTACATCGACTCACTCGTCAAGCTGGTGGAGAGGTGGGGTGTCTTGCCGCTGCGCGAGAGGGCTGTCAAGAGGGCGCACAAGTGGATGCTGGAGCACTTCGAGCACAGCGCAGGGCTTGGCGCGATCTATCCGCCTATCGTGTACTCGCTGATCTCGCTGCGCGCGCTCGGGTATTCGGACGACTCGCCGGAGGTTCGGCGCGCGTGGGATGAGCTCGCTGCGCTGGAGATCGAGGAAGCGGGCACGCTTCGACTCCAGCCCTGCACTTCGCCTGTTTGGGATACGGCAATCGCTATGAACGCGCTTGTGGAAGCGGGCGTTGATCCGGATTCGCCAGCCATGCGTAAAGCTGGCCAGTGGATCGTCGGCAAGGAAGTCAGAATGCACGGTGACTGGAGCGTCAAACGCCCGAAGCTGGCGCCGGGAGGGTGGTATTTCGAGTTCGCAAACGAGTTCTACCCGGACATCGACGACACGGCGATGGTTCTGATGGCGCTCAAGAAGTGCGGGGACGTGCCGGGCAAAGAGGACGCTATGCGCAGAGGGCTGAACTGGTTGCTCGGGATGCAGGGCAGGGATGGCGGCTGGGCGTCCTTTGACGTCGACAACAATCGCGCGGTGTTCAACGCGATCCCCTTCGCCGACCACAACGCGATGCTCGACCCGAGCACAAGCGATATCACAGCGCGCATCCTTGAGATGTTCTCGTTCCTGGACGTAGACCCGCGCGCCCCTGAGGTGCGGAGGGCCGTTGCGTTCCTTCGACAAGAGCAGGAGGAGGACGGTTCCTGGTACGGCAGGTGGGGAGTCAACTACATCTACGGCACGTGGCAGGCGATCCGCGGGCTTACACGGATCGGGATCAGCACTGAAGATCCGATGATCAGACGGGCAGCGCAGTGGCTGGTCGGCGTCCAGAACGATGATGGCGGTTGGGGCGAGGGCTGTGCATCCTATGAGGACACGCGTCTGAAGGGGCAGGGGCCAAGTACGGCATCGCAGACGGCGTGGGCGCTCATGGGTTTGATGTGCGCCGGTGAAGCAGGAAGCGAAGCGGTCGGGAATGGCGTTGACTACCTCATCCGCACCCAGAAACCGGATGGCACTTGGGACGAGGAGCCGTTTACCGGAACAGGTTTCCCCAGGGTGTTCTACCTGAGGTACCACCTCTACAGGCATTCGTTTCCCACGATGGCGCTGGGGATGTATCGAAGGATAACAGAAGGCTGATCGTCTATGCGCTTTCCAGTGGGACTCACAGCTTCACTATCGGCATACATCATTCGGAATAAGCTTGCGCGCGAGCAGTTCGTGCCGCTGGTCCTTATGCTTGAGCCGCTGTTTGCCTGCAACCTGACCTGCTCCACATGCGGCAGGATCAGGGAATACAAGGACATCAGTTCGCAGCGCATGTCGGTGGAGGAATGCATGGCCGCCAGCCGGGAATGCGGCGCGCCCGTCGTCTCGGTATGCGGCGGCGAACCGCTCATGCACCCGCAGATCGACCGCATAGTCTCCGGGTTGATCGAGATGAAGCGATACGTCTACCTCTGCACGAACGGCACCCTGTTGGAGCAGTCCATCGACAGGTTCCAGCCCTCTTCCCGGCTGCTCCTCAACGTCCATATCGACGGGCCGAAGGAAATCCACGATATGATCGTGGAGAAGCCGGGCGCGTATGACGCGGCGGTGGCCGGAATCAGAGCCGCGAGCAACAGAGGCTTTCAGGTGACTGTCAACACCACGGTCTATAAGCAGACCGATATGGCACAAATCGACAAGCTGATGACCGAGCTGGAGCAGATGGGCGTCCGGTGCTTTATGCTGTCACCGGCATATTCCTACGAGGCTGTGGATGACAAAGAGAACTTCCTGAGCCGCGACGACGTACACGCCAAGTTCGCCGATATCGATAGCATTGCGTCGGCACATCGTCTCGCCGATACGCCCATCTACCTGGAGTTCCTCAAGGGCCAGCGGGAGCTTCGCTGCACTGCGTGGGGCAATCCTACCAGAAACGTGGCGGGCTGGCGATCGCCCTGCTATCTCATCGCTGACAGACACTACGGCACGTATGAAGAGCTTATCTCGGACACCGACTGGAACGCCTACGGCGCGCTCAACAACCCCGCGTGCCGGGATTGTATGGTCCACTGCGGTTCCGAGCCGACTGCTGCTCTGATGCTGGACTACCGCCCCGGCGACCTGTGGAAGACGATCAGGTGGCAGTTGGAGGTGTGACTTGCGCAGATGCTTAGTCACCGGCGCGACGGGTTTCGTCGGGGCACACGTCGCGCGGAAGCTTCTTCAGCGTGGGGATGCCGTCACCGCGTTCGTTCGGCCTACCAGCAACATGAAGCTCCTGGAGGGCCTACCCATCAAGATTATTACGGGCGACCTTCGCGAGCCCCATACTCTCGTGGATGCGCTGCGGGACATAGATGTTCTCTACCACGTAGCTGCTGACTACAGGCTCTGGGCACGGGACCCGATGGACATCTACCGAAGCAACGTGGACGGCACGAGCAATATTCTGGAAGCAGCAATGCGTCAGGGAGTCTGCAAAGTCGTCTACACCAGTACGGTGGGCTGCCTTGGTCTGACCAGAGACGGATCCCCGGCTTCGGAGACTACCCCCGTCAACCGTAGCGAACTTGTGGGCGCATACAAAAAGTCCAAATACGACGCCGAGCAGGTTGCGCTCGACTACGCCTCACGCGGCCTCGCCGTGGTCATAGCCAACCCGAGCACCCCGGTCGGGCCGGGCGACATCAAGCCCACGCCTACAGGGAAGATCATCGTGGACTTCCTGCGCGGCAGGATGCCTGCGTACGTGGATACCGGGCTGAACCTCATCAGCGTGGAGGATGTGGCCGAGGGGCACTTGCTGGCCGCCGAGAAGGGCAGAGTCGGCGAGAAGTACATACTTGGCAACGAGAACCTGACGCTGCGCGAGATACTTGAGATGCTGGCGAAGATCACAGGTCGAAAAGCCCCCACCATCCGGATTCCGCACTGGGTTGCCCTGACCGCAGCGGCAGTGGACACAGTGACCAGCTACGTCAGACGGGCCGAACCGGCGATACCGTTGGATGCGGTGCTGATGTCACGAAAGAGGATGTTCTTCACGGCTGAGAAGGCGGTGAGAGAGCTGGGTCTGCCGCAGAGCCCGGTCGCGGACGCGCTAGCCAGAGCGGTAGAGTGGTTCAGGAAGAGCGGGCTTATTTGACTGCGTTGATGCGCGGGGGAGGCTTGTAGGACACCTGGTCGAAGTGCCCGACCTGCATAACGTTTACAGCCAGGAAGATCACGATGTACATGCCGACATACGTGGCTATGGTCGCCCTGAGCATGAACCTGACGAACTTGGGCTTGTATTGCTTCCCCCACTCCGCGATAAAGATCGGGAGGAACACGAGCGAGAGCTTTACCATCACGAACGTGCCCACGCCGTACTTGAGGTAGAACGCCATCAGCGGGTTGCCTTCCACTGCTCCGCCGCCGCTCAGAAGCAGCAGCGTGGAGGCCAGGTCCGCCGTGCAAATGCCTATCAACAGCAAGCTCTCTTTGGTTAGTGTCATCGCCCCGATCCCGGTATTAGTCATGGTTCTTATTCCCGCTTTGGCGCCCATGTAGCCATGCAACCTCTGAGATATCCAACAAGCCAGGGTAGCAGCCTCAGCGTGTGAGATTCTACCTTAACTGGGCTGAAGTGGTTTGGGCCGGCTTCGGTTCTGCAATAACTAATAAAGGGTGAAGTGGTAACAGTGGATATCGGAGGGTGCCATGGCCATAAACTGGAGACCGGGGAACCCGGCATCGCCGGGCATTTCTATCAAGCTGCAAGTCCTGCTTGCCTGTCTGCTGGCCGCGATGCTCTTCGTGCTCATAAACTGGCTGTCGAGTCACCTAACCGAGGGCACGCGGGGCAAGATCAGGCCCAACCAGATCGTTAGCCCGTGGGACAGATCGCAGATTCCGCCTGTGCTTGGTTCGAGCCCCGTTGTAACGCCTGGCCGGAATGCAAAGCCCAAGGCGGTGACGGCCGAACCGAACCGAATAACCACGAACAGGCCCGGCAGGGTGCAGCAGGCCAGGCGGTAGTGATCCGAGGCGGCTATGGCGGGACCCAGTGGGGGTTGTCCTCGATTCGGACCCTGTAGATGAGATCATCCCGCTGAGCGGGAGTTACTGCCGCAGCGTGCAGGTCGAGGAAGACAACATTGATGCACACCATGTCGCTCTTGACTCCGAGCTCGCCTGCCATGAACCTCATGGTGGTGATTTCCTTCCGAACCCTGCGGCCTTTGTGGAAGTCGAACCAGTAATCCGCGAGCAGGAAGTCCCGGCGCGGGGTGCGCCATGTCATGGGTTTGAGCGGCCGGCAAGTGGGGTGCCTGGAGACGAAATCCGTGCCGTTGGGATCGTCGACGGACTTGCTGATGTAAGCAGTGGTGCCCGGATACATGTAGCTGGACCCCCAATGCCACCAGCAGGGCCGGTCCTCAGCAGGAGTCGTATCCGCCATGGGGCCGTGCCAGATGTCGCCGTTGCATATCCAGATGCCCTTGGGCGGCCGGTAGCCTGGTACGAGGCTGGGACGGGGAGGCTGTATGCTACTCTGCTTGATGTACTTGCCGAGGGGCCTCACGAACAGGATCCACGGGTTGTTGTAGGAGTGATCGATCCCATCTGCGTCTGCCGGCGTTCGATCGATGGGCAATCCGTAGCCGCTATGGTCATCCATATATTGGTGGACCGCCATGCCGAGTTGGCGCATGTTAGAGAGGCAGTTTTTCATGCCGGCGGCGTCTTTGGCTTCAAGCAGCACGGGGGTGATCATAGCAGCGAGGATGCCTATGATCGCTATCACCACCAGCAGCTCAACTAGAGTGAAGCCCCTCTTTCTCATCTTTTCCAGAGCCTATCCCCTATGCTTGCGCGCCCCCGTTTTGACGGATTTCTATCAGGGACAACTTCCCACTAATACTCATTGTACGTTCGTGTAGTCAAGCTCGCAATCGTGCTCGGGTGCTATTTTGGATAGTCTGCTTGCACTACTGGGGATAGTCCATAGGAACTAGTAGTTGGTCTGCTTGACGAACCGGTCTAGCAGGTATATGATTCCCAAATAGCTAAGCAGTAATTGTCCAATGGTGTTTCGGCGAATGCCGCGTGAAGGTAGATTGAACTATTTTAGATCGCGGCTGAACTTCAGTCAAGAGCCGGCCCAACCGGAGCGTGCGAAATGGAACCGCAAGCATCAGACTCAGTCATTACTGTGCTCATCGCCGACGATCATGGCATTTTGAGAGAAGGCCTCCGCGGGCTTTTGGAGGAGTACGGAGACCTTAGGATCATTGACGAGGCCGTCAACGGAGTGCAGGCCATAGAAAAAGCACGCGCGCTGTGTCCCGATATTATGCTGCTCGATTTGCTCATGCCCGAGATGGGAGGCGTCGAGGTACTGGAGGCACTGGCGGCGGACAATCTGCCTACCAAGATTATCGTTCTCACTGGCGCCGATGATGATGACTTGCTGGCACGAAGCATCCAGAGCGGCGCGATGGGTTATCTTCTCAAAGACGCGGCCGCGAACCAGCTGGTGGACGCTATCCGCACCGTTGCCTCAGGCGGCTGCTGGCTGCCTCCGGGCCTGACCGAGAAGCTGTTCCGCGGGATGGCGAAGAAGCCCAGGGGCGAGGATTCGGCCAAGCTGTCGCTGCTTACAGCCCGGGAGTTCGAGGTGTTCAAGCTGCTCGGGGAGGCCAAATCCAATTCGGAAATCGCCGATGCACTCTTCATCAGCGAGCACACAGTCAAAGTGCATGTCGGCAGGATTCTGGAGAAGCTGGGATTATCAGGGCGAGCGGAAGCTGTGAAGTTCGCAATCAGAAACGGACTTGTGGAAGCCTGAGAGCATGAAGCCTGCGGCGCCATACACACTCAGACAAGAGCGGTTATCGGCCGAACGTCAGCAGGCCATCATCCGGCTGCTCCTCGCGGCAGTGACCAGCATCGTCCTTATCAAGTTCTACGTCTCTCAGAGCATTCCAAACTACGAAGAACCGACCAGCCTTTTCCCTGTCCCGTATGAGAGGCTCCATTTGGGCCTCGGGCAGGTTATCTTTATTGTCTCCCTGCTTGCTGTCTACAGCGGCTCGATGTGGATACTCCTGCGCTATTGGCCGGAGAAGTTGAATGCTACCACCGCCGTCGGGACGCTCATCGAGTTTGCCCTGATCACCTACATATTCGCCACCACTCTATGGACGGGTGTTCCGTTCTACCTGTGGTACTTCTTCTTTGTGGTCAGTGTAGCCTCGCGTTATGGATGGCTCCACTCCATACTCGCCCTGAGCGCCAGCATCGTGTCTTTCACTTGGGTCGTGTGTGCCAGTCAGCGCACTGGAGATGACGTTGTTACGATGCTGGGCTTCACTGGTTTTCTGCTGGTGCTGGCGATGATGTTCGGCCAGATCAGCGAGAGGCAGTTGAGCTACCAGGCCCGCCTGGCGGTCGTCAATGACTTCCGCGCCGAACTGGCGACTGTTGCCACGCCCAGAGACGTCATCCACTTACTCATAGAACGCACTCAGCATCTGCTTAACGTCGAGCAGGCTTTCTTTCTTCCCGCGCAGCGTGGAGCCGATGGGTCCGATGAGCCGGGACTGCGTTCCGTAGGGAAAAACCCTGTTCTTCTTTCGACGTTTCGCGAGAATGGCGGCGTCTGGAACGTCGAGCACATACTTGCGGAGCAGAGGCCGTTGGTTTCCAACAGGCTATCGAAGCACCACGCCCTGCCCAAGGGCCTGGCGGCCAAGCTGGGGCTGCGGAACATCGCCGCTGCCCCGATGATGGTCCGCGGAGCGCCAGTCGGTGTCATCTACGCCGCTAACCGCCGGGACAAGGCGATGCACAACTCCGATATGCAGTTGCTCGAGCTGCTCGCAAACCAGGCAGCGCCAGTGCTGGAAAATGCCCTGCTGTGGGAGCGGCTGACCGAGGCCGCTACTTCGGAGGAGCGCCTGCGCATTGCCAGAGACCTCCACGACAATTTCCTGCAGACGCTGGCCGCAATCAAGCTCCACCTCGAGCGGTGCAAGATACTGGTGACGAAGGACAGCGACCGTGCAAGGGAAGGCATCGACAAGATACACCAGATAGCCACCCGAGGCCTTGCCGAAGTGAGATACTACCTCTCCGAGCTACGTGTAATGGGACCCGAGCCCAGCCGGTTCCAGGAAGCGATAAGGAAATGCGCGGAGGAGGCGGCCCTGAGAGGCGGCTTTGAAGTCAACACTGAGATCTCCCTCGGGGATACCCACGTGCCGCCGGGAGTCGCGGTTGCGGCATTCCAGATCGTGCGGGAGCTGCTGAACAATGCCACCTCCCACTCGAAGGCTTCTCACGTGAAGGTGAGCGTCCACGTCGAAGAGGAGAAGCTGTGTCTGGCGGTGGAAGACGATGGCGTTGGCTTCGAGGTGGAGAAGGTCCGCGAGCAGCGGGCTGCGCAGGGTCACCTCGGCCTTGTGGGCATAGAGGAACGGGCCCGTCAATGCGGCGGCACCCTGACGATTGAGAGCGCGGCCGGCAAGGGCACAACGGCTATTGCGTGTCTCTGTGTCTAACATTACTGCAAGAAACTGGTATTTTGATTTCACCGATCTCCCTTGACCGGCCTTTATTGATGTGATAAACTCCGAATAGGCGGCAGAGCGAGCCAGGAAGGCGAGAAAGGTGTTTGTCTCTCTCATTTCCCCATAATCTCCCTCCGGTGAGCCCCGCTTTCTATCAGCCGAAGTTGGTCGCATGATTAGAGCGTCCAAGCTTGGGTCTGGGCACTATTACGCGTATTTCGAGGTGGTCTATAGGATGTCGGGTCATTCCAAGTGGCATAATATTCGCCTTCGCAAGGGCAAACAGGACGCCGTCAGGAGCAAGCTTTTCACGAAGATCGCGCGCGAGATCATCGTGGCAGCCAAAGAGGGCGGCGGCAATCCTGACTCCAATCTTCGCCTGAAGCTGGCGATCCAGAAGGCTCGCGAGAATAGTATGCCCGCCGACAACATCAAGCGCGCCATTCAGCGCGGGACTGGTGAAGTAGAAGGAGCCAGCTACGAGGAGATCACCTACGAAGGATACGGACCGGCCGGGGTGGCCATACTGGCCTCATGCCTGACCGACAACCGTAACAGGACGGTGGCGGAGCTTCGGAACATCTTCTCCAAGTGTGGGGGCAACCTTGGGGAAAGCGGCTGTGTCGCTTGGATGTTCACGCAGACGGGTCTTGTACAGATCCCGAGCGACAAGACCGACGAAGACTCCGTAATGATGGCGACTATGGATGCGGGAGCCGAAGACATTCGCGTGGAAGACGACACAATAGAAGTGCTTTGCAAGCCGGCGGACCTGCCGGCCGTGCGTGAGGCGCTTGAGGCGGCTGGTATCGAGTATACTAGCGCCGAAGTGACCATGCTTCCAAGTAGCACCGTTAGAATCGAGGATAGCAAGGAAGCCAGCCAGATTTTGCGGCTGTTGGATGCGTTGGATGATAACGATGACGTCCAGCAAGTCTATGCGAACTTCGATATTCCGGACGAATTGATGCAGGCCGCCGCGTAAGTGCCTGCGCCAAAGCGTTCGGATGGCGAACCGGAGGAGCTTCGGTTCGCCAGGAAATACGGACGGTGAGTGAGCGAAATGATAAAGCTGAGAGTAGACTGGCATTCCCAGTGTCCAGGCTGCGGGACTCAACTTGCGGTTGATTTTTTCGGAGGCTTGTCTGATTGCATCGTGTGTCCCTGGTGCGGGTGTGCGTACGAAACCGATCGGGTTTCGTGCTATGACGAGCTCAAGCAGTATCTGAAAACAGCAGTAGAGAAGCTGGAGAACGAAGTCAATACCAAGAAGAACGTGACGCCTGTTTAGGCGACGAAATGAGTCTGAGGCCGGGTGTTTGCTCGGCCCCAATCCCCCTCACGACCGGCTTTGTCGTTTGAGGACCAGTATGGCGATGTCGTCCGAGAACCTGCCCCCCGCGTGGCGCAGCGCCGCATCTACCAACTGACTCACAACCGCGCGCGCAGGCGCATCACGCACTCCAGCAATGGCAGCGGCAAGCCTTGTTTCCCCGAACAACTCACCTCTGCTTCGTGCCTCGATCAGGCCATCCGTGTAGGCCACGAACAACCCGCCCGGCTCAAGGTAGTGTTCGCTGGCCTGATATCTTGTTCCCAGACCCAGCGCCAGTATCGATCCGTGGTCCTCGATGATCTCGCAATGATCGTTGTACAAGACGGGAGCCGGGTGGCCAGCGTTGACGAGCGCTATTCGCCCGTCAGGTCGATAGGTGACGGCGAGGGCGCTGGCAAACTGTCCCCCGGTGAGTTCGGCGCTTAGCACGTGATCGAGCCGCCCCATTGCGCCGCCGAGTTCGGGCTGTTCTCGCATGAAGCCGCGGAACATGGACCTCAGCATCACGGAACCTGCCGCGGCATCCAGGCCGTGGCCCGAAAGGTCCCCGATAACGAAGGCGTGTTCGCCGGATTGGGTCTCAAACGCATCGAGGAAGTCGCCGCCCAATTGGGCCTTCTCTTGAGCGGAGATGTAGATGTGGGCGACATCCAGATCAGCAACGCGTCGCGGGATGTTCGGCATCAGGCATTCCTGGACGATCCGGCCGACCTCCACGCGTTCGAGAAGCTCCTCGCGGTGCGCCTCGAAATATGCGTTTGCAATTGCCGCGAGCGCTACGTGCAGGAACTCATCCATCTCGACCAGCCATGTCCTCGGTTCCGGTGGCGGCGGGTTGAGGAGGACGGGCATGTAGCTTTCCTCCAGGAAGTGCACGCTGATCACGAGTGCATCGAACGGGAACTGCTGCTGAGCAAGGTTGGCCCCGGTCTGCTCCAGATCGTCCACGCAAGCCTCCAAGTCGCCGTCTCGCATATGCTGCAGGATGCTGTCCAGCAGGTTAGAGAACACCTGGCTGAGCGATTCCCTCGTGAAATTGGGAGGCTCCCACGTCTGGAACTGCTGGGCGACCCACTTGTCCAGTATTTCCTGGCTGCGCGGAATCAATCGGTCGGCGATTTCCGCGAGGGTCCGCCTGGTCTTGGGTGAGAACCGGATGAGTCTATGTCCTGCGTATTGTGCCTGGTCGTTCATGTTTGTGAATAGATCGCCCTGTAGTAAGGATATTCTATCACCGTTGGCTCTGGAGTCCAACGAGACATTTCAGTTCTTCAAGGATTTGTTCCGCCGGCAGCCTGTCGGAACGCACCCAGCTTCATCCCCCTTTGGCAAAGTGAGAGTCGAGGTTTCCTTCCAAATGTCGAGCCGTGATGCCTCATCTAAGAATGTTACCGTAGTGCTTATCGATGCCTCACGAGAGATGTCACTCAAGCAACGTGTCGTATAGCTCCGAGGTCAGGTCGCTGATGGACCTCAGCAGTGCTGCGGGGTTG
>JBPOHN010000103.1:0-2193 GCA_052035525.1 Armatimonadota bacterium
CGATGCGCTTGCGTTTGGCTGAGCCGACTTGTCCCCAAGGACCCCTCGAATGAATGACCAGAACGCCTCAGATTTCAGGTAGTACGCCAAGAAGCGACTGTCGAAATCTGGCTTGGCCCTGAGACGAACCAAGTATGATGCGAACACTGCTGGAGGTGGCATACTGATGTAACTGCTTGCCCCCGTGGACGCACCAGTTCGCGCGATCACGATGTCTCCGTCGTCAAGCCTGTACTTCTCCGCAGTCGTCGCATCAGCAGCGACATAGGGCACAGCATTCCAGTCGATATGCCCAGATACGATGTCCGTGATTCGCAGGAAACGCGGGCCCACCGCGCTATCTGTTGCCGAGGCTGTAAGGCCATAGTCAATGGAAGCACACGCGTCGGCTAGCCTGCATTCCATCCACCCATCATTCGCCATGGCCGATATCCTCCAGGTTCGCCCCGATAAGCTCTGCTATCATCGCGCGCCGCCTTTCTTGCCGCGCCCGGGCTGTCTCTTTTTCGCCTCGGCTTCCAACCTCCCAAGCTCATCGACAGCTTCGACAAAATGACGGTCAACAGGCTGAGGCAGCGCCGCTTGGGCCTTGCGGTATTTCTCATATTCCAGCTCCGCTTTCAGCTTGGCGGCCTCATGCGATACGGTTCCGGCGTGGGTCAGGATGTCACGGTCGCTGATGCGGATGAAATTGTCCAGCTTAGCTATCCAACTCGCCATTGTCATCGGCTTCCGCGTGACGGCTTGCAGCTCGGCGAAATCCAGATACGCCGAAACGATCAGATTGAGCGCCTTTAGCTCTTCTTCGCAAAGGTAATTCTTGGCGACGGATACATCGCCCTTGCGCGGTCTATCGCCGGTCCAACTCGTCAGGCCCATATTCGGCTTATCAGCGTTCGCTCTCGTGTGGACAATCTCAGCGGCGGTCTGCCCGGCAATAGCCCAGTGCATCTTGTTTTGAACCGTTTGGAAGAAGCGCTTTGAGGTTTCTACGTTCGGGTCGTAGTCGACACTTGTGGCGTATATATCGAGCACCTTTCGCCAGAAGACCCGTTCGGATGAGCGGATGTCTCGGATGCGCTCGAGCAGTTCATCGAAGTAATCGCCGCCTCCCGCCTCCTTCAAACGCTCATCATCCATCGCAAATCCCTTCACGATGTACTCCCGCAGTCTCTGAGTAGCCCAGATGCGGAACTGCGTGCCGCGAAGAGACTTGACGCGATAGCCGACCGAGATGATCACGTCGAGGTTGTAGTGGTCAATCAGGCGTTCTACCTGCCGGGTGCCTTCCATTTGAACTGTTCGGAATTTCCGAACAGTTGCCGCAGCGTCGAGCTCGCCCTCCTCAAACACGTGCTTTACGTGCTCGCTGATATTGGCTTTGCTCGACTGAAAAAGCTCGACCATCTGGTTCTGAGTGAGCCAGACGGTTTCCCCTTCGAACCGGACACTTACACGTGTCAGGCCGTCTTCCGTCTGATAGATCACGAACTCATTGGGAGAGCTGGGAACAATCTCATTTGCCATAGCCGATGTCCTCCAGATTCGCCCAGATGAGTTCGTCGAGCTTCTCGGACTGGGTGGTCTGCTCGCGCAGTTGCGCGGTCAGACGCGCCATCTTGTCCTCGAACGGTTCGCCATCGTCTTCCACCTCGGCCGCGCCTACATATCGTCCCGGAGTGAGGATGTGGCTAAGTTTGCGGATGTCATCGAGCGTGGCTGCCTTGCAGAATCCGGGAACATCCTCATAGACCCCCGCAGCCTCGTCGCCGCGCCAAGCATGGTATGTATCGGCAATCCTCGCTATGTCTTCGTCCGTCATCTCACGGTGCACACGGTCGACCAGCGTGCCCATCTTGCGCGCGTCGATGAAGAGTGTCTCGCCGCGCCGGTCGCGGAATCTGCCGTTCTTTTTGTTGCGGGCGATGAACCATAGACATACCGGAATCTGCGTCGAATAGAAAAGCTGGCCGGGCAACGCGACCATACAGTCCACCAGATCGGCTTCGATGATGTTCTTGCGAATCTCCCCCTCGCCTGATTGATTTGACGACATCGAACCATTGGCTAGAACGAATCCCGCAAGGCCAGTGGGCGCAAGATGATAGATGAAGTGCTGGACCCAGGCGAAGTTCGCGTTTCCGGCAGGCGGTGTGCCATACTGCCAGCGCTTATCGTTCTTCAGAAGGTCGC
>JBPOHN010000104.1:0-10368 GCA_052035525.1 Armatimonadota bacterium
CAACCCCGCAGCACTGCTGAGGTCCATCAGCGACCTGACCTCGGAGCTATACGACACGTTGCTTGAGTGACATCTCTCGTGAGGCATCGATAAGCACTACGGTAACATTCTTAGATGAGGCATCACGCCCCTCTTTGGCCTGCATTCGCATGCAGCGAACAAATGAGGCGGCGAAGGTTGCATAGTGCTCACCAAGTTCATGGGTCCCTCAAGCGGCGTGCCGAACAGAAACTTCCGCCAGAGGCGGCCACAAGTGCGAATTGGCACAGTTTCTGCACAGGTGTTGCATAGCCCTAGATGGAGTGGATGAGAGAGATGAGAGTGACGTCTGCCGAAGTTTGTAGCGGACTACTGGTTGACGCGATAAGCCTATTCGTCAGGTGCCCGCGACTTGGGTCAGTTACACGTACAAGCAGCAAGTGCTGCGGTCAGCCCGTCGGCCTCATGCACCGCTTGTACAATCATCTAGCGTTCTTGCTGTTCTGTGTTGGTTGCTCACGCATTCACAGCTAGTCTTTCCTGATCAGGGACTTCAACGCCTGGTGTCAATAACAGCGTAGGCCGTTGCCTTTCTGGAGTGCGCCTACCCAGGTATCCTCGCGAGTGCGGCCCGTCTTCACCAGTTCGCCGGATACACGCTGATGTTAGTGAGGCAGCCGACGAGGGTTGTCACCCCTCCTCCCAGGAAGTCGCCCGCGATGAAGCCGAGGAACAGCGGCATCATTCGCTTGTAGAGCTTCATTCCCCCCGCGCGGATGATGATGATCTTGGCCAACCACGCGATCATGAACGGCATCCAGGTCTCCCACGCCAACCATGTCGTGGACATGCAGTAGCCTACCGGGTGCAGTGGCCACCAGACGTAACGCATTCTCATATACGAGAGGAACATCGTGAAGCCTGCGCCGATGCCGACCCCCATCATACCGCCGGTGTCGGGCGGGTTCGGCGTCTTGAGCTTCAACCACGTCGCCAGCTTGTCGAAACTGGTCTTGCCCATCATGCTGCGCCACGCATCGGTCTTGGCAAGCGCGCCGTACTTCGTCCAAACGTAGAGCGCGATGATGAACGAGACGAACACACCGACCGATACCGCCAGCATCATAGCCCCTGCAAGCTTCGCGGGCTTGATATCGGCCGAATCGGCGATCTTGAACCCGTCCAACTGGTGCGGCATGATGACTCCACGGAAATCTTGCTGAGCCGTGGCCGCGCGCACATATGTTATGGCGGTCATATCCGCTGGATGGAAGACACCCGTGCCGCCCGCCATCATGATGAACTGGAACGGATCGACCTGCGGTCCAACAGGCCACGCGTTGCCGGTCTCCGCCCTGATTCTTGTCGCCGCCAGAAAGTATGCGAAGACCAGTATCACCCAGATCAGCGCAATGTGAAGACTGGCGCCCGCGACCACAGTGAATGCGACCATCGCCAGAGCGCAGAAGACGAGCCCAAGCGCGGCCACGCGGTAGCCTCTGGCCTCGGGATCGCCATTGGCATTACCGCCGAAAGCTGCGCTGTACACTTCCTTGAGGTGTCGCCGCGAAACCCAGACGCTGACGCCTGCCAGACCCAGGAATGAACCTGCAGACTGGAACGATAACCAGGGAAACACGCTCTGCACGCCGGCCGCTCCCGTGGATAGGCCGGTAGCTACTCCGAAAACAGCCTCCATCTTGCTCACGAGATAGAAGAACCAGCAGCTAAAAACCACTTCCGTCGATAGCAGATATCCGATGCCGATCGCAAACGGGAAGAACGTGATCGGAAACGGCGCCATCGCGCTCCACGGTGGACTGGTGAAGTTGGGTCCCAGGTCCGTCGCACGCAGGTTGATTCGCGGAAGGCTGGGATAGTTGACGGACATCGTGTTCCACCACACGATGCTGAACGTGAGTATGGTGCCGATCCAGAACAGCCGGTCCTTGAGGAGCGGCGTGCCCTCCTTCGCCAGTTCGAGCGGCAGCGTGACAGTCGGGAACGGCAGGTGCTCGCGCTCGATCCACTGCTTGCGCAGGATGTAGACCATGCACAGGGTGGCGGTGGTGAATATGATCAAAAAACCGCACCAGATGAACATCTGGCTGGCCCACTGGTGCAGGTTCAGTGCAGCGCCCCCGGCATAGAACGCCTTCAGCGCTTCGGGGTCCGACTGCGTGATCCACTTTGGCACGTACTTCATGAACAAGCCGGTCCACCCGTTCTCAGGGTGCATGTGCGAGAAATAGTGCGCCGCGGTGATGGTTGGTATGAGGAAATGCATGCCGCCCGAGCTGGAGACGACCGTAGAGACAGCGCTCATCACATAGATGGTCAGCAGTTCGGGGGAGGACAGACTCAGCCTCGGAGCAATCCGTGTGAGCAGCACGTTGATGATGACAAGTGCAAACAGAGCGCTGAATGCGCCCACGGGTATGGACGTGTTGGCGAGCGCGGTATGTCCTCGCGTGCCGCCAAGCACAAGCTCCGCGTAGTGAATCCACAGATCGATGAGCGCCGTGACCACCAGACCGATGAGCATCGCTCTAACGGTAACGCCCGAGCTGGCGCGCTTGCGTGGCGATTGCTCGCTCTGTGTTGGCACGGGAGACGGAATCGACATTGAATCCTCCGCATACATTCTACAGCAGAATTGAACGGTTGAGTATCCCTAACCTTTACAGCGGACAAGCTCAGCCATATAATACGTGTATTCCGGCACCCTCTGGTGACAGAATTTGGCGCGGGATATGAGCAGCAAGCACGTACTCATAATCGACGACCGGGCCAAGACACGCAGGGCGATGCTGCGGCTTTTTACCGAGCTCGGCTGCGAGACAATGGTCACGCGTGACGAAGCAACCGGGCTTGCCGCCGCGAAACATGGCGAGTTCGACCTTGTGATACTGGGCGCGGAACTGCGTTCCCGGAGGGATGGCGATCTGCTGAGGGATTTGAGAGAGCACGACCCCGACTTGCCTGTTCTGACCATGGATGGCAATGGAAGTGTCCCCCGGATCTCGTCATCGCCCGACCGTACCCTCAAGCTTGATCGTCCCGAACCTCCGCCTGACCCACGAGCCCCGTATCCGATTCATTCCTGCCTGAGGGACGTGGAGAGGATCCATATCGAGCGCGTGCTGGAGTACAAGCAATGGAATCAGACGGCGGCTGCCCAGTCCCTCGGTATCGACCGCAAGACCCTCCGCAACAAGATGCGCGAGTTCAAGCTGGAACGGACTGGCTGATCATCTCCTCGCGCGCCACCTGAGTCACGTCCATAGAGCACATCTGTTTTCCTCGTTACGTTCAAATTCCGTGCAGCGCGGGCATACTAATCTATGCTGGCGATCTGTCTGTCAGCCTCATCGTTATGGAGTAAGGAACGATGGACGACGACCGTCTGAGGGTGCTTATCGTGGACGACTCCGAAGATGATACGCTGCTCATGGCTGATCAGCTTCGTGAGGCCGGATATGATCTGACTTACCTTCGAGTGGACACAGCAGAGGCGATGCGCGCTGCTCTTGCGGAGCAGACCTGGTCGCTTATCATAGCGGACTACACGATGCCGCGGTTCAGCGGTCGTGAAGCGCTGCAAGTGCTGCAGGAGAGCGGTCTGGATATTCCCTTCATCCTGGTTTCGGGCACGGCCGGCGAGAACATCGGCGTCGATATGATGCACGCCGGCGCGCAAGACTTCATTCTCAAGAGCAGCCTGTCGCGGCTTCAGCCTGCGGTTGCCCGCGAACTGTCGGACATGGCGGCCCGCAGGAAAGCGCGAGTGGCTGAGGACGCGGCCAGAGCAGCCAGCGAAAGCTACCGCACGATATTCGAGTGCTCGCCGGCTGTGATCTTGGCGTTTGACCGCGAGGGGACACTCACGCAGGTGAATCCGGCATTCGAGCATGCTTTTGAGATGGACAGTGAGGCAGTCGTCGGCCGGCCTATATGGGAGGTGCTGGGCCACCCTGAGTCAGAGGAAGCGGCACGGCGGCTTATCGCCCGCGTCCTCTCGGGCGAGCGCATCAGGAACCTGGAATGGGAGCACCGTCGCACGGACGGCCAGACTACCTATCTGCTCACCGACGTCACTCCGGTTCGCGATGAGAAAGGCGAGGTCAGCATGGGACTGGCGATAAGCACGGACATAACCGACCGCAAACTCGACGAGCAGCGACAGCAAGCGCTGGTGGCGCATAAACGGGAATTCTACAAGCGAACCATCCTTGCCGCAACGGGTGGAAAGCTGGTCATAGCCGAGCCAGAGGAGATCCGTGCGCTTGCCGGGCCCGCTTTTCGTGAATGGTCGATAGGAAGCCTCACTGATATCGAGCATGCCCGCAATGACATACGACGCGTTTCCCGGGAACTGCAGATGGACGAGTCTCAGTCGCAGGCTCTCGTGGGCTGTGCACTCGAGGCAATGGCTAACGTGTTGAAGCACGCTGGCGGAGGCACCGTCACCATTCACAGGAAAGATGAGGCCCTGCTGCTCACGGCCAGTGATACCGGTCCCGGCATAGAGGCGCTGTCGCTGCCGGATGTTGCGCTGCGGAAGGGCTACAGCACCGCTGCGTCGTTAGGCATGGGCTACAAGGTGATGATCGAGTTCGCGGACAAGGTCTACCTCGCCACCGGTCCGGACGGCACCGTAGTGGCGGTCGAGGTGAAGCTCAAGGCCGGCGTGTCGCCGGGTGAGGCAGCGTTGGAGGCGCTTTTCTCGTGGTAGGACCGGACGATAGGGCCGACCGTGGGGGCACAGTGACACCGCCGTACTGGGTAGGCTACACGGTGACACTGATCCTGGAGCTGGTGCTGACGGCCATCCTGGTGCTGATCGCACCCGTGATCGAGCTGGGACGGTTTCCAGTCACGTACTTCCTGCTTTCGATGATCATCGCCTATGTGTTTGGCGCTGGTCCGGTGGTGTTGTCGGTCGTCGTGGGTTGGATTCTCTTCACGTACTTCTTTGTTGACCCGCAACACAGCCTGTGGCCGCTGGCTGAAGGGGCGAGAGAATGGGCCGGACATGCCGCTTATCTGTTCGGCGTTACGGCGGTGAGCATTGCGGCGGTGCAGGTGAGGAAGTCTCAGCGCCGCATACAGAACCTGGCGGATGAGACGGCCGCACTGAACGCCAGCCTGCTGCGGGAAATGGAGGAGCGGAGCCGGGCGCAAGACGCCGCTCGGGCGAGCGAGGAGCGCTTCCAGACTATGGTGGACTCGCTGCCGCAGCTCGCGTGGATAGCGGAGCCGGATGGCTACATATTCTGGTACAACCGGCGTTGGTACGAATATACAGGAACCACGTTTGAGCAAGTGCAGGGGTGGAATTGGCAGAGCGTGATCGACCCGGAACTGCTGGCGAAAGTCATGGAACGCTGGAAGCACTCCCTGGATACCGGAGAGCCTTTCGAGATGGCGTTTCCGATCAGGGGGGCGGACGGCAGATTCCGGCCATTCCTCACACGCGCGCAGCCGCTCAAGGATGCCGAGGGCAGGGTCTCGAGGTGGTTCGGGACAAACACCGACGTCAGCGAGCTGTTGGAGACGCAGGAAGCGCTTCGGGACAGCGAGGCCAGATACAGCAATCTGTTCGCAACTATGCGAGAGGGGTTTGTCCTGCTGGAAGTGATTACCGACGATCAGGGCACGCCGGTCGACTTGCGATTCCTGGAGGCAAACCCGGCCCTCATGGCAAATGCTGGGCTCAAGCCGGAGGAAACGATAGGAAAGAGGTTCCGTGAGGTGCTGCCGGAGGTTGAGGATTACTGGCTGCAGACCTACTTCAACGTAGCCCGCACGCGGCAGCCTGCCCGCATCGAGGAGTACAACAAGGACCTGGGCAGGTACTTCGCGGTTTCCGCTTTCTCTCCCGGGCCTGGTAGGGTTGCCGTACTCTTCTCGGATGTTACCGACAGAAGACGCGCGGAGGACGAGATAAGGGGCCTGAACACAGAACTTGAGCAGCGCGTGCGGGCGCGAACGGCCGAGTTGGAGGCGACCAACAAGGAGCTTGAGGCATTCAGCTATTCGGTCTCCCACGATCTGCGGGCGCCTCTGCGCGCTATCGACGGATTCAGCAATGCCATACTCAAGCAGTATCTTGATTCGCTGGATGAGCGCGGGCAGGACTATCTACGGCGCATCCGGGCGGCTGCTCAGAGGATGGCGCGGCTCATAGATGATATTCTTGGGTTATCGAGGGCAGGCCGGGCGGAAATGCACTGGCAGCGCGTGGACCTCAGTGCCATGGCGGCGGACATTCTCGACGCCTATCAGAGGGAAGCCCCTTCGCGCAAAGCTGAGATCAGCATAGAACCAGGGATGGTTGTTGAAGGCGATCTGCACTTGCTCAGGATTGCGCTCGATAACCTCCTCAGCAACGCCTGGAAGTTCACGGCCAACCGGGAGGTAACAAGGGTCGAGGTTGGTTCCCTTGAACAGGATGGTGAGCGGGTATACTACGTACGAGACAACGGCGCGGGATTTGATCCCGCCTATGCGGATAAGCTGTTCTCTCCGTTCCAGCGTTTGCACACCGAGGAGGAGTTTGCGGGCACAGGGATCGGGCTGGCCCTTGTCCAGCGAATTCTACGAAGACACGGGGGACGCATCTGGGCCGAAAGTGCAGTAGAACAAGGCGCAACCTTCTACTTTACGCTGGGGGAGGCAAGGCAATGAAGGACCCTGTGATCTTGTTGATTGAGGATAACCCCGACGATGTTGAGCTGACCCGGATCGCCTTCGAGGAAGGCAACATCGCCAATGAAATACGCGTAGCAAGGGATGGGCAGGAGGCCCTGGATTGCCTGTTCGGTAAGGGGACTGACACCTGCCATATGGAGGACTACCTCCCCGGGGTTGTGTTGCTCGACCTGAAACTGCCGAAGGTGAGCGGACTCGACGTGCTGAAGCGAATCCGTTCTGACCCAAAAACGAGCTGCCTTCCTGTGGTGATCTTGACCTCTTCCAAGGAGGAAGAGGATATCATTAGCAGCTACAGCCTCGGAGCTAACGCCTACGTACGCAAGCCTGTCGATTACCACGAGTTTGTTCGTGCCGCCAAGACTCTCGGGCTATTCTGGCTTATCTTGAACGAACCTCCTCCCCGGAGGCGAACATGCCCGCAGTGAACGCGCCACTGCACGTGCTGATCGTCGAGGATTCCGAGGACGATGCCATGCTCATTGCCGAAGAACTCCGGGAGGGTGGCTACGCGCTGGCAGCCGAGCGAATAGAGACCCGCGAAGCACTGATCGAAGCCCTGGATAGGCCGTGGGATATCGTCATAGCCGACTACAGGCTCCCGCATTTCAGTGGAATTGACGCTCTGGGGCTTGTGCGCGAGCGCGACCCTGACATACCCTTCATCATCGTGTCCGGCCAGATAGCAGAAGACACTGCCGTAGAGGCAATGCGCCTCGGAGCGCAGGACTACATCCTCAAGGACAACCTCGCCAGGCTGGCTCCAGCGGTTGATCGTGAACTGCGGGAGGCGCGAATCCGGAGAGAGCGCAAGGAAGCGCAGAAAGCGCTCGCGCGAAGCGAGCAGATACTGCAATCTGTCATGGACAGCTCAAGTGCCATTATCGTACTGAAGGACTTGGAATTCAGATATATGCTGGTAAATGCCGCGGGCGCGCGATTTCTAGGACTTCCAAAGCACGAGCTTATCGGCAAGACCTCGCACGATTTGCTGCCGAAAAAAGCGGCAGACGAGCGCGTGGCCCACGATCGTGAAGTGATCGAGACACGCCAGGGCAATGAGTACGAAGAGACCGTGGAGATCGCCGGGGACGTCCGCACATTCCTCACCTCCAGATTCCCAGTGTATGACTCTACGGGCAGCATCTATGGCGTTGGGAGCGTAGCGACAGACATCACGGAGAGAAAGCAGACCGAAGCTGCCCTGGAAAACGAACGAAGACGTCTGGCCGCCCTGGAGAGCATTTCGGAGGCGGGGTTGTCCACGCTCGACCTTCGCAGGCTCCTGGATGCGCTGGTCGAACAGATCGCGCTCGCGCTGGACGCCGAGGCCAGTTGTCTTTTTGTGGTGGACGAGCAGGCGAAGGAATTGGTTGCTTACGCAGCCCACAATGTCCCGGGGCTGATAGGGCAGAGGGTCAAGATGACCGAAGGGTTCATAGGCGAGGTACTCAAGAGCCGTCAGCCTGTGTGCCTGACCAATGCGAAGCGTCATCCTGCCCTGATTGATAGCTTTACCGGCTCGGCCGAGACTCTGCTGGGCGCGCCGCTCATAGCGCGGGACAGGGTCGTCGGGGTTACTCGCGTGCAGAGCTTCCGGCCAAGAGACTTCAACGATGACGAAATGCGGCTTCTGGCCGCGATGGCGGACCGTGCTGCCCTGGCGATCGACAATGCCGAGCTTTACGAAGACCTGCAGCGCAACCGTGCTGAGATGGAGCAGGCGCTCGAAAGAGAGAAGCATTTCTCGCTGCTCCTGCAGCGTGCGCTGTTGCCTGAAGCTCCCTACATCGGATCCGGCTACAACGTCGCTGCCGAATATGTGCCCGCTCCTTTCACGGGCGAGATCGGTGGTGACTTCTATGATGTGTTTCGCATGGGTGAACACACCGTTGGTGTGCTGATAGGCGACGTGTCCGGGAATGGGCTCGAAGCCGCTGCCATGGCCGCTACCACGCGCTCCACTGTTCACGCATTCCTGCACGAAACCGGGTCAGTCTCCGAAGCCCTGACGAAGGCCAACTCCGTGATGTACTCTCGCCAGCTGGATTTTCTGGCATTCGCAACCGTGTTCCTCGTGATGATAGATCTGCCGACTGGTGACATCACTTATTCCAGCGCGGGCCATCCTCCGCCCCTGATCTGCGGATGCGACGGCAGGCTGGAGCACCTGCAAGCTGGACAGATGCCGCTGGGAATCGTCCAAACACAGCAGTTCGAGGCGCACACCTCGCACCTCAACGACGGCGACAGCCTTCTCCTCTACACCGACGGGATCAGCGAGGCCAAGCGCGGCATCGAGCTGTTTGAGACGGAGGGCATAGAGAACGTGGTTAGGCGCCGCTGCACCTCAGACGCCAGCAGGCTGGCAAAAGACCTGCTGCGCGATGCCACTGAATGGGCAGAAGGCAGGCTCAGAGACGACGCAGCCGTTGTTGTAGTATCGCGCGAAAGCGTCGGCTGAGCAGCCCGGGCCTCTGCCCTCGGGAGTGCGTTGTGATTCCTCTCCTCTATGTAATGCCTCTCATGCAGGGCATTGAGCGTGCGAAGACGTATCAACCATGGGAAACCATGGGAGCTATCCGCATCACGCGGACAAGCAACCGCCCAGGAACAAGATCGGAGGAGCCAGGTTGAACGAGATCCTGACACAGATTGGGAAGATCGGCATAGTACCCGTAGTAGTGATTGAGGACGCCGCGGACGCAGTCCCCTTGTGCAATGCGCTGCTCGACGGCGGCTTGCCGATTGCTGAGATAACCTTCCGTACGGCTGCGGCCGAGGAAGCGATCCGCAGAGCAACATCCGAGGTGCCGGACATGCTCATAGGGGCCGGCACGGTGCTTACCACAGAGCAGGCACAGAGGGCCATCAGCGCCGGCGCGCAGTTCATCGTCAGTCCGGGGATCAACCCTGACGTTGTGGCGTTTTGCGTCGAGAAAGGCATACCTATCACGCCCGGCTGCAGCAACCCTACCGACATAGAGACGGCGCTGGGCTTTGGGCTGGATGTGGTGAAGTTCTTCCCGGCGGAAGCGTTCGGCGGGCTGAACACCCTAAAGGCGATCAGCGCTCCCTACGGCATGATGAAGTTCATTCCTACTGGAGGCATTGATGCAAGCAATCTGAACGCGTACCTCTCGTTCAATAAGGTACTCGCATGCGGCGGAAGCTGGATGGTGAAGTCGGACATGGTAAAAGCGAAGGACTTTGCCGGCATCACACAACTGACTCGCCAGGCCGTCTCCACAATGCTCGGGTTCGAGATGGCCCATATCGGTATCAACATGGAAGACGCCGGAGCCTCACTTGATCTGGCCACGACGCTCGGCAGGGTGCTCGCTATGCCCGTGAAAGAAGGCAACAGCTCGAACTTCGTCGGGACCGGCTTCGAGATCATGAAGAGCGTTGGCGCAGGCGCGCACGGCCACATAGCTATCAGGACGAACAGCATCCCGCGCGCTGTCGCGTATCTTGAGAGAAACGGCATGGCGGTCGATATGAGCACGGCCAAGGGGCCGGAGGATGCTCCGACGGCTGTATATTTGAAAGACAGCTTCGGGGGTTTCGCCATTCATTTGCTGCAGGCGAAGTAGGAGGATCAGGAATTGACACAGCGTGTTGTTACATTTGGAGAGATAATGCTGCGGCTCAAATCGCCTGGTTTTGAGCGGC
>JBPOHN010000130.1:0-3704 GCA_052035525.1 Armatimonadota bacterium
GTTCATCGAAGTCTTCTATAACCGGCAGCGGATGCACTCGTATCTGGGCTACCTAAGCCCTGTCGAGTTCGAGGCCGCCGCCAAAGCAGCTTAACAAAGTGTCCGTTTTACTGGGTACAGTCCAATCGTAGTTGCCTGCAGTAGCGATGCTGGGCCGCCATATAGCTGTTGCCGACTCGCTGGAGCCGGTGTTGGCGAACCTGTAGTCGGCGCCGTACTTGTCGGTTGATGCCGTGCCGGTGGACCAACTGCCGGTGAATGTGGCTGATGGGTTGTCGATGATGATCTCACTACCACCGCCTCCGGCCGGGACCATCGTCACGTCGAGATCGGCAACAACACCTGCCGAGATCCACGCGGAACCGTTCCAGGTCTGGTAGCCATCGGCTGTGACGGTCACATTGCAGTTGCCCGTGGAAACATCCACGAAGCCGTAGAAGCCGGTCCCGGAGACCTTGGTTGATTTTCCGGAGATCGTGACGGTGGCAGGATAGATGGGCATGCCGCTCGAGTTGGTGACAAAGCCCTTGAGCATGCCATAGGTAGGGCTTGTGATCCAGGACATTGTCGGGACCGATTGATAGCCCGAGAACGGACCCGCCTTGAGTGAGTTCTGGAAGCTGGTTCTGTTCACGGTGCCGCTGTTGGTTACGGCGTAGCTGTAGGGGCAGATGCCCGGGAAGCCAATGGACACCGCGCTGTTCAACTGCGTCATCGAGTTGCTGATCGTGTTCATGTACGATCCCTGAGACATGTAGATGTGTCTGCCGTACTGCCTGCCGATGCTGTCATTGGCGTTGCTGTTGAACGTGGAGTTGCTGGTGGTGTAGTTCATCGGAGAGCAGTAGTCCAGCCAGTGCTGGCTCATCCACTGGTCCCAGTTCTGGAAGTAGCTGCTGTTGCCCGTGCCTGCCGTGTTCCAGACGGCGGCGCCTACCTTGATGCTTGGCCGGATGGCCTTGCATTCCAGGTAGATTCTCTTGACCAGGTTCGTGAGCTGCTGCCGGCGCCAGTTGGACCATTGGGTGCTCGTATATGATGGATTGCCGCTGAGACCATACTCAGCGTTGTATCGGGCCACCGCAATCGGGTTGTAGCCCCACGTCGTCCCCGGATAGCGGATGTAGTCCAGCGTGATGCCATCGACCGGGTAGTTTGTCACGATCTGCTTGATGACATTTACGGTGTGATGCTCGACATCGGGTACGCCCGGGTCCAGGAAGCTGTGGCCGCCGGAATCGAACTTCGAGCCGCCGTTGGTGAGCGAGAACCACTCAGGGTGCGTGTTGAACACATGGTTCGGCGTCGTGGTGGGCGGGTTTGAAGTCTCTGTCCATACTCGCGTTACGACGACCCACGCGTGGACCTCAAGCCCCGCCGCATGAGCTTTGGTGCAGATGTCGGCAAGGCAGTCGTAGCCTGAGGCGGGTGTTACTCCGGTTCCTTTGGGCTCGTAGCTGGACGCGTAGTAAGCATCACCACGCTTGCGTACCTCTACGAAAATGACGTTAGCATTGCAGCCTGCCGTGTAGTTGACCATTGCCTGGGTAGCACTGGAGTTCTCGAACCCCGAGTGCCATGCATCCACCCAGAACGCGCGGAACTGGGCGGCCGAGGCGGGGACTGCCAGAGCGATGAGCAGCCCCAAGACACAGATGACGATACATACCTTCCTCAATGTTATCCCCCCTTGGAAGATGCCGGGCGGCATCTCCCCCTTCAGTGTCGTGAAGTCCGGCCCGTGGTCTCTCGGGAACACATGGCAGCGGCTTCACTGACGAGTCAAGTGCACCCAACAAACCGTAGATGCATATAAAACCTGCCGCTCGGCAGGACACCTGACGGCCAATATCCCTTCATCTGTGGGGCAAAGGAATCGTCGGCTGTCACGTACTACGGGCGTATTACTTCCTGAAGAAGAGTTTGTCACCGGAGGCACGTATTCCTTCGTCATGTTGTCGTGATTGGGCAAGTGATTTTCTGGGGAGGGTGCGGGATTACAAATCCCGCACCAGCCTTCGATATGCGAGATCAGCGACCCTTCGACGGCGCTCAGGATGCTGATCCCGCTGCTGATGATGCTGATCTCGCTGCTGAGTGGTAGTGGATGTCGCTCACATGGTTTGAGCGGTTAGTCCACTTCGGTCAGTTCGTACCTGGTTTCGCCGAGGCCGAGCTTTTCAGCTTCTATGACCTGCAGATACGGGTCTTTGGCGTGGATCTTCTGGAAAAGATGCCCGTCGACGTCGCGGACTTCGTAGGGCGGCGGCAGCGAACCGGGGATGTAGTTCTCGGTCTTGATCGAGTCGATACTCGCCTGCTCGATGGCGACGATGTCCTTGCTTGCGAAGATGCCCACATCCGGCACGATCATCGGTGACGTGAAGCCCCAGCAGTCACAGAACGGCGTCACATTAAGGACGTGGTTGATATAGAGCACGCGGTTGGGCTCGAACCCGTCGAGGCAGGCCTTTGTGACGCGCGCCATGCCCTCCTGGAATATCTGCATGCTCATTTCGTTGATCTCGATCGCGCCGACCGGGCAGGCGGTGACGCAGTGCATGCAGTAGCGGCAATGGTGCAGGAAGAGGTCGAGCTTGCCCTCCTTGAACGTGATCGCTCCTGCCGGGCAGTTGTCAACGCACAACTCGCAGTGAGTGCATTTCTCCTCGTCCCAGGAGAACTCAGCGTCGCCGAGCGCATGGATGTCCCCGCGGGACTGGCAGGTGACGTTGCCCATCGCTATGTTCTTGATCGCGCCGCCCCATCCGCAGAGCCCGTGCCCCTTGCCATGACTGTAGACGATCATCGCGTCAGCTTCGACGATCTCGCCGCACATCTGTACGTCCTGGAGTGATCGGAATCCGATCGGGACCGTTTTGTAGAAGCCCTCACGGTGGCCTGCGGCGGGGACTATCGGACAGCCGAGGACCTCCTGCGTATACCCGCGGTCCCTCGCGGAAGGTATGGCGGGGCTGCCGTCGGTGACGAAAGGCCGGCCGCCGGCTTCCTTCACTGCGTCCACGAGTATCTTCACGAAGATGGGCGGGATGGTCGAGTAGCCGAGATGGCCGCCAAGGTGCATCTTGATGGCGACGGACTTGCCCTCGAACATCTCCTTGAGATCGTACGCGGCCAGCATTCGTTTGAACTTAGCTGGTAGGCTGGCGTCTGCGCGCAGGGCGCTCATTTTCGCCGGTGCGAAATGGACATTGCTCATGTAGTGCTGATACCTCTATCGTTTCTCATCGCGAGAGCGAGAGTTTTCAGTCATGGGTTCTACCAGACAGGGGCGCGAACCTTCGTGTGATTAAAGGCCCCGGGAGGAATCTCTCGGGGCCTGAAGCGCTACAGCCTTATGTAATCGAGCGCGTTATTGCGCGCTCCGTTTGTTATATACCCATTTTGGCGTTCCAGTGGGTTCAAGGTGTGGGGACGCCTTCGAATGGATTCGAGGCTACACGGTGCGAAGTCCACCTTCGTGGACTAGGCGCTGGTACGCAGTCCACTTGATTGGATTGGTCCTCCATTGTCTGACAACCGACCCCTCATTGTCTGATAACAGGTCCTTTCTTGTCGTGATGCCTCATCTAAGAATGTTACCGTAGTGCTTATCGATGCCTCACGAGAGATGTCACTCAAGCAACGTGTCGTATAGCTCCGAGGTCAGGTCGCTGATGGACCTCAGCAGTGCTGCGGGGTTG
>JBPOHN010000100.1:0-2885 GCA_052035525.1 Armatimonadota bacterium
ATTTTTCAGGTTTTTTTTGGCTTTTTCTCGCTCCACATCTTGACAAGCGAGCAGACGCGGGGTAAGGTGAAGAAAAGATGGGTAAAAAGGAGTTGGGATGCTCTGGAGAGGAGGTGAGATGGTATAATGCGCGAATAATGGCTGTGGAGGGGTTAGTGAGAAACAGAGTGATAGCGATCGTGCTGGCGGTAGTGACCGTCGGCATGCTGGCATGGTTCGTCTGGCCGACGCCATACACGTATATGAACACCGGTGGGGAGTTCAGCCGAGTGCTACGCATCAGGCGTTACGACGGGCGCACGTGGGTGCTCACCTCACAGGGCTGGCGTCTGGTCCGCACTGCCTCCAAGTGATCAGCGCTTCGGCGCTGCCGGCGGGGGCGGCGGGTCCCCGAACGGATCGGACTGATCGGCTGCCGGCGCGGCTCTGAATTCATCAACGGCATTGCCGCCACCACAACCACCCAACAATGTGCAAACGAGCAGAGCGAGTATCAGATATCGCATACTGTCCTCCTATGTGTCCTGCAGTGTATCCCAAAGCAGCCCTCTTGTCAAACGCCACCGCATTTACGCGTAGCGTTAGGCTCAGCAGGCTTGTGGGGGTGCGCGGCGGGCAGATATACGTCCAAAACGTCAGAATCGAATCCTAGAGCCTTTTTCCTCGTGAGAGTTGTGCAGACCCCGGCCGTCCAGCCTACCTCAATACCTGACGCAGCGCGTCAGCCTTCGACCGGACAGCCGGGGCGGCTCATGCTACCTCAAAGACGTAAGCCACCTTTTCAGCCCACTTCGCGGACCAGTTATAGGTCGTGTTCGCTACGATGTGGGCGGTAGATGGCTTGAAGATGGCGACGTGGCCGGCTACCCGTCGATCCGGGAGCAGCCCGCAGTTCTTGAAGAAGACCAGGCATGGCCGGTCGGTCGGTAAGGCGCTGGCGGACTCGCCGAGCAGCTTCCATCCCCACTTCTTGGGATTTTTCGCAAGCGTAGTGCCGCACGTAAGGGCTAGCTTGCCCTTATAGTCGACGTTGGACATGGGGAGTTTGAGCCCTGCTTCCTTGCAGGCGTGCCGGACTGCCTCGAGGCAGCGCAGGTCCGTATTGCCGGCGTTGTCCTTCTGCCATTGCCAGAGGAATGACGCCACCGCAAAGAGCAGACGTTTGGAACGCTTCTCGGGAGAGTCCGGCTTCGGCTTAGGTTTGGCTGTTGCCATAGATCACCTCAGAATGTCCACTTAACCTCAGCGGTCCCGCCCCATACCCAACGCGGCTTTTCGCCGTTCGCCTGCCGGGGCCCGTAGCGTGGAGTGAGCACGACCGTAACGTTCTTCACGCCGAGCTTTTGCAGCAACGCCTTACAGTCAACGTCATACCCGAACGCCTCGACAATACCTATCTGCGTCTTGTCGGCTGCGCCTGCGCTCAGGATGGGAACAGCAGCAAGGCTGAGCTTGCCGACTCGCCAAATCGGTAGGGGCACACCGAGTGCGTCATTCTCTCCGTCGTGGAAGTAGGTAAGTGAGAAGCTCTTGGTGATGAATGCCTGCTCGGGCGGAGTGGTAGACATAGACCGCACCTGCGGAATGGCAAGCGTCTGAGTGGTGACAACTTGAGCGGTCGCCGATCCGCAGACCCCGCACATCAGGATGCCCACGAGTAGGACCAGCGTGTAGTTACGCACCCAGCGCAGGAGCGCGTCTCGGCCCTTGACTGATGCCAGTATCTGCTCAAACTTGATACCATCCTCGACGGTAGCGCCGGGCAGCAGTTTCTGGATCTTCCCGCCCATCGCGCGCACCCACGGGGACTGAATCAGCAGGGCTCCGATGGCCGGCAGGAAGATTTTGGCAAGCTGCACCCAATCGATCTTACTCCAGTCGAAACCCTCGTCGGTAGCCGCCTGGGCGGTGGCACTGACGAGAAAGACCAGCGATACCAGCAGCAGAGTGATGGTCGCCAGCCGCTTAGAGAGTGTGTTGCGAGACATAGGTCAACTCCGTTTCTGAGTGTGCACCTGAGTTGTAGCACCACTAAAACGAAGTTGGCAAGAGGACGTCACTTAGGCTCCGGTTTGTGGAGGCCAGCCTTGAGTCTCGGAAGGACGTACTGCCAGCCGTCCTCACCCAGCCAGCGAAAAGCGTGCCAGGCGAAGAAGCCGCCAAAGAATGCGTTGCGAGGATTGCAGTCCACGACACAGCCGCCGATACCAGCCACAACGACCCGAGCCAGCGCGCCTAAGTAGACCCGGTATTCGCCTTTGACCTTGCGCAAGCAAGGCATGGTCATATAGGCGCCCGGCAGGATCAGCACGGCCACCAATCCCCCTGCGCACCCGGTAAGAAAATACTCCACAGTCCATTTGCATCCTAGCGGCATTCTGTTCTCCTGGTCTGTTACTCGGCACGGACGCGGCCGAGCAGTTCTCTCGATACGAGCTTTTCGTCCGCGAGATTCTGCAGCATAGCGTCGTACTCTCCGGGCTCCATCGTTTCCCGGTATCTGAGCAGGATCGCCTCCCGCTCCTTGTTGCTCCGAGCAGCGACAACGGCATTGACCATCGCGCCGCCGCTGCGCTTTACTGCCAGCTCCTTGTAGTCGCGCGCGAATGCGCTAAGGCTCGTGCCCTTGCGGTCGATCTTGCCCTGCCTCACGAGTTGAACGTAGAGTGTTTTGATATCGCCCAGGCTGCGCTTGTCGGCGTTGACGTTCTCCACGATCGCGGCCCGGACATCCTGCCGCCGGCGGGCGGACGCCTGCCGTTCATCCATTGCGATGTCTTCGGCGATTTCGGCGTGCCCGCGGTCGGATATCTTCAGGAACGTGCCAAGGACGTTACCAGGGAACGTCTGCAGTGCAGCCTCGATCGCGCTCTGATCCCTGGACA